>JADZAQ010000001.1 GCA_020852555.1 Burkholderiales bacterium
CGCAGCGAGCGCGAGGCGATCGCGCTCGCGATGTCGGTGCGAAGCGCCTGCGCCACGCGCACGGCGCCCTCGACGTTGAGCAGGCCCGTGCCTTGCTGCACGAGCGAGGCTCCAGGCAGCGGCTGCGCCGTGTACTGGAGGATCGCCTTGACCAGCGGCGGCGTCAGGCCCGGATTCGCTTGCAGGAGGACGGCGACGGCGCCGGCAACCGCGGGCGCAGCGATCGACGTTCCGCTCAGGAGCATCTGGCGGCCATTGCGTCCGGCGCCGTAGCCGACCAACTCCAGCGCGGGGTTCGCCGACAGCAGCGCATTGCCCGAGCCGGCGAGCGCGCCGACGATGCGGTTCCCCGGCGCGACGAGATCGGGCTTCAGCAGGTTGTCGTAGTGGCGCACGCCCTTGGCGTCGAGGCGGCCGCTGCGCGTCGGTCCGCGCGAGCTGAAGCGATTGATCGACTCGTCGGCGCGCGCGAGCGTCCCGTGATGGTGCGCCGAGCCGACGGTGATGACCGACGGCTCGTTCGCGGGCGAACCGATCGCCCCGAGGATCTCGACGCCATTGGCCGTCACGCCGTAGTTGCCGGCCGCCACGACGACGACGATGCCCATCGCCGAGGCCGATCGCGCCGCGCGGGCGAGCGGATCGTCGAGGAACGAGCCGGTCGTCGGCGTGGTGAGGCTCAGGTTGAGCACGCGGATGTTGTAGGCCCGGCGATTGGCGATCGCCCAGTCGATGCCGGCGAGGACGTCGCTCACCTGCCCGACGCCGCGGTCGTCGAGGACCTTGAGATCGAGGAGCAGCGCGCCGGGTGCGACGCCACCACCGTCCGGCGCCCCGTTGATCGGCTGCCCGGCCGCAACCGACGCGACGTGCGTGCCGTGACCGTAGGCGTCGGGATTCGCCCTTCCTGAGCCGCCGGCCTTGAGGTGCTGGGTGAAAAACCGGCTGTCGAGGCCCGTCAGGTCGCGAGGCTGCGTCCAGTCGACCGCGTTCGGCCGCTGCGAGGCGCCGAGCCGCGTGAAGTCCACTGCCGCGCCGATGCGCGAGCTGGGCAGGCAAGCCTCGCCAGCGCCGACGGCGCGGCCACCGAAGGCGGCGTGACAGGGATCGATGCCCGAGTCGAGAACGGCTATGCCGACGCCGGCGCCGTCGTAGGCGCCGCGGTTGGCCAGGCGCGTCTGGGCCGTGCCGGTGATGTCCTCCAGGAAGCTCGCCGTCCGGAAGGCCGACCGATTGGGGAGCACCAGCGCGACGTCGCTTCGCGCCGCGATGAAGCCGACGGCCGATGCGGGGAGCACGGCCAGCAGCGCAGGTGTCGAGCGGTAGGCGTAGTACACCGAGCCGCCCGCAGCGACGATCGCCGCACGGAGGTCGCCAAGCGCCGGGTCGGCGCTGACGGCGCTGACGAGGACCTGGACGTACAGCCCCCGCTTGGTGGTGGCGGTCCACTTGGCGCTCGCCTTCTGGCTCCCGAGCACCGCGCGGAGGTCCGGCGCGATCTTGCTGCCCGGCGCCACCGCTGCGTGCGCGGCGTTCGCGCCAGCGCCCAGGAACGCAATCGCGAAGAGGCCCAACGGCAGGAGCACCCGGCCGAGGAACGTCAGCCAGCTGCCCGCCTTGGTCGCATGGTCCTGCACCGCCTGTCTGGTCGACGCCACGGTCCATCCCCCCGGAGACCACGTAGTGCACCGATGCTACAGGTACGCGGTGTCCTCAACAAGATGTCGACCCTACATGGAGCGTCACATGCTGACCGGCGGTTGCACGTTGTGTACGTCTTTTGCGCCGGGATCGCCGTTTTTCGGCCAATCGAGGCGGTTTGCGGCAGGCCTCCCCGCGGCTGGCGGGCGCCGCGGGGAGGGTAACGGGGGCAGGCGCGAGCCAGCGCAGCCTCGCATGGGCAACCGGCTGGCGCCGCGCCGGCGGCGATCCCGCCGTACGAGCGGGACGCATGCGCGTCCGCCCGAAACCTAGGGCACGCGCCGCGACGCGAGGCCGTCCGCAGCTTCGCGAGATTCGTCCGCCGCGAGCGGCGAATGCGTGTGGTTTTCGCGCAACACGCGAAACGACGCCTGCTCGCGCATGCGCTCGTCACCGACGAGCGCGTGCACGTCCAGCGCCTCGCGCCGTCCTTTCAATCGGATCGACCCGAGCGGCAGCGTCGCGAAGCGAGGAACACCCGCCGCCGTTTGCGGACCCAGCAGGATCGGGAACGCCCGCGTGCGCGTTTCGCTTTCCAGCCGCGCCGCGACGTTGACGGCGTCGCCGATCGCCGAGTAATCGAAGCGGTGCGATGACCCGAAGTTGCCGACGGTGCATGCTCCGGTGTTGATGCCGACGCCGGCGCGCAGGTGCGGCAGGCCGGTCCCTTCCCGCTGCCACTGGTCGTTCAGCCGCGCGATGTTGTCGACGATGCGAAGCGCGGCGCGGCAGGCGAGCTCCGCGTGGTTCGCTTGCGCGACCGGCGCGTTCCAGAACGCCATGATGCAGTCGCCGACGTACTTGTCGACGGTGCCGCCGTAGTCGAGCACGGCATCGGTCGCGGCACCGAGGAACTGGTTGACGACGCGCGTGAGATCGGCGGGACCGAGACGCTCGGAGAGCGCGGTGAAGCCCTGCAGGTCGCAGAACAGGATCGAAAGCTCGCGCAGCTCGCCGCCGAGCTCGAGCGGCCTTTCGTCGTCGACCAGCCGATCGACCATCTGCGGCGAGAGGTAGCGGCGGAATGCCGCGCGGACGCGCCGGCGCTCGCGGTCGAGGAGGCCGTAGCGGTACAGCGAGAGCGGAATGAACGTCATCACCAGTGCGGCCGCCGGGACCGCGCTCGCCTGCCAGACGCCGAAGCGCGCGAGCGCGATCTGCGCCGATGCAACGAATGTCGCGGCGAGCGCGACGGTGACGATCGCGGCCGCGGCGAGCGACAGGCGCGACACCGAGAGCGCGATCGCAATCGCCGCCAGCAGCATCGACGCGACCTCGATCCATGGCGCGACAGGCGGACGACGCAGCTGTCGTCCGTGGAGCATGGCGTCGACGGCGGTCGCGAGGCGCTCCACGCCCGGCAGGACGGCCGTGAAGGGCGACTTGAACGTGTCGCGCGTGCCGAGCGCATTGGCGCCGACGAGCACGATGCGCCCTCGAAAGGCCTCGTCCGGCACCTCGCCGCGCAGCACCTGCGAGAACGAGTGGCCGGGAAAGGCGCCCGAAGGGCCGAGATAGTCGACCAGCACGCGCATCTGCGCGTCCGTTGCGACGTCGAGCGGCCCCACCGCGACACCTTCCCCCAGCGACAGGACGACGTCCTGCCACGGGACGTCGAGGTAGCGTTGCACGATGCGCAGCGCCATCGACGGGAAGTAGTCGAGGTCGTAGGCGAGCGCGGGATACTCGTAGCGGGGAGAGCCGTCGACGTCGTAGGCGAGCAGCGTGTGCCCGAGCGTCGCGGCATCGGCGAGCGGGGCAATCGGCGTGACGACCGCGGTGGGCTCGAGCGCGAGCGGGCGGAAGCCGCCGGGATTGCGCAACCGGGCGTAGGCGGCGCGCGCCA
>JADZAQ010000002.1 GCA_020852555.1 Burkholderiales bacterium
AATGAGCGCGACTGCTCGACGCGGCATCTTACCTTCCAGGACCTCCAACGTTCGAATGTCGATCAAGACCTCGTACTCGGCATATAGCGCATGGAAGTGCGGTGGGTCGTGATCGCACCAGAACATCTGGATGAGAATTCCATAGAACGAGCTGATGGTCGGCATTTCGGCATTGCCTCGATATGCCTTTCAGGAAGCCTCATCATCGTCCGCGAAGCGCCGCGCGACTTCCTCGGCGGTTGGCAGTCCGGCACGCTCCACCCGCAAGACGAGGCCGAGCGCACCCAGCACCGCGAACAGCGACGACACGGTCACATCGTGACCGGCTTCGAGGCGGTCGACGACGGTGCGGACCTTTCCAGCCCGGCGCGCGAGCGCGAGCTTGCTCATGCGCAGCGCCTTGCGACGGTCGCGCAGCTCGCGACCGAGCTCATCCGGAAGACGTAAAATGTCACTCATAAGTAGCAATATACCCAACTGAGGAGGGTAATTGCAACCTATGAGATGCATTGTCGGCCGGTAGACGGGGCATCTTGGGCGCCGCGGCCCGCCCTTGCCCCCCCCCGATGCGGCGATGGTCGCCGCCGTCGGCCGGGCGGCGGCGGCGCTCGCTGCGAAGGGTTACCGGATCTCGCCGCGCTGGCAACGGCCTGGCCCGACCCCGTCCGCCTAGAATGCAGACTTTCCCGGTGCATGCCATGCGACGCGTCGGTTGATAGCGCGGACTGGATGGCGCGCGTGCTAAAATAGTCAGCAATCTAGTCTGATGAGGCGCCCTATGCAAGTATGGCCTGTTCAAGACGCCAAGGCGCGGTTCAGTGAGTTCTTGGAGCGGTGCTTGTCCGAAGGACCGCAGGTGGTGACCAAGCGCGGGGCGGAGGCTGCCGTTCTCGTGCGCGTGGACGAATGGCGGCGGCTCCAGGCTGCGGCGCGGCCCTCGCTGAAGCAGTTGCTCCTCACCGATGAAGCCCGGGGCGAGCTTCCGGTTCGCGCGCGCGGATCGAGCCGGCGGCGCAGCGTGCCGGAGCTGTAGACGATGTACCTGCTGGATACGAACGTCGTTTCCGAGCTGCGGAAGAACAAGCCGCACGGTGCTGTGTTGGCATGGGTGGGCGCAGCGGACGATGCGACCTTGTTTCTCTCGGCGGTGACGATTGGCGAGATCCAGGTCGGCATCGAGAAGACGCGGGAGGACGACCCCGACAAGGCGGCCGAGATTGAGCAGTGGCTGGAGCAGGTTGCAGCCTCGTACCAGGTGCTGCCGATGGATGCGGCTGCGTTCCGCGAATGGGGGAGGTTGACGCACCGGAAGTCCAACACGGTGCTTGAAGACGCGATGATTGCCGCGACTGCGCGGCTGCACAATCTCGTTGTCGTCACGCGCAACGTTGCGGACTTCAAGATGCTGGGAGTGAACACGCTCGATCCGTTCGACCACCAGGCCCGCCGATGACGCCGCCGCTCGACACGACGACGATCGCGATCGTCGGACTGGGTTACGTCGGGCTGCCGCTCGCCATCGAGTTCGGCAAGCGTTATCGCACGATCGGCTTCGACCTCGCGGAAGCGAAGATCGGCGCCTACCGCGGCGGGCGCGACCCGACGGGTGAGGTCGCCGACGCCGAGTTCGCGGTGGCGTCGAGACTCGTCTTCACCACCGATCCCGCGCGCCTCACCGAGGCGAGCTTCGTGGTCGTGGCGGTCCCGACGCCGGTCAACGACGCGAAGCGGCCGGATTTCGAGCCGCTCAAGGGGGCGAGCGCCACCGTCGGGCGCCACCTCGCGCGCGGCGCGACGGTCGTCTACGAGTCGACCGTCTACCCCGGGGCGACCGAGGAAATCTGCGTGCCGATCCTCGAGGAGTGCTCGGGCCTCACCTGGCGCGAGGGCTTCTTCGTCGGCTACTCGCCCGAGCGCATCAACCCGGGCGACCACGAGCACACGCTGCCGAAGATCACCAAGGTCGTGGCGGGCGACACGCCGGCGACGCTCGAGCGCGTCGCCGCGGTCTACGGCAGCGTCGTGCCCGCCGGCATCCACCGCGCGAGCAGCATCAAGGTGGCGGAAGCCGCGAAGGTCATCGAGAACACGCAGCGCGATCTCAACATCGCGCTCATGAACGAGTTGGCGCTCATCTTCCACCGCATCGGCATCGACACCGGCGAGGTGCTCGCGGCGGCGGGGACCAAGTGGAACTTCCTGCCGTTCCGGCCGGGGCTCGTGGGTGGGCACTGCATCGGCGTCGATCCGTACTACCTCACGCACAAGGCCGACATGGTGGGCTACCACCCGCAGGTGATCCTCGCGGGGCGGCGCATCAACGACGGCATGGGGCGCTTCGTCGCCGAGCAGACGGTGAAGGAGCTCGTCAAGGCGGGCTTCGAGGTGCGCGGCGCCGACGTCGTCGTGTTGGGCCTCACCTTCAAGGAGGATTGCGCGGACCTGCGCAACTCGCGGGTGATCGACGTGATCCGCGAGCTCGAGTCGTTCGGCGTCAACGTCCATGTGCACGACCCGGTGGCGGAACCCGCGCACGCGCTGGCCGAGTACGGGATCAGGCTCGAATCCTGGGACGCACTGCCGCCCGCCAAGGCGATCGTCGCCGCCGTCGCGCACCGGGCGTTTCGCGCACGGTCGGCGGACGAGCTCGCCGCGAAACTCGCCCCCGGCGGCGTCTACGTCGACGTGAAGTGCGCCGCCGATGCCGCCGCGCTCGAAAGCCGCGGAATCCGCGTCTGGCGGCTGTGACGACGGGCGGCGGTGCGATGCAGGACGTGCTCGCCGCGCGCTTCGCGCATCTGCGCGACGGCTTGGCGCGCGACGGCCTGCCGGTTGCTGCGCGGGCTTCGTCACCGTACGATGAGCCCCAATCCTTTCGAGAGTAGAAACCCCATGCGAACCGTTGGTCATCGGAAATCGCGCCCGGTCGCGTTCTCTGGCTGCGGCACCTCATTGGCAGAGGGCGCGCGCTTCAACGACGATATGCACCGCCTGTCGGGCGGAAGCCGCACATTCGTCCGCAAGGGCGTCTATCGCTTCAAGACGCACGACGACGCCCATCGCCATGATCTTGCTTGCATCGTCGCCGGCATGGTTCGAAGAGGGTGAGAACATCCGAGTCGCCGACGCGTATATCGTGGACATCATGCTCAACGCCGGTGGCGAAACCTACGACACACTCAAACAGCATGCACAGACGATCGATCTGGAAGGACTGCCGGTTCGCACCCTCGATCTGGAGGGCTTGCTGCGTACCAAGCAGTCGGCGCGCGACAAGGACACGGCAGATCGCACGATCATCGAACGCGCCCTGGAAGCGTTGGGCCGGCGCCCTGAAAACAAGTAGGCCCACCCGCCACCGCGTCGAGGTCTGGCGGCTGTGACGACGGGCGGCGGTGCGATGCAGAACGTGCTCGCCGCGCGCTTCGCGCATCTGCGCGACCGGCGCGCGCGCTGGCTCGTCACCGGCAGCGCCGGATTCATCGGCTCGCATCTCGTCGAGACGCTGCTCAACCTCGGGCAGGACGTCGTCGGCCTCGACAATTTCGCGACCGGCCACCGCGCGAACCTCGACGACGTGCGCGCGGCAGTGGGCGACGCAGCGTGGCGGCGCCACCGCTTCATCGAAGGCGACATCACCGATACGGCCGCGTGCCGACGCGCGTGCGAGGGGGTCGACGTCGTGCTGCACCAGGCGGCGCTGGGCTCGGTGCCGCGCTCGCTCGCCGACCCGCTCGCCACCCACGCCGCCAACGACTCCGGCTTCCTCAACATGCTGGTGGCGGCGCGCGATGCCGGTGTCGGCCGCTTCGTCTACGCGTCGTCGAGCTCGGTGTACGGCGACCATCCCGCACTGCCCAAGATCGAGGAGTCGATCGGCCGGCCGCTGTCGCCGTACGCGGCCACGAAGTTGATCGACGAAATCTACGCCGACGTCTTCGCGCGCAGCTACGCCACGCGCTCGATCGGCCTGCGCTACTTCAACGTGTTCGGCGCGCGGCAGGATCCGGCCGGCGCGTACGCCGCGGTGATCCCGCGCTGGGTGGCGGCGATGCTCGCCGGCGAGCCTGTGACGATCCACGGCGACGGCAGCACGACGCGCGACTTCTGCTACGTCGCCAACATGGTGCAGGCGAACCTGCTCGCCGGAACCGTCGAGCGTACCGATGCGCAGAACGAGGTCTACAACGTCGCCGTCGGCGGGCGTACGTCGCTCATCGAGCTCTTCACCCTGCTGCGCGAGATCGTCGCGGCCGAGCGGCCGGGACTGCGCGTGCCCGACGCGATACACGCCGCCTTCCGTGCCGGCGACGTGCGCCACTCGCAGGCCGACATCACGAAGGCACAGCGGCTCCTGGGCTACGCGCCGACGCACGACCTGCGCGCGGGCTTGCGCGAGGCCTTCGCGTGGTACGCGGCGGGCTACCGCCGATAGCGGTTCAGGAATTCGGCGACGATCCCCTTCTGCGAGCGGTCGATCGCGGCGTCGAGCGAGCGATCGTTGGGGTCGTAGTGCTTCGCCTTGCGGAAGGCGACGATCGCATCCTGGTGGTAGCCCTGCGCCTGCAGCGCGGTGCCCAGGCAGCGGTACGCATCGGCGCTCGCGAGCTCGAGCTCGGTCCACGCCTTGCACAGCTCCGCGGCGCGCCGCCAGTTGCCGGCGCGCAGCATGCGCGGACCCTCGACGCTCACCACCGCGATCTTCGCCTTGCGCTCGGCGAACGAGGTCGCGAGATCGTCGTCGAGCGGCAAGGAGGGGTCGCGCGCGGTTCCCAGGGTGTTCGGCGTTGCCGGTTCGGGCGTGCCGGTGCGCGGCGGCACCGCGACCGTGACGGAGGGCGCGGTCGCCGCCACCGGCGGTGGCGCGTCCGGGGCGGTCTCGACCGGCAGCGTCGACGGCAGCGTCGACGGCGCACTCGCGCGTGCCGCCGACGCAGGGGGCGACGCCGATGCAGCGGGCGGCGCCGATGCGGCGGGCGACGGCCGCGACGGCGACCCGGTCACGGCGGTGCCGGTCGGCAGCGTGCCGACGGTCCCCGACGAGTGCGGCGCGCTGGCGATGCGCCCCGCGCCCCCCGCGAAGCCGCCGGTGATGGTGTGTGCGGACGGGATCGCCGCGGCAATCGTCGTGCGCGCCCAGGCGATCGAGTCGGCCATCGGCTGGTGCCAGGCGACGCCGTAGAGCCACAGCATCGCGGCCAGCCCGCACACGCCGGTGACCGTGTTGAGTATCCCCGGCGGACCGTGCGTCACCAGCACGTCCTGCGCGAAATCCCAGTCGGTCTCCTGGTTCTGCGCGAGCTTCTCGTAGGCGATGGCGATGAGCACCGGAGCGAGCAGCGGGAAGCCGCAGCCCACGCCCTCCCACCACACGCGCAGCGACCGGCGCAGCGCGCGCTTCAACTGCGTGCGCACGTCGCGCTGCGCGTAGGCGTCGGAAATCGAGAACTGGAGGAAGACGCCGAACAGCCACTTGCCCGGCGTGGTGCCGATCGAGGCGATGAGCAGCGCCTCGATCGGGACGAAGCTCGCGGTGATGAGCACCGGGGCGAGCAGCGGGTGCCCGAGCCAGAACGCGAGTTCGGGCGCGATCGCGCCGGCTCCGCGCAGCTCGGAGAGGAGGAGCGCGAGGACCAGCCCCCAGATCGCGTAGTCGAAGACGCGCGCGGCGAGCCGCTGCCACGGCCGCGCCTCGCTGGTGCGGCCGGACTTCGCGCGCTCCAGCTCGGCCATGCGCAGCTGGAAGATCCAGCTCGCGTCCTCGGGCGGCTGGTTGGTGCCGAGGAAGACGCTCTTCTCGCGCCGCCAGTTGAGGATCGCGAGGTCGGTCTGCGGGACGAGCGCGGGCGGCCCGCTGCCTTTGCGCCGGCGCAGGAACGCGAGCCCATGCACGATGGCATAGACGAGGGTCAGCCCGAGCAGCGTGATGGTGACCCAGACCAGCACCTGCTTGGCCACGAGGACGGTATCGGCCGGCGTCACGAAGACGATCGCGGCGGCGATGAAGGCGCCGAAGAAGATGCACAGCACGATCGTCACGATCGGCGAGCGACCGAACGACGCGACGCGCTCGGTCAGCCCCGGGTGGTGCGGATGACGCTCGGGCGCCGGCTCGTCGGCGTCGAGGCCCGTCTCGAGTTCATCATCGATCGCCTCGGCCGATTTCGGCACCTGCGGCTCGTCGATCTTGTCGACGTCGGTCTGCTCGCCGGCATCGGCGACCGCATTGCTGACGACGTGCGCGATGCGCTGCTCGGTGGTGCCGGCGGAAAGGGCGAGTTCCTGGTCGTAGCGGACCCGCCGCTCCGGATCGGAGAGGATCCGGCTCGCGTGATTGATGAAGCGCAACGCCTCCTCGACGTTGCCCTGCCCGTCGCGGGTCTTGGCGTAGTACTTGCGGATCACCCGGCGCAGCGCCGCCCGCACCTCCTCGTCGGAGGAGGCGGGAAGGATACCGAGCGCTTCGTACAGCGTTGCCTTCATGCGGACGGAGCTCTCGCGAGGGAATCGCCATTATGCCGTCGGCATCGCGCGCGAGAAGCCGTCGGGTGTGCCCTCCATCCCCAAAGCAAGAAGCGGGCCGCGGGCTGGAATCGCCTGATCGGACGCCCGCACACCCGCCGGGAGGGGCGCAATTCATGACCATAATGGCCATTCAAGGCTAAAATCCGCGATCGGGATTACGCGGTGGAGAGGCTCATGACCAGTCCCATTGTCGTTCGCAACCGCCGTGGCGAATTGATCGACGCGCCCCAATTCACCGCCAGCCAAGCGAAGCACCGATTCGGCGAGCTTCTCGATGCGGCGCTGCGCATCGGTCCGGTCGCGATCACCAAGCAACGCAGGCCGTCGGCAGTGCTGATCTCGCTCGAAGACTATCGAACGCTGACGCAGGCGGAAGACCGCGCCTTGGCCGCGCTGTCCGCGGAGTTCGATCGCCGCTTCGAGGCGATGCAGACGCCGGGGGCGGTTGCGGCCATGCAGCGGGCGTTCGATACGCCGCCAGCGCAACTGGCTACGTTTGCGGCCGCCTCGGTGCAAGTGCCGCAGGGACCGGCGTAGGCGCCGGCGAAGAAACGCGCACGATCGCCGCGTGGCTAGAAGGAAGAGCACCGGCGGCCAGATTTTCGTGCTGGCCGGCTGCAACGGAGCCGGCAAGAGCAGCGTCGGCGCCGAGGCGCTCCGAGTCGCGGGAGTTCCCTACTTCAATCCGGATGAGGCTGCCCTCGAAGCGATGTCCGCCGCGAAGACTCACGGCCGACTCATGACCCAGATCGAAGCCAATGCCTGGGCGTGGAACCAAGGGGTCGCCCGAAAGCGGAGCCGCGACTCGTGCTGCGCACGCGCGACGGGGTGATCGTCGCACCTTCCGACTTGTCGCATACACCCGGCTGGGCCAAGCCCATCGTCGCTGCCGCGATCAAGGTCGATGCGCGCAAACGCAACCAAGGCAAGCCGCGGTGACTCGATCGGTTGCGTGCCCCTGCCGCGACCTGCCTCCCGGGGGAGGCGGTCGCTCTTTCGGGCGCTGACCAGGGGGCCGCGGCGCTCCCCGTCCGACGCCTACTCGGCCTTGGCAGCAGCGCCCTTGCCGCGCACCAGCTTCTCGCGGATGCGCGCGGCCTTGCCCGAGCGATCGCGCAGGTAGTAGAGCTTGGCGCGCCGCACGTCGCCCTTGCGCTTCACCTCGATCGAGGCGAGCAGCGGCGAGTAGGTCTGGAACGTGCGCTCCACGCCTTCGCCGCTCGAGATCTTGCGCACGGTGAACGACGAGTTCAAGCCGCGGTTGCGCTTGCCGATGACCACGCCCTCGTAGGCCTGCACGCGCTTGCGCTCGCCTTCGACGACGTTGACGTTGACGACGACGGTGTCGCCGGGAGAGAAATCGGGGATCGTCTTGCCCAGACGCGCGATCTCTTCCTTCTCCAGCATTTCGATGATGTTCATGGTGCTTCCTTCGTGTGACGGCGGTCAGCGCAGGAGGCGGCGGATCCGGCCTCGCTCCTGATGAGACGCCTGGTTCGTTATGGTTGCTGCCCTTCGCTACCTGATGCCCGATCCCTGATTACTGATTCCTGAAACCCGACTCCCCGAGCAACGCCGCCTCTTCCTTGGTGAGCGTGCGCCCCGCCAGGAGATCGGGGCGCCGCTCGCGGGTGCGGTGCAGCGACTGCGCCAAGCGCCAGCGGCGGATCTTCTCGTGATGCCCCGACAACAGCACTTCGGGCACCGCCATCCCTTCGTACACCTCCGGCCGCGTGTAGTGCGGACAGTCGAGCAAGCCGGTCACGAACGAATCCTCGCGCGCCGACTGCTCGTCGTTGAGCGCCCCCGGCAGGAGCCGCGCGATCGCGTCGATCAGCATCAGCGCCGGCAATTCGCCACCCGAGACCACGAAATCCCCGATCGCGATTTCCTCGTCGACTTCGCGCGCGATCAGCCGCTCGTCGATCCCTTCGTAGCGCCCCGCCAGCAGCACGTACCCCGCGTCCACTTCGCCCGCCAGTGCGGCGACCCGCGCGTGGCCGAGCGGCCTGCCGGCGGGCGTCAGATGGATCACCCGCGTTCCCCGCACCCCGGCCGCCGCCTGTACCGCTCGCGCCGCCGCGATCGCCTGCGCGAGCGGGTCGGCCAGCATCACCATCCCCGGTCCGCCGCCATACGGGCGATCGTCGACGGTGCGGTGCGCGTCGGTGGCAAAATCCCGCGGGTTCCACACGCCGAGACGCCACAGACCCCGCTCGGCGGCGCGTCCGGTCACGCCGATCGCCGCCGCCTGCGCCACCATCTCCGGGAACAGCGTGACGACGTCGATGCGCACGGCGCCCCTCGCACTCCTCTCCTGCTGCCGTCGGTCCGCTACCGCGGGCCGTCAGTAATCCTTCTGCCAGTCGACCTCGAGGCGCTTGCCCTCGACATCGACCGCGTCGACGTAGGCCGCCACGAACGGCACGAGGTACGTGGCGCCCGCGTCATCCACGATGCGCAGCACCGGATGCGCCCCGAATTCCTGCACTTCGCGCACGCTGCCGAGCGCGTCACCTGCCCGGTTCACCACCGCGAGACCGACGAGGTCGGCGAGGTACACCTCGCCGGCGCCGGCATCCGGCAGCGCACTGCGCGGCACCCCCACCTCGGCGCCAGCGTAACCGGCCGCGGCCTCCCGTTCGCCGAGCCCCGCGAACTGCACCACGAGCGCACTGCCGTGCAGGCGCCCCGCGATCAGCGTTGCTTCCTGCCACGCGGCAGCCTCGCCGCGCTTGCGCAACCACCACTGCCGATAATCGAGAAGCGCATCCTGCGCCGCAGTGGACGGCGCCACTTTCAACCAGCCCTGCACGCCGTACGGGGCGACCACGCGCCCCATCACGACGATGTCGCCGGGTGACTCGCTGGCGATGTCGGTCCTGCGCGTCAGGCCGCGGGCTTCGCGGCAGCCGCGTTGCGCTTGACGAGGCCGGCGACGGTGTCGGAGAGCTGGGCGCCCTTCGACTGCCAGTACGTCACGCGGTCGGCGGCAAGGCGCAGAGCCTCTTCCTTTTCGGTCGCGATCGGGTTGAAAGAGCCGATGCGCTCGATGAAACGGCCGTCGCGGCGATTGCGCGAGTCGGCGACGACGATGTTGTAGAAGGGGCGCTTCTTGGCGCCCCCGCGGGCGAGGCGAATGACGACCATGGCGGGTGTTTCCTGTGCGTGGCGCCCGGCACCGGGTAGTACCCGCCAGGCGAAGACGAAAAGAGGTCGATTCTACTGCGAAAAGGAGGGGCTGAGCAATGCCTTGCTTGGCAAGGCCCCCGCCGCCACCTCGATCCCACCGGTCCGGACGAAACCGTCTCTTGCGTCAGAGGACATCATCCGGAAGCGGCGCGATGTCAGGCGCCTTGTCGAGCAGCGTGGCCAAGTCGCCCGGTTTCGCGGAGCCCGCACGCGCCTTCAGGAGATCGCGTGCCGTTTCCACCGCTCCAATCTTCTGCGCCACCGCCGAGACGATCCATTGGTTGAGGGACACACCATCCTCCATCGCCAGACGCACAGCCGTCTCCTTGAGCGATTGCGGTAACTGCAACGGATATTTGTAACGTTGCGCCTGCGTCATGCTTTTAGTCTCCGGACGATGTCACCAGGGGTTGCGATCGACACGCCCAACATCTGCGCCGGGCGAAAATCCCGAACGTTATGGGTGACGATGGCTTCTGCCGCACCATTGATCGCCACCTCGAGCACCATCTCATCCGCGACGTCGGTGAGCATGGGCCGCGTCCGAAACGAGATATCGACGCCCTCGGCCACGGCGGCCAGCGCAGCCATTACCGTCCCCACGTCGTCGAGATCGTGCCCCGTTACCGCTCGGGTCTCGGCACGCGTCAACACCGCCTCGTATTCCAGAAACAGGGCAGTGGAACAAAGCGGCGTCACCACTCCCCGCTCAACCAAACGCAGCAGATAGTTGCTCGCGCCTTGGCGACTGCGAAACGCAGCAACGATAACGTTGGTGTCGAGGACCACCCTCATCCGACAACGTTATATGATGACATCTTATAGGATGTCAATATTCAGCCGCCTCCTCGGCAAAGCCAGGGAATTTTTCTTGGCAGGCCAAGGCGCACCTCCGCCGTGCTCGCCTTGTAACCACTACCACCGGCGCATCGCATTGGCTTCGACGTGGCTGGCGATGTGTTTCCGGGTCGCCACCCGCGCGCCCGAGGCGAGCAATCCAGCAAGCATAAGGACCGGCACGCGCGTGCCGATGCGCCTTGAGACGATGACCAAACTCGCACGAAATCTCCACATTCGACGCCAGAGTCATGTCCGACATTCATGCATGATTGCTACGTGACGCTACATGTGCTACAAACGTTGCATGCGAAAGACCATCAACCAACGCGAGTTGCGCAATGATTCGGGCACCGTCCTGCGCGACGTCCAGGCGGGGCAGACCATCGTCGTCACCCGCAACGGCGTGCCCGTCGCCGAGTTGCGGCCGATCGCGCCGCGCCGCTTCGCCACCCGTGACGCACTCGTCGCTGCCGCGCGAATGATCCCGGCGATCGATGCGCACCGCCTGCGCGCGGACCTCGACGCGGTCGTCGAGCAGGCGGTCGATGGTTGAGCCGACGCGCGGCCTTCTCGACACCTCGGTGGTGATCGCGTTGGGCGAGATCGACGCGGGCGGGCTACCGGACGAGTCCGCGATCGCCGCCATCACGCTCGTCGAACTCGCCGCCGGCCCTTTGGCGACGCGCGACGAACTGGAACGTGCTCGCCGCCAGGAGCGTCTGCAGTGGGCGACCGCAACGTGGGATCCCCTGCCCTTCGACGCGGCCGCTGCCCGCGCGTATGCCCGAGTGTTCGCCGCAACGCGCGCGGCCGGACGCACCAGCCGCAGCCGGCTCGCCGATCTCCTCATCGCGGCGACGGCGGCGGCGAACGGCCTGCCGCTCTACACGAGGAATGCCGGCGACTTCGCCGCGCTGCAAGACGTCGTGCGCGTGGTCGAGATCTGACGAGCCGCGACACACCCGGAGAGCGCTACCGCAGCCCCGGCAGCATCCCCTTCATCCCGCGCAGCATCTTCTGCATGCCGCCCTTGGCGACCATCTTCATCATCTTCTGCGTCTGCTCGAACTGATGGATCGCCCGAGCCGCGTCCGCCCTTTCGGACGGCATCGAAACCCCTCGCGCATCCAGGGCCGCAACTCACGGCCTGCCGGCCCCCAAAGGCATTCGGGTACACTCGGAGCGGACCAGGGTCTTCACTGGTTGAGTTCGTCGTTGTGATGTGTCGCTGAGGCAATCATCGACTCACCCGTGCGGAACCTCGCGGATCCGCAACCGCCCGCCCGGAGTCATTTGACGGAGGGCAAATTGAAAGCGCCCAATCTCTGGATCGCGTCGCTTCTACTGCTGACGTCGGGCATTTGCCCAACAGCAGCCGCCTCGACGAGTCTCCTCGAAGCTGGAGGATCGGCCCTCGTCGTCAAATTCCGAGAGGATCGCAGCTCAAACCAGTTTGCCCCTGAGAATGTCCTTAAACAAATCGAGGCCGCCAATCGGAAGTCGATGAGCGCCGATTTCGCGCTGTATTCTCGCCTTGGCTCGCCAACTGATGGCCAGTGGCTCATCACAGAGCGCTTACCGGATGAACAACTGGCTGCTGTCCGGCGGATGGATTCGGAGCACCCCTACGCGTATCTACATGATTACGTAATTCTTACTTACCATGATGCGGCCACCCGCGCGGCGGTAGAGAAACGGCTGCGAGAAGATCCGAGTATCGCGGTAGTCCGCGCCAACGTCGCACTTACGCAATCATTCCGCGTTAATGATGCGTACGTTGCAACGACAACAATCGCCCTCGCTCCGAGCAATTATCAGTGGGCTCTGGAATCACTGAACGCAATGAGTCCATCGTCGAACCCTTACGCGTCGAGTGGGTGGGATAACGCCAAGGGATATGGCTTCGTCGCTGTCATTGATAGTGGGATCGACACCACCCATCCAGATCTTCAATCAAAAATCCGATTCCATTTTTCGCAGGCTTTCTATCCACCTGGCTGCACTGGGGGCCTTACCGACATTGATGAGCAAGGCGCATCATCCACATGCCAGAATACGTACAAGGGTCACGGCACCCACGTTTCTGGCCTCGTTGCAGCGGTCCCGCAAAATTCTGCTGGCATTTCGGGGGCGTGTTGGTGGTGTTCATTGATCGTTGCAAAGGTGGCCCATAACAACGTCATTGCCTTAAGCTCTGCTATCAATGGTATTACTCACGCGATCATTCGTGGTGCGCCCGTAATCAACTAAAGCTTCGGGGGACAAGGGTATCTCGGCATCTTCGGCGTGACTACCCCCAACTGCAATGCCATCGGGGGGCCGGGCAAGGATCCGTATTGCGATGCCGTTTTCTTTGCCGAGCGGCGCGAAATTCTGTACTTGGCCGCCGCA
>JADZAQ010000003.1 GCA_020852555.1 Burkholderiales bacterium
CGCGATGCTGGTCGAGTTCGACTACCAGAACAACCTCGTGCCGTCGTTCCCCGGGGTGATCGCGCCGCTCGAGGAACTGTGGGTTACCTGGGTGATGAAGACGATGGCGCTCAAGCCCACCTACGTCAGCATGTTGCGCGGCCGCGCGTAAGGAGCTTCGTCCATGAAAGAACTCGATCCGACCGTCGTGCTCGCCGTGTTCCAGGAAATGCTGGGGCCACTGTTGTGGGTGCTCATCGCGGTCGTCGTGCTGGGCCTGCTGGCCTTCGTGATGCTGCTGGTGCACGAGCGGCGCATCGTGTCACGCCGGCTGGTGGGTGCCGAGGCGCTCGGCGTCATCGGCGGCGCGCTCGCCCTCGTGCTGATGGCCAAGGTGTCGTCGTCGGGCTTTACCGATGCCGGCGGCCCGGCCGACTGGTTCCTGATCGCGGCCGTATTCGGCGCAGGTCTCGTCGGTTCGACGATTCTCGTGTATACCGTGGCGGGCTGGTGGAGCCTGCGCCGGCAGTCGCGGCGCCTTGGCGGCGCGGCGTGATGCACCGCCACCCCGCCGGCGCCGGCGCCGATCGCTACGGTCCGCGATGATGCCGCGACGGTCCGTGCGTCTGCGCGGGGGCCTGCGATAGCGACAAGGGAAGCGTCGATGCAAGCGAGAACGGGGTACAGCGCCACGCAGATCGTCCTGCACTGGGCGGTCGCGGTGCTGGTGGTGTTCAACTACTTCTACAGCGACGGCATGGGGCGTGCGCTGGCGGTGAAGATGGGACTCACCAATCGCCCGCTGACGATGAATCCGCAAATCCACGTCGTCGTCGGCGTCGCGGTACTGGTGCTCGTGCTGATTCGTCTCGCCTTGCGTTCGAGCCGCGGCGTTCCGGAAGTGCCGGGCGAGGGCCTCGCCCGCAGCGCCGCGATCTGGGGCCATCGGCTGCTGTATGTCCTGCTGCTGGCCGTTCCGGTGCTCGGTGCGCTCACCTGGTTCGGCGAGATCCGTGCCCTCGGCGATCCGCACGAGATCGCCGCCAACGCGCTCATCGTCGTGGTGGCGGGGCACACCGCGATGGCGCTGGTGCACCACTACGTGCACAAGGATGGCGTGCTGGTGCGGATGTTCCGGCCGCGCTGAAGTCGCCGCCCTCCGGCGCATTCGTCCTTCACGATGGCTGATACCGATCACTCGCCGGCCGCGCGGGCTGCGCAAGCGGCTGCGGCGGGGATCGACCTCGCCGCCGAGCGGGCGGTCACCGCGGATCGCCTGAACTGGCTGCGCGCCGGCGTGCTCGGTGCCAACGACGGCATCGTCTCGACCGCGGCGTTGATCCTGGGGGTCGCGGGAGCGAGTCTCACCTTCGATGCGCTGTTCACCGCCGGCGTGGCGGCGCTCGTCTCGGGTGCGCTGTCGATGGCGGCGGGGGAGTACGTGTCGGTGAGCGCGCAGCGCGATACCGAGAAAGCGGCGGTGGTGAGCGAGCGGACGATGCTCGCCAAGTTCCCCGAGGCCGAACTGGAGGAGCTGGTCGCGTTGTTGCGGGAGCGGGGCCTCAGCGCCGAGATTGCGCGCGCCGCGGCCCGCGAGCTCACGCAGCACAACGCGCTGGCGGCGCACGCCGACATCGAGCTCGGCATCGAGCTTGGCAAGTACACCGATCCCCTGCACGCGGCCCTCGCTTCGGCGCTGTCGTTCGCGATCGGTGCGCTGGTGCCGCTGGCGGTCGTCCTGCTGTCGCCGCTCACCATGGCCGTGCCGGTGACGGTGCTCGCCGTACTGATCGCCCTCACGGTGACCGGCGTCATCGCCGCCCAGGTGGGCGGAGCACCGTGGGCACCCTCGATTCGCCGCAACGTGATCGGTGGCGGCTTCGCGATGGCGGTCACCTACGGCATCGGCCGCCTCGTTGGAGCGTACCTATGACCCGGTAGCTTCCCTTGTTCGACGGCGGCGTCCTCGCTGCCGTCACCCGCGAATTCGATCGCCACGCCGACGCTGCCGATACCGCGCCGGGACGCGTTCGACGCATTCGAGAGCCTGCTCCAGGACGAGCTCGCCGCGCGGCGACGAGGGCCGGGGCGCCACCGGTGAGCCGTCGGTGGGGATGCGCCGGGTTGCGTGCGATCCGTGGCGTAGAATCGCCGCATGGTGCGCACCAACATCGCCTCGGGCACGAAGTGGGAGCCCTTCGTGGGCTATTCGCGTGCCGTGCGGGTGGGCCGCTTCGTGGTCGTGGCGGGGACCACCGCGACCGATGCCAGCGGCGCCGTCATCGGTGCGGGGGACGCCTACGCGCAGACGAAGCAGGCGATCGCCAACGTCGAAGCGGCGCTCGCCCAGGCCGGAGCGCGGCTTGCCGACGTCGTGCGCACGCGACTTTACGTGACCGACATCACGCAGTGGGAGGCGGTGGGTCGCGCCCACGGCGAGGCGTTCGGCGCCATCCGGCCGGCGTGCGCGATGGTCGAGGTCAGTCGCCTCATCGCACCCGAGATGCTGGTCGAGATCGAGGCCGACGCCATCCTCCCCGATGCCGAGGACGCTGCCCGATTCGACCGCTGACGAGCGCTGGATGGACGCGGCGCTCGATCTCGCCCGCGAGGCGGGCCGGCGCGGCGAAGTTCCGGTGGGCGCCATCGTGGTGCGCGACGGGATCGTCGTCGGCCGCGGTGGCAATGCGCCGATCGCCGCGCACGACCCGACC
>JADZAQ010000004.1 GCA_020852555.1 Burkholderiales bacterium
CGTGCTGCGTGAAGCGGGCGGCTTTCGCATGGGGCCTTTCGAGCTCATCGACCTCATCGGACTCGACGTGAACTTCACGGTGACGCGCAGCATCTGGGATGCGTACTTCCACGACCCGCGCTATGCCCCCTCGGTGCTGCAGCGAGAGCTCGTGGCGGCGGGCTTTTGCGGGCGGAAGAGCGGACGCGGCTTCTACGACTATGCGCCGGGCGCAGTGAAGGCGCGGCCGCACACCGAGCCCGCGCATCCCGCACCACGGCGCGTGCAGGTGGCCGGCAGCGATCCCCTGGTCGATGCGCTGGCGGCGCGCCTCGCCGGCGCGGGCGTGGCGCTCACCCGCGTCTCCGCCGCAGTGGTTCCAGCTTCCGCATACATCGTCGTCGACGATGCGTTGCTCGTCCCGACCGACGGCCGCACCGCGACGGCGATCGCGGCGGCGAGCGGCCAGTCCGACGTCATCGTCGTCGACCTGGCCCTCGACTACGCGACCTGCCCGCGCCTCGCGGCGGCGCGCGCCGACACCTGCAGCGACACCGGCTGGGCGGCGGCGGCCGGCGCCTTGCAGGCCGCCGGCATCACGGTGTCGAGGGTGGACGATGTCGCCGGTCTCGTGGTGATGCGCACCGTCGCCTCGCTCGTCAACGAGGCGGCGGACGCCGTCGTGCAGGGGATCGCCACCGCGGCCGACGTCGACCTCGCCATGTGCAACGGCGTCAACTACCCGCGCGGGCCGCTCGCCTGGGGGGATGCGCTCGGCCTGCGCCACGTCGCCGCGGTGCTGCGCCATCTCGAAGCGCACTACGGCGATCCGCGCTACCGTTCGTCACCGCTCATCGCGCGCCGGGTCGCGGCCGGCGGCCGCCTCGCGGGTTGAGCGAGACGACGAAAAATCGCCCGGTGCGAGGCCGGGCGGAATGGTTACACGCGATGCCGGATCAGCGGCCGGGGACGCGGCAGCAGGTCAGGTAGCCCCAGTATGTCTGCGAGGCGCCGCCCGCATTGCGGAACCGGCACGTCCCGGTGGACGGCGTCCCGCCGCCCAGCGGATTGATGAACGACTTGATGATGCTCACGTTGTCGCCGCCGAGCGCGCTCGACGCACAATTGATCCCCGTCGGCGTATATCCGGTCGGACACGCGGAGGCAGTCATCACCACGTCCAAGGCGCTATTGGTCACGCTCGTATTGGTGACGTTGACGCAGTCGAGTGCCGTCGCCTCGTTCTCGATGAAGTAGCCGACGACGTCGACGATCACGTCGACCGGACTGCCCGAGTTGTTGTAGACGGCGAAGTCGCGCTTGAACGGACCGCTGCCCGGATAGATCGGGATCGAGCGATTCATCGGAATCACCGTCGTGTTCGAGAGCACGTCGCCGGCGTTCCAGCCGAGGATGCCGCCGACGGTCAGCGTGGTGCCGCCATTCCAGGCGCGCAGGTAGCCGGTCGCCGATGTGTTGACCACTGCTACGGTTGCCACGACGCTGGTCGGCACCGCCCCCGGGTAGTAGGTTCCCGCGCAGTTACCGCTACCCGCAAAGCCGGTGCCTCCCTGGCTGCCGTAGTCCCAACCGCTCAAGACCGAGTACCCGTAGATCTGACGACCGGTGAACCCGGCGACCGGCCCTGGCCACGAACCGCTGAGATTGAGGCGGGTGTCGGCGACCCGGCAGGGTCCCGCGGTGGGAACGAAGACGAGATCGGTCGTGGGGCTGCCGAGCTTCGCCATGGCCCCACCGGTTCCGCGTTGCTCGGGGTCGGGTACCGCCTGCGCCGGGGTCGTGGTAGCGGCCATCGCCTGGCGCGCCGCTTCCCCGGCGGCGCCGACGATCCGGTCGCCGAGCCAGGATAGCGCTTCGGCGCTCGTCGCGTTGCGGGCGGCGGCGCTGATCTCGGTGCGCGCCGCGGCCGGCAGCGCGAGGTAGAGCAGTTGCAATTGCTCGCGATAGATCTGCGCATCGGCGGTCGACAACCCTCGTTCCTTCTTGCGCTGGAAGACGATGCGATCGATCGCGTAGTCGACGTCCGTCGTGGCACCAATCGCCCGGACGGGTGCGGGATCGATCGCCACCGCCGCGGCAGCGTCGGTGACGGCCAATGGCAGCAAGGCAGCGACGATTGCGGCGGCGAGTAGCGTCCGCTTGTTCGTATGCATGGTCCCTCCTCGTGGCAAGTGAATGTCGGTCTGCCGACACCTCGATGTCGACCTGGCTACGCTACCCCGAAAGGCGTCCGAAAGGAAGCCGCGGGAATGCGCATCGTTCCGGCGCCTCAGCGTTCCCGTTCATCGCGGTAATGCGCCGGCCAGCGCAGCCGCACGATCTCGCGGGTGGCGGCGACCTGCGTGCCGGACGGCGTCGTCAGGTCGTGCGTCTTGGTGTCGGTGACCCGCCCGTCGATCTCGTAGAAGCCGTCGTCGCGGCGGTAGCCGCGCATCTCGATGCGGCGCAGATGGAGTTCGGTGCGGTGCGGCGAGGCAGGCAGCGGCATGGGGCACGAGCGTTGCGGGGTGATCGGCCGCATTGTGCCAGCAGCACGGCCCGATGCGCCGGCGCTGGCCACGCGCTCATCGCGTAGAATCACGCGCGTTTCCCGCATGCGCGGCGCCGCGCGGCCGTTGCCGGTGCGTGGCCACCCGCTCGCGTCCCATCCCTCGTCGAAGGCGCTCCTCATGAAGTCGATGCAACGTTTGCGCGCCGCGCTCGCGATCCCGTTGGTCGCGATCGTGCTGGCCATGGTCGATCCGTCGCCGGCGCTCGGCGCCCCCGTGGCCCCAGCGGGTTGGCCGCGCCACGTCGAGTTGGCGCAGGGCGCGCTCCTCGTGTACTCGCCGCAGGTCGTGACGTGGGAGGCCGATCGCCTGACGCTGCGCAGCGCCGTCGCGCTGCGCGCCACCGGCGCGCGCGACGAAACCTTCGGC
Source organism: Burkholderiales bacterium (assembly GCA_020852555.1). Classification (GTDB taxonomy): domain Bacteria; phylum Pseudomonadota; class Gammaproteobacteria; order Burkholderiales; family Casimicrobiaceae; genus VBCG01. The sequence continues at coordinate 2,919 of JADZAQ010000004.1, forward strand.
ACGCTCGAGGCCACGGCGAGCGCGCACGTCGACAAGGGCTTGCGCCGGGTCGCACTGCAGAACCTCACCGTCACCCGGATCGACGTGCCGGCGCTGCCCGACCGGGGGGCGTCGTTGCTGGCCGAGCTCAACACGATGGCGCGGGCAACGCTGCGCCTGGTATCGCTCGACCGCGTGCAGGCCTCGCTGGCCGCACGCCAGCGCGCCGCGTCCCCGGTCGCGGTCGACGACACGCCGCCGCGCATCGTCGTCGCCACCTCGCCGGCGATCGTGGTGCCGATCGACGGCGCACCCGTCTGGCGGCCGGTGGCGGGCAGCCCCGGGTGGACGCGTGTCATCAACACCCGCGCGCTCATCCTGAGGAGTGCGTCGGCGCCGGAGCTGTTCCTGCACGTGTACGACGGCTGGCTGATGGCGAATGCCCTCGCCGGTCCATGGTCGCAACCCTTTCTTCCTCCGGCCGGGATCGATGCGGTTGCGCGCAAGCTCATGGCGAGTGGTGTCGTCGATCCGCTGGCCGGCGGCAAGGGCGTGCGCGCGAAGCCATCGCTCGCGCGCGGGATCCCGACGATCCACACCGCGGAGACGCCCACCGAACTCGTCGTTTTTCGCGGCGCTCCGGACTTCGTGCCACTCGTCGGCACTGCCCTCACCTGGGCCAGCAACACGACGAGCGACGTGCTGCGCGACATGGCGACCGGGATGACCTACGTGCTGCTCGCGGGACGCTGGTTCCGGGCACCCGCGCTGGCGGGTCCGTGGACGTTCGTGGCGAGTGACGCCCTGCCCGCCGATTTCGCGCGCATCCCGGCGACCTCGCTCGCGGGGGCGGTGCTGCCCGCGGTGGCGGGCACGCCGCAGGCGCGCGATGCGCTCGCCGAGAACGCCGTGCCGCAGACGGCCACCGTGCCGCGCCGTGGTGGCCCGGCGTTCACCGCCGTGTACGACGGTGCACCGCAGTTCGTCGCCGAGCCGGGCACTACGCTTACCCGTGCCGTCAATGCGCCGCTGCCGATCCTGCGCACGGCGGGCGGCGTGTACTACGCACTGAAGGCCGGGGTCTGGTTCACGGCGGCGCAGGCCACCGGACCGTGGTCGGTCGCCACGGCGGTCGCCCCGGAGATCTACGCGATCCCGCCGTCCTCGCCCGTGCATTTCGTGACCTACGTCCGTATCTACGGGGTGACGCCCGATGCCGTGTTCACGGGCTACACGCCGGGTTATCTCGGGACGCTGGTCGGCACCGGGGGTACCGTCGTGTACGGCAGCGGCTACCGTTATTCCTCGTGGATCGGCGAGCGCTGGTACCCGGCGCCGGCGACCTATGGGCTCGCGGCGGCGCCCGTCTTCAATCCGCGCGTGGGCTACACCTTCGGCTTCGCAACGGGTCTCACCACGCCCACGGCAGCGCAGCAGGCGGACGGCGGGGCGCGTTTCCGTCCCGGGAACTGGGGAAGCGATTCGTGTTGCGCATCGGCGAGCGCCAACGTCTACCGCGCGTGGTTCGATCGCGACAAGGCCCGCGCGGCGCGGCGTGGCCCACCGGCGCTCGATCCGGCGGCGGCCAGCGCCTACGCGAACTCCGGCCCGCAAGTGCCGATCCAGCGCGTGGGACCGACGCGTGGCTACGACATGGACCTCGTGACCAACGCCGACGCGCCGCCGCACGGCAAGGCCATCGCGGCGCCGACGTACATCTCGGCCAACGCCTATTACGCGAGCCTCGCCAAGGAGGGCGGGTGGACACCCGCGTCGGCGGTCAACGAGACCTACGCCGGTGACGACGGCAAGGTCTATCGCCAGCACGACGGCGCCTGGCAACGTCACGACGGTGCGGCGTGGAGCGCGCAAAGCGCGCCGCCGGCGCCGGTCGTCGCGGAAGCGCAGGCCCGCGCGAGTGTCGATCCCGGCATGGCCGCCGGGTCGTATTCGATGAGCAACGCCACGCGCTTCACGGGACGTGCCGGAGAGGGCTGGAGCGCTCGCGACCGGGGCGACGGCGGCTACAGCCGCACGCTGGGGGGTGATGGGGGCATCAGCGCAGAGCGCGCCAACTACGACAACCAGGTGATGGATAACGCCTTCGACATCGCCATGAACGGCGGCTGGTGGAGTGATTCCACGACGGTCGGCAACGGCCCGGTGCGCGTGGGGGTGGGCGTCGGCACGGCGGTCGGCCCAGGCACCGGGGTCGGTTTCGGGATGGCACCCGGACTCGGTTGGGGCGGACGCTTCGGGGGTGATTGAGCGCGTCCGGCTCCGGTAGAATCGCCGCCGATCATGGTGTTGCCTGGCTGCTCTCGTCGTCTCGTTCTCGCGCTTTCCGTCGCCGCCGCGATGGGACTCGTGGCCGGCTGCGCGGGACCCGCGGGCAGTCCGATGGGATTGACGCTGGCAACCAGCGTGAAGGGCACCTGGAAGGATCCGCGCTATCAGGCGGCGCCGATGCAGCGCATCTTCGTGGTGAGTCTCATGAAGGTCGAGCCGGGCGGGCGCGACGCCGTCGAAGATGCCATCGTGGCGCGGCTCGCGACCGCCGGCGTGACCGGCATCGCCTCGCACACGGTGCTGAGCAGCGACGCCGAGAAGCCCGGACCGACGCTCGCCGAGGCGATCACCACCGCGAAGGTCGACGGCGTGCTCCTGGTCGACGTCAAGGCGGTCGGTGCGTACGAGCCGTACAGCGTGGGCCAGACGGTCACGTCGCTGTCACCGGACACCATGGCGTCGTACGACTTTCTGAAGCAGCAGCACGTCTATCAGCCAGGCGACTACAAGGTCGCGCACATCGTGAGCGAACTCTACTTGCCGGCGATGGGGCGGCAGGTCTGGATCGCCGCCACCGACAGCTTCGATGCCGCAAATCTCGCCCGCAACCTTCCCGATTTCACGCTGAAGGTCGTGGCCGCGATGGCCAGGGATCGGATGATCGCCGCGCCGCCGAAGCCGTCGTGACGCGGCACACCCGCTGCGAAAGGATGTCCATGTCCGCATTGCGCCTGTTCCTCGCCGCCGCCGCGGTCAGCTTGCTCGCGGCGTGCCAGACGACGTCGATCCAGTCGGCGTGGTACGACACGTCCTACCGGGGCGGTCCGTTTCGCAAGGTGGTGGTGATCGCAAGCGACGGGACCACGTCGGACAGCCGGGTCTTCGAGGACATCTTCGTGCAGAAACTGCGCGCGACCGGGATCGACGCGGTGCCGGGCTACACGACCGTGCCGGCCGATGCGCGGCGGGCGGAAGGACCCTTTGCCGCGGCGGTGCAGGCCACCGGTGCCGACGGCGTCATCCTGGTGCGGCTCCTGCGCGTCGATACCCACACGCAGGTTTCGACGGTGATGGTGCCCGGCCCGATGGGCCCCTGGGGCGGCTTCTACGGGCCGGGTTTCTATGGCGGCGGCCTGTGGGCCGGCGGCTTCTATCCTGCGCCCAGCGTCACGCAGTACCAGGTGGCGTCGGTCGAGACCAACGTCTACTCGGTGCCGACTCGCCGGCTGGTGTGGGCGGCGACCACGCAGACCGTCGATCCGGGAACGGTGGTGAAGGAGGCGCCCAACTACGCCGATCTAATCATCGGCCAGTTGCAGCAGCGCGGCCTCGTGCCGGGTACGCCGAAG
>JADZAQ010000005.1 GCA_020852555.1 Burkholderiales bacterium
GGAGAGCAGGTCCAGGCGCTCGACAACATCAACCTGACGATCAATCCGGGCGACTTCGTCGTGGCGCTCGGTGCCTCGGGTTGCGGCAAGACCACATTGCTCAATCTGATGGCGGGCTTCCTGTCGCCGTCGCGAGGTGTGCTGCGTCTGGGGCAGCGCACGATCACGGGGCCCGGCCCGGATCGCGGCGTGGTGTTCCAGAAGCACGCGCTCCTGCCGTGGCTCAACGTGATCCGCAATACCGAATTCGGCCTGAGTCTGCAAGGCGTCGATTCCCGCAAGCGTCAGGAGATTGCCGCGCACAATCTGGCGCTCGTCGGGTTGCAGGATTTTCACCAGCACATGATCTACGAGCTCTCGGGCGGAATGCAGCAGCGCGTGGGCATCGCCCGGGCGCTCACCTGCAATCCGGCGACGCTGCTCATGGACGAGCCGATGGCCGCCCTCGATGCACTGACGCGCGAGACGATCCAGGAGCTCCTGCTCGACGTCTGGCAGAAGACCGGCAAGATGGTCTTCTTCATCACGCACAGCGTCGAGGAGGCCCTGTTTCTCGCGACGAGGGTCATCGTGATGTCGCCGCGGCCGGGGCGCATCACCAATACCTACGAGGTCGACTTCAATCGCCGCTTCCTCGAATGTCGCGATGCGCGCCAGGTGAAATCGAGCGCCGATTTCATCCGCATGCGCGAGACCGTGCTCGGCATCATCTACGGCGACGAGCGTGGCGAGGGTCCAGCGGTGGAGACCGCGCATGTCTAGCGCTGCGCCCGATAGTCCCCGGTCCGCAGCCGCACCGTCGTCCGCCGCCGGCGGACGGCGGCGGTGGTTCGCGAGCCGCGCCGCGGCGCCCGGCCAGGTCTACGGCGCGCCGGGCCAGGGCAAGAGCACGGCGATCAGCGTGGTCACGACGATCGTGCTCTTCGCGCTGTGGTTCCTCATCACTAACATGGGATGGATCAAGCCGCTCTTCCTGCCCACCCCGCAGGCGGTATGGGACAAGTTCATCCTTGCGGCCACCGAAGGCGTGGCGAACTCGACGCTCCTCGAGCACACGACGACGAGCTTGATGCGCGTATTCGGCGCGTTCCTGCTGTCGTGCGTCACGGCGATCCCGATCGGCATCCTGATGGGCACCAACCGCGTGATGCGCGGCGTCTTCGATCCGCCCATCGAGTTCTATCGTCCGCTGCCGCCGCTGGCCTACCTGCCGCTCATGATCATCTGGTTTGGCATCGGTGAGCTGTCGAAGATCCTGCTCATTTTTCTCGCCGTGTTTGCCCCGATGGCGATCTCCGCCAGGGCAGGGGTGCGTTCGGTGGGCATCGAGCAGATCCACGCCGCGTACACGATGGGCGCGTCGAAGTTCCAGATCATCTCGCGCGTGATCCTGCCCGCAGCGACCCCCGAGATCCTCACCGGGATGCGCATCGGCATCGGCTTCGGTTGGACCACGCTGGTGGCGGCCGAAATGATCGCGGCGAACCGCGGCCTGGGCTTCATGGTGCTCAATGCCGCCCAGTATCTGCAAAGCGATACCGTGATCATGGGGATCGTCGTGATCGGGCTCTTTGCTTTCGGCTTCGACCTCCTCATGCGCCGCGTCGAGCGCGTGCTGGTGCCGTGGAAGGGGAAGGTATGAGCGGCCGCGCGCTCACCTGAGCGTGGCGGCGATGTGCGCTGCCGCGGTGCGCATCTCGTCGACGTAATCCAGGGCGGCCGCGAGCGGCATGCGCGCCACCGGCGCGTGCACCGCGAGCGCTGCCGCGACGCGACGGCGCGGATCGCGCACCGGTACCGCAACGGCGATGAGTCCAGCGATGTACTCCTCGTCGTCGATGCCGAGGTCGCGCTTGCGCAGCGACTCGAGTTCCCGCGCGAGCGTCGCCGCATCGACGATCGTGCCCGGCGCGTGGCGTTCGAGGGGCGCCGCGGCGAGCAGCGCGGCACGGCGCAGCTTCGGCATCGTGGCCAGGAAGAGCTTGCCGCTCGCCGTGCAATGGATCGGAACCTGCGAACCCGGGGCGAGGTGAACGCGCAGCGGCCACTGGCATTCGACGCGATCGAGGTAGACCACGTGTCCCCGGTCGAGCATGGTGAGGTTGCAGGTCTCGCCGATGCGGGTGGCGAGCCCTTCGAGGATGGCATGGCGCTCGGTCTGCGCGGAGTCGCCCAGCAGGACCTCGCGGGCGAAGGCCGCGAGTTGCGCCGACGCGCGAAAGCCGCGTGACCCCGGCTCGCGCACGACGAGACCCGCATCCGCGAGCTGCGCGAGGACGCGGTGCGCCGACGAGGCCGCGAGCCCGAGCTTCGCGGCGATGGTCGCCGCCACCGGCGGCCGCGGCGACGATGCGATGAGCGAGAGCACCGCGAAGCTGCGCTCCAGCAGCCGCGACGGTGGCTGCGCATCCACCACTGCCGACGCGGGGGGCCGCGTCAGTCGCGGAGCACGGCCGGCAGCCACAGCGCGAGCTGCGGGAAGAAGAGGACGAGGAGGAGGCCGATCACCTGCAGCACCATGAACTGCATCATGCCCTTGTAGATGTCGCCCAGCTTCCACTCGGGAACCACGCCCTTGAGGAAGTACGCCGACAGCGCGACCGGTGGCGACAGCCAAGCCGTCTGCAGACAGACGGCGACCAGCGTGCAAAACCACACGATGTCGATTCCCATCTTCTGCACCAGCGGCAGCAGGATCGGCACCACGATGAGCACGATCGGTACCCATTCGAGCGGCCAGCCGAGCACGAAGATGATGCCGAGGATGAGGAGCAGCATCAGCGTCGGCGGCAGGTCGAGCCCCAGCAGCGATTCGGCGATGAGCGAGGCGCTGCCCAGGCGCGAGAACACCGCGCCGAAGTAATTCGACGCCGCGACGAGGAGCAGGATCATGCAGCTCGTGAGCAGCGTCGAGTAGACGGCGGTGCGGAAGCCCTTCCAGCTCATCCGCCGGTAGGCGAGCGTCAGGAGCAGCACGGCAAAGGCCCCCACGGCACCGGCGTCGGTCGGCGTGGCGATCCCGGCGAGGATCACGCCGAGCGTCGCGAAGATGATGATGACGACCGGTGCGATGCCGAAGACGAGTTCACGCACGATCTCGCCGACCGACTCCGCACGCTCGTGCATCGGGACCGGCGGGCCGAGCTTCGGGTTGATGTAGCTGCGCGCGATGGCGTAGACGATGTAGAGCGTGGCGAGCAGCAGTCCCGGGATCACCGCCGCGGCAAAGAGGTCGGTCGCGGGAACGCCGACCACCGGACCCATCACGATCAGCATCACCGACGGCGGGATGAGGATGCCGAGCGTCCCGCCGGCGGTGATCGCCCCGGCCGACAGTTGCACGTCGTAGCCGCTGCGCCGCATCGCCGGCGCCGCCATCACGCCGAGCAGCGTGACCGACGAGCCGACGATGCCCGTGGCCGCCGCGAAGATCGTCGCGGTCAGCAGCACCGCGAGATAGAGCGAGCCGCGGATCGGCGCGAGTGCGAGTTGCACGCCGCGAAACAATCGCTCCATCAATCCCGACTGCTCGAGCAAGTACCCCATGAAGAGGAAGAACGGCACCGCCGCGAGCGTCGGGTCGCGCATCACCGAGAAGACCTGCAACGTCATGAGGTGCATGGCGATGGGGCCGAGCGCCACCCAGCCGCCGATCGCGGCTACCGCGATCAGCGTGAAGGCGATCGGGAAGCCGATGAAGATCGCCGCGAACAGCACGGCGAGCAGTACGAGGCCGAACCATTCGGGACTCACAGGACCACCTCGCCTTCGCCGGCGTCCGCACGGCTGTCGTCGGCGTCACCGCGATCCGGGCCGAAGGCGTGTCCCCAGCAGCGGATGCACTCGGCCACGCCCTGGAGCAGCAGGAGCGCCGCCGATAGCGGCATCGTGAACTTGAACGGCCAGACGATCGGCATCCACGGGCTCGTCACGATGCGCTCGTTCTGCTGGAACGACTTCCAGAAATAGTCCCAGGTGAGGTCGGCAAAAACGAACATCGCCGGGAAGAAGAGGAGGGCGTAGCAAACGAGGTCGACGCGCGCCTGCGTACGCTTCGACCATCGCCCGTAGTAGACGTCGGTGCGGATGTGGCCCCCGCGCTGCAGCGTCCACGCCGAGCCGACCATGAAGAACGTGCCGTAGAGCATGAACGTCATGTCGTACGCCCAGACCGTCGGTGCGTCGAAGAAATAGCGCGCGACGACCTCCCAGACGAGCGAGAGCACCATCGGGATGATGAGCCACGCGATCGCCTTGCCGGTGAAGCGCGTGATGGCGTCGATCGTGCCGGCGAGGCGCGCGGCTCCGCTCGTATCGGATGTCATGTCGGGTCCAGAGAGGTGAGGCGCGGGCGCGCGGGCAACGCGGCTGCGCCGAAGGCGTGAACGTCCCGACCGGTCCCGGAGTCGGGACCGATCGGGGCGGCGATCACTTCGCCGGGGGAGGCGCTGCCTGCTGTGCGGCGAGCGCCGCGTTGCCCAAGGCCGCGTACAGGTCGAGGATCTTCGTCCAATAGGGGACGACGACCTTGGCGAAATTGCGCTGCGAGTCGAGGACCTGCCTGAAGAAGGCATCCTTCGCCGCGTAGCGATCGAGCACCACCGTCGTCGCCCGCACGAACTCGGGATAGAAGTCCTTCGGCGTGTCGTGGATCTGCACCTTGAACTCGTTGCGCAGCTTCACGATCGCCTGCGCATTACGGTAGACGTTGAAGGTGTACGTCTCCATCATCGACGCCATGACCGCGGTGCGGAAGATCTCCTGCAGATCCGGCGAGAGCTTGTTCCACGCGGCCTTGTTGAGGATCAGCTCACCGATGTCGGTCGACTGGTGCAAGCCCTGGAGGTAGTAGTGCTTCCACACGGTTTGCAGGCCGAGGTTGAGGTCGTCGGCCGGCCCGATCCACTCGGCGGCGTCGATGACCCCGCGCTGCGCGGCCGGCACGATTTCGCCACCCGGAAGCGCGACGGCCGCGATGCCCATTTCCTTGAAGATCTCACCGGTGATGCCGGGCGGCGAGCGGTACTTCATCTTCTTGAAGTCGGCGGTCGAATTGATCGGTGACTTGAACCAGCCCAGCGGATCGGGGCCCATCGGCTGGATGAAGAACGGCTCGACGTTGACCTTCAGCACGTCGCTGTAGAGCTTGCGATAGAGGTCGTAGCCGCCGCCCTCGAAAATCCACGCCACGTGCGAGAGCTGGTCGAGGCCCACACCGGCACCGGCCATCGGATTGCTGAACAGCCCCGCTGCCGCGTTCTTGCCGGACCAGTAGTGCGTCCACGCATAGCCGCCTTCGACGATGCCCTTGTCGACGGCGTCGAGGATCTCGAACGCGGGGACGATGGCGCCGTCCGGAAGCATCTCCATCTTGATGCGGCCTCCCGACATCTTGTCGACGCGGTCGCCGAACCGTTTCAGGAGTTCGAAGTAAATGCTGGCTGACGGCACTGCCGTCTGGATCCGCAGCTTCGCCGGTTGCTGCGCGGTCTGCGCAAACGCCGTGGTGCAGGCGAGCGCGACGGCGCCGATGGCGAGCGCCGCGCGGGCGTACGCTGAACGCTTCATGGGTTCTCCTCCTTGTGGGCCGCAAGCGCGGCGTCGTTGACGCGCTGCCGTCTTCCGCGGAGCACGCGCCGCAGCCAATGTAGACATTTCCATCGCGAATGGCAATACTTTCCCGTCGAATCCGGAAATTGCTGTTTCACAATCCGATAATCCGGCATCGACACCAGGGTCAATACGGGAGGAATCGATGGACGCTTACGACTACGTCATCGTCGGCGCGGGTACCGCTGGGTGCGTTCTCGCCAATCGCCTGTCGGCGGACGGCCGGCATTCGGTGCTGCTCCTCGAAGCGGGTCCCACCGATCGGTACTTGTGGATCCACATCCCGATCGGCTACGGGAAGACGATGTTCCATCCCGCGTACAACTGGGGATTCCATACCGATCCCGACCCGGGCATGGACGGTCGGCGCATCTACTGGCCGCGTGGGCGCGGCCTGGGCGGCAGCAGCTCGATCAACGGGCTCATCTACGTGCGCGGCCAGCCCGAGGATTACGATCGCTGGGCCGCCGCCGGCAATCGCGGCTGGGGCTGGCGCGACGTGCTGCCGTTCTTCATCCGCAGCGAAGGCAACGAGCGCGGTGCCTCGGCGACGCACGGCGCCGACGGGCCGCTCAAATGCTCGGACATCGGCGAGAGGCACGAGCTCATGGACGCGCTCATTGCCGGTGCCGGCGAGCTCGGCGTGCCGCGCAACGACGATTTCAACGACGGCGTGCAGGAGGGGGTCGGCTACTACCAGCTCTTCACGCACCGCGGCTGGCGGTGCAGCACGGCGGTCGCGTATCTGAAGCCGGCGCGTGGGCGAACGAACCTCGCGGTCGAGACCAACGCGCAGGCCACGCGCGTGCTGCTCGAGGAGGGACGTGCGGTCGGCGTCGAGTACCGCCGCGGCGGGCAGACGCGTAGCGTCCGGGCACGCTGCGAGGTGATCCTCGCGGCGGGCGCGCTGCAAAGCCCGCAGCTCCTGCTGCTCTCGGGCATCGGCCCGGGTGCGCAGCTCGCCGAGCACGGGATCGCCGTCGCCCGTGACCTGCCGGGGGTCGGCGAGAACCTGCAGGACCATCTGCAATTGCGGCTTCTCTTTCGCTGCTCGAAGCCCATCACCACCAACGACGACCTCGCCTCGTGGTGGCGGTCGCTCAAGATCGGGCTGCGCTGGCTGGTGGCGCGCAAGGGGCCGCTCGCCATCGGCATCAACCAGGGGGGGCTCTTCACGCGCGTGCTGCACGACTCCGCAACGCCCGACATCCAGTTCCATTTCGCGACGCTGTCCGCCGACATGGCGGGTGCCAAGCCGCACCCGTTCCCCGGCTTCACGATGAGCGTGTGCCAGCTGCGGCCGACCTCGCGCGGGAGCGTGCGCCTCGCCTCGTCCGATCCGCTGGCGGCGCCGTCGATGCAGCCGCATTACCTGTCCACCGCCGACGATCGCGCCTGCGCGGTGGCCGCGCTCCGCTTCGCGCGCCGGCTCGCGGCGACCCGATCGGTCGCTCCCTACATCGTCGAGGAGTTGCGGCCGGGAGCGACGGTGCGCAGCGACGACGAGCTCCTCGGCTTCGCGCGGGCGTACGGCGCGACGATCTTCCATCCTTCGGGAACCTGCAAGATGGGCAGCGACCCGCTGGCGGTCGTCGACGAGCGGCTGCGCGTGCACGGCGTGGGCGGCTTGCGGGTGGTCGATTGCTCGATCATGCCGACCCTCGTCTCGGGCAATACCAACGCCCCGGTGGTGATGATTGCCGAGAAGGCGTCCGACATGATCGTCGCCGACGCGCGGTAGCGCGGTCCTTGAGGCGCGATCGCGGACCCGCGTCACGAGCGCGGTGCCGGCGCGCGCCCTTCCGCTCGACGCGGTGTTGGCGGGTCAGCGCTTCGTGTCGCCGAACGTGGCGCCGAGCGCCGTCGCGGCGCGCTTGAGCGCAGGCACGTGCTCGAGCGCGCGCGCGAGCGTCATCCGCGCCACCGGCGCGTGCACCGCGACGCAGGCGACGTTACGGCCGGCACTGGTCATGACCGGGACCGCGACGCAGACCAGTCCGGCGAGGTACTCCTCGTTGTCGGTCGCGTAGCCATCGCGGCGAATCGCGGCGAGCTCGGCGCCCAGCGCCTTGCGGGTGGCGAGCGTGTGTTCGGTATAGCGGGGCAGCGGGAGCTCGGCGACGATGCGCCGCCGCCGCGTGGCGGGCAGCAGCGCCAGCAGGAGCTTGCCGCTCGCGGTGCAGTGCAGCGGGACGTGCGAGCCCGGCTGCAAAGTCATGCGCAGCGGCCACTCCGCCTCGACGCGGTCGAGGTAGACCACTTCGCTGCCGTCGAGCATCGTGAGGTTGACCGTCTCGCCGAGTTCGGTGGCGAGGCGATTCAGGATCGCATGGCGCGGTGCGTGCGCGCTCGCCGAGAGCTGCACGTCGAGCGCGAAACGCAGCAGGCGCGGGCCGGCGCCGATGCGCCGGCCGTCGGGTTCACGGGTGACGAGACCCGCCGACTCCAGCATCGCGAGCATCCGGTAGACGGTGGGCTTCGGCAGGCCCGCGCCGGCGGCGAGATCCTGGAGAGTGGCGGCGCCGTCGGCGGCGGCGACGCGCTCGAGCAATCCGAAGGCGCGCAACAGCGGCGGAGTACGGTCGCGCTTGTCGGGCATGTCATGAACTTTATATCGAAATATGGAACAAGACAAACCATATTTTGAGTACATGCACTTGCCGGATGGGGTCGGTTCGTGCAACACTGACCGGCCGTTGCCGGTCACCGGCCACGCACCACCTGATCCCTGATCCCTGATCCCTGACACCCGTCACCTGAATTCGAGGAGCGCCCATGAACAAGCCAGTGGACCTGCCCGCCGCCGTCGTCGGCCGCCAGAAGATGACCCCTTCCGAAGCATTCGTCGAGACGCTCGTCGCGCAGGGCGTGAAGTACGTCTTCGGCATCGTCGGCTCGGCGTACATGGATGCGCTCGACATGTTCCCGCTCGCCGGCATCCGCTTCATCTCGGTCGCTCACGAGCAGGGCGGCGGCCACATGGCCGACGGCTACTCGCGTGTATCGGGCCGTCACGGCGTGTGCATTGCGCAAAACGGTCCGGGCATCACCAACTTCGTGACCTCGGTCGCCGCCGCGTACTGGGCGCACTCGCCGGTCGTGTGCATCACGCCGGAAACCGGCTCGATGACGCTGGGCCTGGGCGGCTTCCAGGAGACCGAGCAGCTGCCGATCTTCACCAAGATCACCAAGTATCAGGCGCACGTCAACAACAAGGCGCGCATGGCGGAGTTCACCGCACGCGCCTTCGACCGCGCGCATCTCGAGCTCGGCCCGACGCAGCTCAACATTCCGCGCGATTTCTTCTACGGCGACATCGACTGCGAAATCCCGCAGCCGATCGTGATCGAGCGCGGCGCCGGCGGCGAGAAGAGCCTCGCCGACGCGGCCGAACTCCTCGCCAGCGCCAAGTTCCCGGTCATCCTCACCGGCGGCGGCGTGGTCATGGCCAACGGTCAGCCGGAGGCGATCGCGCTGGCCGAGCTCCTGCAAGCGCCAGTGGCGTGTTCGTACCTGCACAACGACGCCTTCCCCGCACAGCACCCGCTGTGGTGCGGGCCGCTGGGTTACCAGGGCAGCAAGGCGGCGATGAAGCTCATCAGCGAGGCCGACGTGGTGGTCGCGCTCGGCACACGGCTGGGGCCGTTCGGGACGCTGCCGCAGTATGGCCTCGACTACTGGCCGAAGCAGGCGAAGATCATCCAGATCGACGCCGACGCCAAGATGCTGGGCCTCGTGAAGCCCATCTCGGTGGGCATCTGCGGCGACGCCAAGGCGACTGCCGCGGCGCTCGTCGCGCGGTTGAAGGGCAAGTCGCTCGCCTGTCACGCGAACCAGGCCGCACGCCTTGCGAAGGTCAAGGCGGAGAAGGCGGCGTGGGAGGGCGAGCTCGACACCTGGACGCACGAGAAGGATCCGTGGTCGATCGAAGTGTCGAAGGGCAGCAGCGCGATGCATCCGCGCCAGATGCTGCGTGAACTCGAGCGCGCGATGCCCGAGCACGCGATGGTATCGACCGACATCGGCAACATCTGCTCGGTATCGAACAGCTATCTGCGCTTCGCCCAGCCGCGCTCGATGTTTGCGGCGATGAGCTTCGGCAATTGCGGCTACGCATTCCCGACGATCATCGGCGCCAAGGTCGCCGCTCCCGATCGCCCGGCGATCGCCTACGTCGGCGACGGCGCCTGGGGGATGAGCTTCGGCGAATTGCAGACCTGCGTGCGCGAGGCGATTCCGGTGACCGCGGTCGTCTTCAACAACGGCCAGTGGGGTGCCGAGAAGAAGAACCACGTCGACTTCTACGCCAATCGCTTCGTCGGCGTGAACCTCGACCAGCAGCCGTCGTGGGCGACGGTCGCCAAGGCGATGGGTGCCGAAGGCCTGCGTATCGAGAAGCTCTCCGACGTCGGCCCCGCGCTGCGGGCGGCCGCCGCGGCGCAGAAGGAAGGCAAGACGACGGTTCTGGAAATGATGGTCACCCGCGAGTTGGGTGACCCGTTCCGCCGCGATGCGCTGGCGCTGCCGACGCGGCACCTCGCCAAGTACCAGTCGACCGCCGCGAAGTAACTCGCGACTGCGCCCGCGGCGCGCGCCGGGCGGTTCGCGCGTCGCGGGATGCTGCCCGCCTGCGCATCCGTCGACAGCGCGCGTGCGGTGGGCTAGGCTTCGCCGTCGCCGCCATTCCGGTGGCCCGTATCGCGCGAAGGTCATGCTCGTGATGTCCGCCATACCGCACGTCCTCGATCACCCGCTCATCCAGCACAAGCTCACGCTCCTGCGCAAGAAGGAGACGAGCACGGCGAGCTTTCGCCGGCTGCTCACCGAAATCGGCTCGCTCATGGCCTACGAGGTGGTGCGCGACGTGCCGCTGCACGACGTGACCATCGACACGCCGCTCGAGACGATGGTGGGTCGGCTCATCGACGGCAAGAAGCTCGTCTTCGCGCCGATCCTGCGGGCGGGGCTGGGCCTCCTCGACGGCTTCCTCACCGTGATTCCCTCCGCCCGCGTCGGGCACATCGGCCTGTACCGCGATCCCACGACGCTCGCCGCGGTCGAGTACTACTTCAAGATGCCGGGGGGAATGCCCGAGCGCGATGTCGTGGTGCTCGATCCGATGCTCGCCACCGGCCATTCGGCGGTGGCGGCAATCACCCGGCTGAAGGCCACCCGCCCGCGCTCGATCCGCTTCGTGTGTCTCGTCAGCGCACCGGAGGGCATTCGCGCGCTCACCGCGGCGCACCCCGACGTGCCGATCTACACCGCGGCGATCGACCGCGAACTGAACGACCACAGCTACATCCTGCCGGGGCTGGGCGACGCCGGCGATCGGATCTTCGGAACCAAATAGGCGTCGTAGCCCGCTCGTTCACGGGCGCCGCGTTTCGCTGACGCAGAAACCCGCGATCCGTGTGAGAACGCGCGCGAGCGCCGCGTTCGCCGCGGCAACGCCACCCGCGGCGTTGTCGGAAGACGAGGGTTCCGTTTCCTCGAACACGTGGGTCGCCACGACGCGGCGCGTGCGCAGATCCGTGAGCTGGGCGCGCACGACGACCTCGCTGCGGCTCGGCGTCGCACTGAAGTTCTGCACGACGCGTACGATCTCGGTGTCGAGGCGATAGTCCGCCGGCGCGGCGGCCGGCGCCTGCACGACGGCGCGGAAGCCACCCGTCTGTTCGAGAGCGCGCACGACGAGCGGCGCCAGCATGCGCGGTGGCGTGTCGACCCAGCGATTGACCGCGAAGCGGTCGAGCTCGTACCCGCCGCGCGTGTACACCATGTCCGTCGTATCGAACCCGGGCCACGCGCGTGGCGCCGCGACCTCGATGGCGGCGTCGCGCGGCGGCGCGGCGGCGGCGATCGTCGGCGCGGCGGCGAGGACGTGCACCGTCACGGGCTCGGGCGCCGGAGGTTGCAGCGCACTGCACGAAGCGAGCACGAAGGCGGCCAGCACGGCAAGCACAGATTTCATCTTCATTCTCCGGGTCCGCGCTTGGCGGGCTGCCGTCCCCAGACGAGCGTGCCCGGATTGCGCTCGAGCTCGCTGGTCGTGCGGCGCAGCGTGCTGGTGACCTCGCGCAGTTCGCCGATGAGCTGGCGGACCTCGGGCAGCGTCTCGCCGGTGAACTGCGCGACCTCGCCGCGGCTGCCTTCGACGAGCTGCCCCGCGCTCGTCCCGGCGCTGGCGAGGCTTTGCGTCATGCGATCGAACGCGTCGGCGCTGCGCTCGATCCGCTGCACCAGCGCCGGCAGCTCGGCGGTGAATCGCGCGGCATTGGCCGTCGTGCGACCGGCGTCGGCGAGCGCCGCGTCGACCGTCGCCGAGCGCGTGGCGAGCGTGTGCGAGACGACGCGCAGGTCGGCGAGCGTTTGCGAGATGGCGCGACGATTCTCCTCGTCGAGCACCGCGTTGATGTTGTCGAGCGCTCGCGTCGCCTTCTCGACGAGGACCGTCACCGAAGTGTCGAGGCGCGCGAACAGCGACGGCCCCGAGCGGATCACGGGATACGAATCACCGGGCTTGGCGACCAGCGGCGGCGATTCCCTGCGTCCACCCATGAGCTCGACGTAGGCGATCCCGGTCAAGCCTTGCGTCTGCAGCGTTGCCACCGTGTCCTGCTTGACGGGCGTGCCGCTCTCGATGGACAGCGTGAGCCGCACTTCTTCGACGTTCGCGGGGTTGAGCACGATGCCGCGCACGAATCCGACGTCGACACCGCGGTACTTGACCGGCGCATTGAGGTTGAGGCCGGAGACCGATTCGGTCAGGTACGCGAGGTAGGTGTCGTAGCTCTTGCCATAGTAGCGGCCGCTGGTGAGCCACAGCACGCCGCCGATCAGCGCCGTGCCGAGCAGGAGGACGAAGGCGCCTACGACGGCGAAGTTGAATTTCGCTTCCAAGCCTGATCCCGTGCGGCGCGGCCGCGCGGCCCATAGAAGTATTCGTGAATGAGAGGGTCGTCGAGCTTCGCGAGTTCGTCCATCGAGCCGACGCCCAGGATATGCCCCCGCCCGAGGACGGCCACCCGGTCCGCGGCGCGCCACAGCAGGTCGAGATCGTGCGTGACCATCATGATCGACAGGCCCAGCGTATCGCGCAGGTTGCGCACGAGCTCGTCGATGCCGCTCGCGCTGAGCGGATCGAGTCCCGCGGTCGGCTCGTCGA
>JADZAQ010000006.1 GCA_020852555.1 Burkholderiales bacterium
CATCGAGGCATTGCCCGACGCCAGTGAATGGCTGGCGATCCGCGATCGCGTGCAGCGCGCGGTGCACGCCGAGGATGACGATCGCGACTGACGCCCGCGACGCCCCGGCCACTCCACCACGCGCCCCCTGCCGACCGCCATGCGCATCGTCCTCGCCCCCGACTCGTTCAAGGGCTCGCTGAGCGCACCGCAGGTCTGCACCGCGCTCGCGCGCGGCCTCCGGCAGGTCATGCCCGACGCCGAGATCGTCGTGCGACCGATGGCCGACGGCGGCGAAGGTACGCTCGACGCCGTGCTCGCCGCGGCCCCCGCAGGGGCGCGTCGCGAGACCGCGCGCGTCACCGGCGCCGGCGGCGAACCCGTCGACGCCGCGTACGGGGTGCTGGCACACGACGGCACCACGACGGCGATCATCGAAGCGGCGCAGGTCGTCGGCATCACCGACCAGGCCGCGATGCGCGTATCGGTGCGCGCGCGCTCGACGCAGGGTCTGGGCGAACTCCTGCGCCACCTCCTCGACCGCGGCATCCGTCGCTTCGTCGTGGGCCTGGGCGGCAGCAGTACCAACGACGGCGGCAGTGGTCTCCTCGCCGCGCTCGGCGCGGAACTCGTCGATGGACGGGGGAAACGCATCGCACCCACTCCCGATGGTCTCGCCGCGCTGGCCCGAATCGCGATGCGCGATGTCGATGCGCGGCTCGCGCATTGCGACATCCGCATTCTGTCGGACGTGAACAATCCGCTGACCGGCACCCTCGGCGCCACCGCGATCTTCGGACCGCAAAAGGGCGTGCAGCCCGACGAGGTCGCCGCGATCGACGCCACGCTCGCTGCCTTCGCTCGCATCGCGCGGGACGCCTTCGGCCGCGACGTCGCGGACCGGCCGGGCGCGGGCGCCGCGGGTGGCCTGGGCTTCGCCTTCCAACTCCTGGGCGCCACGATGCAATCGGGTGCCGAGGTGGTGGCCGAACAGGTCGGCCTCGATGCCGCGCTCGCCGATGCGCAGTGGGCGCTCACCGGCGAAGGACGCAGCGACCGGCAGACGCTGCTGGCCAAGGCGCCGTACGTCGTCGCCCGTCATGCCGCCAAGCACGGCGTCCCGGTCACGCTCGTCTCGGGCGCGGTCGACCACGGCGCGCTCGATGCCCTGGGCGCTCACTTCGCGGGGTGCTTCGGACTCGCCGACGGCCCGATGGACTTGGCGGCGTGCATTGCGAATGCCGCGGCGCTTCTCGAAGCGCGCGCCGCGAACCTCGCCCGACTGGTCCTCGCGCATCCCGCGGTGCGATCGCCGCGAAGCGGATCGATCGGCGCGGCACCCGGCGAGCACGGGTGGCAGCCTGTGGAATAATCGGCCGCGTCGCCGACCGGTCGTCGG
The DNA here is from genome assembly GCA_020852555.1 of Burkholderiales bacterium. Lineage (GTDB taxonomy): Bacteria > Pseudomonadota > Gammaproteobacteria > Burkholderiales > Casimicrobiaceae > VBCG01. Next base: position 1,379 of record JADZAQ010000006.1, read on the forward strand.
CTCGCGCGGGCCGACCCCACCATGGACGCCAATCTCTATTCGCTGATCGAGCGGCACGCGCCACCCGGCGGCAACGAGCCATGCCTCGTCGAACCGGGCGGGCCGGTGGTGCACTACGACGACCTTTTCGCGATGTCGGCGCGCGTCGCGCACGCGCTAGTCGCCGCCGGCTGCGAGCCGGGCGACCGGGTCGCCGCGCAGGTGGACAAGCACTGGCACGTGCTCGCGCTCTACCTCGCGTGCCTGCGCGCGGGGCTCGTCTACCTGCCGCTCAACACCGGCTACCAGCGCAGCGAACTCGAGTATTTCTTCGCCGATGCAAGGCCGCGCGTCATCGTCTGCCAGCCGGACCGACTCGGTACGATCGCCGCCGGGCAGCGCGCCGCGACCGTGCTGACCCTTGCCGAACTCATGGACCGCGCCGCGAGCGCGCCTACCGCATTCGCGACGGTGCCGCGCGGCGCCGACGATCTCGCGGCGATCCTCTACACCTCTGGCACGACCGGGCGCTCCAAGGGGGCGATGATCACGCACCGCAACCTCGCGTCGAACGCGTTGGCGCTCGTCGCGGAATGGGGCTTCACGCGTGGCGACGTCCTGCTGCACGCACTGCCGATCTACCACGTCCACGGGCTCTTCGTGGCGATCCACTGCGTGCTGCTGTCCGGCGCGCGCATGCTGTGGCTGCCCAAGTTCGATGCGCAGGAGGTGACGGCGCTGCTGCCGCGCGCGACGGTCATGATGGGCGTGCCCACGTTCTACACCCGGCTCCTGGGCGAGCCGGCGTTCGGGCGCGATGCCTGTGCCACGATCCGCCTCTTCGTTTCGGGCTCGGCGCCGCTGCTCGCCGAGACGTTCGAGGCATTCGAGGCGCGCACCGGCCAGGCGATCCTCGAGCGCTACGGCATGACCGAGGCGGGGATGATCACGTCCAATCCGCTCACCGGACCGCGCCGCGCCGGGACCGTGGGAACGCCGCTGCCCGGCATCGAGGTGCGCATCGTCGACGAGCAAGGCACGCCGTGTGCCGACGAGGCGATCGGCGGCGTCGAGGTCCGCGGCCCCAACATCTTCGCGGGCTACTGGCAGATGCCGGAGAAGACGCGAGCGGAGTTCACCGCCGACGGCTACTTCAAGACCGGCGACATCGGCCAATGGGTCGACGCCGGCGCCGGGACCCCGTACCTGCGCATCGTCGGCCGCGCCAAGGATCTCATCATCACCGGCGGGCTCAACGTCTATCCGAAGGAAATCGAGGAGCGCATCGACGCGCTCGACGGCGTGGTCGAATCGGCGGTCGTCGGTGTCCCCGATGCCGATTTCGGCGAGGCGGTCGCCGCGGTCGTCGTTCGCCGCGGCGGCGCCGCGCTCACCGAGGCGCAGGTGATCGCCGCCCTCACCGGCGAGATCGCCAGGTTCAAGGTGCCCAAGCGCGTGATCTTCGTCGACGACCTGCCGCGCAACGCGATGGGCAAGGTGCAGAAGGCCGTGCTGCGCGACCGCTTCGCGGCGCCGTAGCGCGCCGTGCGCGGGGGCGCGTTACGCCCCCTTCACCGCCGACCGGCCACGCGCGCGCTCGCGCAGCGCCGCCATCATCGGCCACAGCAGGATGACGATGCCCAGCGTGACGATCGACCCGACGAGCCAGTTCGACCAGAACACGCCGAGGTTGCCCGCCGACAGCAGCATCGACTGGCGGAACGCCGTTTCCGCCATGTCGCCCAGCACCAGCGCCAGCACGAACGGCGCGAGCGGGTACTTCAGCTTCTTGAAGACGTAGCCGACGCCGCCGAACACCACCATCATCACCACGTCGAACATGTTGTTGTGGACCGTGTACGCACCGATCGCGCAGATCACGACGATGACCGGCGCGATGATCGCGAACGGAATGCGCAGGATCGACGCCCACCAGGGCACGGTGGTGAGCACGACGATGAGGCCGACGACGTTGCCGAGATACATCGAGGCGATGAGGCCCCACACGAAGTCCTTCTTCTCGACGAAGAGGAGCGGGCCCGGCTGCAAACCCCAGATGAGCAGCCCCCCCAGGAGCACCGCCGCGGTCGGCGAGCCGGGAATGCCCAGCGTCAGCATCGGCAGCAGCGCGCTCGTGCCTGCCGCGTGAGCGGCGGTTTCCGGCGCCACGACGCCTTCGATCTCGCCGTCGCCGAACTTCTCCTTCCGCTTGGCGAAGCGGCGCGCCATGCCGTAGCTCATGAACGACGCCGGCGTGGCGCCGCCCGGGGTGATGCCCATCCAGCAGCCGATGAGACAGGAACGCAACGACGTGGCCCAGTAACGCGGCAGCTCGGCCCACGTCTTCAGCACGACCTTGGGATCGATGCGGCCGTGCTTGCCCTTGAAGGAAAGGCCCTCTTCCATGGTGAGGAAGATCTCGCCGAGGCCGAAGAGGCCGATCACCGCGATGAGGAAGTCGAATCCCTGCAGGAGCGCCGGCATGCCGTAGGTCATGCGCAGCGTGCCGGTCACCGTGTCGATGCCGACCGCCGCGAGCGCGAAGCCGATCATCATCGAGGCGATCGTCTTCACCGGCGGCTCGCGGCCCATGCCCACGAAGCTCGCGAAGGTGAGGAACTGGATCGCGAAGTACTCGGGTGGCCCGAACTGCAGAGCGAACTTGGCGACGAGGGGCGCCAGGAACGTGATGAGCACGATGGCGAAGAAAGCGCCGACGAACGACGACGTGAACGCCGCGGTGAGCGCCTCGCCGGCCCGGCCCTTCTGCGCCATCGGATAGCCGTCGAACGTCGTCGCCACCGACCACGGCTCCCCCGGGATGTTGAACAGGATCGAGGTGATCGCCCCGCCGAACAGCGCGCCCCAGTAGATGCACGACAGCATGATGATCGCCGAGGTCGGCGGCATCGAGAACGTCAGGGGCAGGAGGATCGCGATCCCGTTGGCGCCGCCCAGTCCGGGCAGCACCCCGATCAGCACGCCGAGCAGGATGCCGACGAGCATGAAGAGCACGTTCTTCCAGCTCAGCGCGACCGCGAAGCCGTGCATCAGGTTGCCGATGTCTTCCACGCCAATCCCTCGTCAATACCGGTGCACGACGCGCATCACCGAATCAATGGAGCCCGATTGCGCCGAGCGCGCGATCCGCGGTTGCTAGTACCCGAGCAGGTTCTCGAGCGGCCCCTTGGGCAGCGGCACGAGGAACCAGATCTCGAACAGGACGAACATCACGAACGGCACGCCGACGCTCACCAGCAACGTGGGAAACCACCGGTACTTGCCCTGGAACAGCATGAAGCCGGCGATGAAGATCGCCGACGACACGTAGATGCCGATGAAGCTGATCAGGATCACGTAGCCGATGGTCGGCAGCAGCATCGTCAGCACTGGCCGGAAATCGTGCAGGGTCACGAAGACCTTGTCCGCATCCTGCCGCCAGCGTCGCAGTTGCTGGAAGACGACCCAGGCGCCGCAGCCGATCAGGATCCAGCCGATGATGTTGGGAAAGTACCCCGACTGCGGGCCGTCGTCGGCCCATGCCGCGCCCACGCGGTGACTGTCGGTCACCGCGAGGACGCCAAGAAGGGCGATGAGCAGGCCCACCGCCACCTCCATCCACCGGGTCTCGATCACGCCACCCGGCGACGCGCCGTTCTTCTCGGCCATGGCGCGCCTACTTGGCGATGAATCCCGCGTCCTGCATGAGCTGCTTGTGCACCTTCTCGGCGTTCGCGACCCAGTCCGCGTACTCCTTGCCGGTCATGAAGGTGTTCTTGAAGGCGGCATCCTCGGTGAACTTCTTCCACTCGGGCGTCTCACGCACCTTCTTGAAGAGGTCGACGTAGAAGTTGACCTGGTCCGGCGTGACGCCCGGCGGCATGAAGATCCCGCGCAGCATCAGATATTCAACGTCGAGCCCCTGCGATTTGCAGGTCGGGATGTCGCCCCAGGCGTGCGTCGCGGTCACCTTCGTGGTGTACGCCATCGGCTGGCTGTCGAAGACGCACAGCGGCCGCAGCGCGCCCGAGCGCCAGTGCGCGACCGCCTCGATCGGGTTGTTGACCGTCGAGTCGACGTGCTTGCCGACCAGTTGCACCGCGACGTCACCGCCGCCCTTGAAGGGCACGTACGTCATCTTCTTGCCGGTCGCCTTGTCGATCGCCACCGTGATGATCTGGTCTTCCTGCTTGCTGCCGGTGCCGGCCATCTTGAATTTGCCGTTGTCGCCGGCCTTGATCGCCGCCATGTACTCGGCCGTCGTCTTGTACGGCGACTCGGCGTTGACCCACAGCACGAACTCGTCGAGCGCGAGCATCGCGACCGGCGTCAGGTCCTTCCAGTTGAACGGCACGCCGGTGGCGAGCGGCGTCGTGAAGAGATTGGAGAGCGTGATGATGATCTTGTTGGCATCGCCCTTCGCGTTCTTCACCTCGAGGAAGCCTTCGGCACCCGCACCGCCCGACTTGTTGACGACGATGATCGGCTGCTTCATCAGGTTGTTCTTGGCGACGACGCCCTGGATGAAGCGGGCCATCTGGTCGGCGCCACCCCCGGTGCCCGCCGGCACGATGAACTCCACGGGCTTGGTCGGTTCCCATGCCGCGAGCGCCGGGAAGGCGGCGGCAACGGCAACGGCAAGGCCGGTAGCAACGACACTGCGGCGCAAGATGCTCTTCATTTGATTCCTCCTGAAAGCTGACGAGATTGCATGCGGCTCTCGCTGGCCCGCTTCACTTCTGCACTGTACCCCAGAACCACGCGTGCGAGTTCTTCCATCGCACGCGCCACCGAGCCGATTACTTGATGAGACCGGCACCCCGCGCCCATCGATACTTCGCCGCGAGCACCATCACCGGCATCTCGGTCGAATACGGATACGCGGGGATGCCGTGATCGAACAGGTACTCGGCCGCCTCCTCGACCTCGACGTCGCCGGCGAGCGATACCGTGATCGGCTTGGCGATGCCTTTCGCGCGGAATTCCTCGACGACCTCGGCCACGAGCTTCGCGAAGACCATCGGCGGCGTCACGATCGTGTGCCAGTAGCCCAGCACCAGCGAGTGGATGCGCGGATCCTCGAGACCGAGGCGGATCGTGTTCTGGTAGGTCTTCGGCGGCTCGCCACCGGTGATGTCGACGGGATTGCCGGCAGCGCCGAACGGCGGGATGAACTTGCGGAATGCCGCATCGAGATCCGCCGGCATCGCCATCAGCTTCAGGTCGTTGTCGACGCACGCATCGGACAGCAGAACGCCGGACCCGCCGGCGCCGGTGATGATGACCACGTTCTCGCCCTTCGGCGTGGGCAGCTTGGGGATCGCGCGCGCGTACTCGAGCATCTCGCGCAGCGCCTTGGCGCGGATCACGCCCGACTGGCGCAGCACGTCGTCGTAGATCTTGTCGTTGCCGGCGAGCGCGCCGGTGTGCGAGCTCGCCGCCTTCGCGCCCATCGCGGTGCGCCCGGCCTTGAGAACCACGATCGGCTTCTTCTTCGACACCCGCTTCGCCACCTCGGCGAAGCTGCGGCCGTCCTTCAGGTCCTCGCAGTGCTGCACGATGATGTGCGTGTTGTCGTCCTGCTCGAAGAAGGTAAGCAGGTCGTCCTCGTCGATGTCCGACTTGTTACCCAAGCCCACGATCGCCGATACGCCCATCTTCGCCGAGCGGGAGAAGCCGATGATCGCCATGCCGATGCCGCCCGACTGCGACGACAAGGCGGCGTGCCCCTTGTAGTCGTACGCCGTGCAGAACGTCGCGCAGAGGTTCTTCCACGTGTAGTAGAAGCCGTAGATGTTGGGACCCATGAGCCGCACGCCGTACTTGCGACCGATCGCCTGGATCTCCTCCTGGCCCTCGACGTTGCCCGTCTCGGCGAAGCCCGACGGGATGAGCACCGCTCCCGGGATCTTCTTTTCGCCGCACTCGGTGAGCGCCGCCGCGACGAACTTCGCGGGAATCGCGAACACCGCGACGTCGACGACGCCGGGGATGTCCTTGACGCTCTTGTACGCCTTCAGCCCCATGATCTCGTCGGCGGACGGATTGATCGGGTAGATCTTCCCCTGGTAGCCGCCGTTGATGAGGTTCTTCATCACCGAGTTGCCGATCTTGCCGGCCTCGCTCGAGGCGCCGATCACCGCCACCGCATCGGGCTTCATGATGCGGTTCATGTCACGCACGATGTCGTCGTGCTTCGGCCGGTAGCGCGCCGGCGCCGGATTCCAGTCGCAAACGATGCGCACGTCGGCGGCGGTCGCGCCGTTCTTCGTCGCGAACACCGGATTGAGGTCCATCTCCGCGATCTCGGGGAAGTCGGCGACGAGCTGCGATACGTTCTCGATGAGGCCCGCGAGCGCGTCGCGGCTCACCGGGTCGGCGCCGCGCACACCCTTCAGGATGTCGCCGGCCTGGATGCCATCGAGCATCGAGAGCGCATCCTCCTTGGTCGCCGGGGCGAGCCGGAACGTGATGTCCTTCAACACCTCGACGAGCACGCCGCCCAAGCCGAAGGCGACGAGCTTGCCGAATGACGGGTCGGTGACGGCGCCGATGATCACTTCTTGCCCGCCGGAGAGCATCTGCTGAACCTGGACGCCGAGGAGGTTCGCCTTCGCATCGTACTTCTTCGCGTTGGCCATGATGGTGGCGAAACCCTTCTCGGCCTCTTCTGCCGTCCTCACGCCGACCAGCACGCCCCCCGCTTCGGTCTTGTGGAGGATTTCGGGCGAGACGATCTTCAGCACGACCGGAAAACCCATGCCGGAGGCGAGCTTCGCCGCTTCCGCCGCCGATGTAGCGACCCCCTCCTTCGGTACCGGGATGCCGTAGGCGTCGCACACGCCCTTGCCTTCGGGCGCGGTGAGCGACGTGCGTCCCGACGCCTTCACGGCATCGAGGATCTTGCGGACTGCGTTCTTGTCGTGGGCCATTTCGATTTCCTCGCTAGCTTCGTTGCGTCGGCGTTATTGGGTCGAGCGGCGTGGTCGCGCCGCGTCAGATGGCGCCCTCGGCGCGCAGTGCCGCGACCTGTTCGGTGCCGTAGCCCAGCTCGGCCATCACCTCGTCGGTGTGCTCGCCCAGGAGCGGCGAGCGGACGACCTCGGTCGGGCTGTCGGAGAGCTTGATCGGATTGCCGACGGTCAGGTACTTGCCGCGCTTCGGATGGTCGACCTCGACGATGGTGCCGGTCTTGCGCAACGACGGCTCGGCGGCAAGCTCCTTCATCGACAGGATCGGTCCGCACGGGATGTCGTGCTGGTTCAGGATGTCCATGGCCTCGAACTTGGTCTTGGTCATCGTCCACTTCTCGATGTCGGCGAAGATGTCCTGCAAGTGCGGCAGCCGCGCCTTCGGCGTCGCGTAGCGCGGATCGGTCAGCCACTCGGGCCGGCCGATCACCTCGCAGATTGCCTTCCACACCGGCGCCTGGGTGATGAAATAGATGTACGCGTTGGGGTCGGTCTCCCAGCCTTTGCACTTGAGGATCCAGCCCGGCTGGCCGCCGCCGGAGGCGTTGCCGGCGCGCGGGACCGCTTCGCCGAAGACGCCGTTCGGGTACTGCGGATACTCCTCCATCACGTGCGTGCGATCGAGGCGCTGCTGGTCGCGCAGCTTGACGCGGCACAGGTTCAGCACGCCGTCCTGCATCGCCGCGGTCACCCTCTGCCCACGCCCGGTGCGGTGGCGCTGGTAGAGCGCGGTGACGATGCCGAGCGCGAGGTGCAGGCCGGTCCCCGAGTCGCCGATCTGCGCGCCGGTCACCATCGGCGGACCGTCGTCGAAGCCGGTGGTCGACGCCGAGCCGCCGGCGCACTGCGCCACGTTCTCGTAGACCTTGCAGTCCTGATACGGCCCCGGGCCGAAGCCCTTGATCGACGCGACGATCATGTGCGGATTGAGTTCCTGGATGCGCTCCCAGGTGAAGCCCATGCGATCGAGCGCGCCCGGCGCGAAATTCTCGACCAGCACGTCGCACTTCCTGACCAGTGCCTCGAGCACTTCCTTGCCCTTCGGCTTCTTGGCGTCGATGGTCACCGAGCGCTTGTTGTGGTTCAGCATCGTGAAGTAGAGGCTGTCCACGTCGGGGATGTCGCGCAGTTGCCCGCGGGTAATGTCGCCCTCGCCGGCGCGCTCGACCTTGATCACGTCGGCGCCGAACCACGCGAGGAGTTGCGTGCACGTCGGGCCCGACTGCACGTGCGTGAAGTCGAGGATGCGCACACCGTCCAATGCCTTGCTCATTCGATTCCTCTCTGCCTTGTCGTCCACTGCCGCGGCGCACCGACCACGCGCCACCCGCGGCAGTCTCCAGTCGTATCGGGCGCCCGCGATGGCGCCCGTGCGTATCGATTTGCTACGCCGCGGCGCACCCGAGCGCGCGGTTGCTACTTCTTCTTGGCCGTCGGATTGAGGCCCGTGATGCGGCCGCTCTCGGTGCCGCCGCCCTCGGCCACCACCGCGTTGATGAGCGTCGGCCGCTTGCTGCGGATCGCCTCCTCCATCGCGCGGCGCAATTCGTCCGGCGTCTTCACGTGCACGCCGACGCCGCCGAACGCTTCCATCATCTTCTCGTAGCGCGCGTCCTTGACGAAGACGAGCGGCGACGGATCGGTCGCGTTGCCCCAGCTCTTCTCGTCGCCGCGGTACACGCCGTTGTTGTTGAGGATGACGATGCACACCGGCAGGTCGTAGCGGCAGATCGTCTCCGTTTCCATGCCGGAGAAGCCGAAGGCGCTGTCGCCCTCGACGGCGATGACCTGCTTCCCGGTGGCGACGGCCGCCGCCACGCAGTAACCCATGCCGATGCCCATGATCCCCCAGGTGCCGACGTCGATGCGCTTGCGCGGCTGGTACATGTCGACGATCGAGCGCGTGAAGTCGAGCGCGTTGGCGCCCTCGTTCACGAACATCGCATCGGGATTCGCCTTGACGATGTCGCGCACCACGTTGAGCGCGCTCTGGAAGCTCATCGGCGAGGGATTCTTGGCGAGCGTCTCCGCCATCTTGGCGACGTTCTTCGCCTTGCGCTCGGCGATCGCACCCGTCCACTCGGCGGGCGGTTTCGGGAAATGCGCACCGAGCTCGGCGAGGAGCGCCGCGACGCACGAGCCGATGTCGCCCACCACCGGCGCCTCGATACGCACGTTGCTGTCGGCTTCCTGCGGCGAAATGTCGATCTGGATGAAGCGCTGCCCGCCCCAGGACTTCGATGTGGCACCGCCCCAGGTCTTGCCCTTGCCCTGCGACAGCAGCCAGTTGAGCCGCGCACCGACGAGCAGCACCACGTCGGCTTCCGGCAACACGAACGAACGTGCCGCCGAAGCGCACTGCTCGTGCGTGTCGGGCAGCAGGCCCTTGGCCATCGACATCGGCAGGTACGGAATGCCGGTCTTCTCGACGAGCGCGCGGATGTCGGCATCGACCTGCGCGTAGGCCGCACCCTTGCCGAGGATGATGAGCGGCTTTTTCGCGCCCTTCAGAAGCGCGACCGCGCGCTTGATCGCCTCGGGTGCCGGCAGCTGGCGCGGCGCCGGGTCGACGACCTTGATGAGCGATGCCTTGCCGGCCGCCGCCTCCATCTCCTGCGGGAAGAGTTTGGCGGGCAGGTCGAGGTAGACCCCACCCGGACGGCCGGAGACGGCAGCCCGGATCGCGCGCGCGATGCCCACACCAATGTCCTCGGCGTGCAGCACGCGGAACGCCGCCTTGGCGATCGGCTTGGCGATCGCCAACTGGTCCATCTCCTCGTAATCGCCCTGCTGCAGGTCGACGATCTCGCGCTCGGACGAGCCGCTGATGAGGATCATCGGGAAGCAGTTGGTCGTCGCGTGCGCGAGCGCGGTGAGCCCGTTGAGGAACCCCGGCGCCGACACGGTGAGGCAGATGCCGGGCTTTCCCGTCAGGAAACCGTCGATCGATGCGGCGTAGCCGGCGCTCTGCTCGTGGCGGAACGAGATCACGCGCAGCCCCGACTTCTGCATGCGACGTGCGAGATCGGTGATCGGAATTCCCGGCACGCCGTAGATCGTCTCGATGCCGTTCAATTTCAGCGCGTCGATCACGAGCTGGAAGCCGTCGATCTCATGGCTCGCGGCCGCGGCGGTCGCGTGCGTGCCGGCGGGACTGGAAGCAGGCTTGGTGGTGGTGTGGTCCATGGCATCTCTCCGGACGGTGACGACGCCCGCGCCGTCAGGCGGGCGTCGCGCGACTGTGTGCAGAAGGCGCGGAAGTGTCGAAAGCCACCCCGCCAGATCCTCCGAAGCTGGAAGCCTGCTGCCGCTTGGCTTCTCTTGATATTCGGCGTAAGATATGTGATATATCAAGCGGTGTCAACACGCCCGCGATCCCGTCCGCAGCACACCGGGTGACTACCGGGTGCGTGGCGTTGCGCGGCATCCGCCGCGCCGCCATCATGCTGCGCTCCGCGCCCGCGAGTCCGTCGTCATGCTGCGCACCACCGCATCCGCTCGCCGCAAAGCCCCGCGCGCCGTCACCGCGCCGCCGACCCTGCCCGCCTTGGCGCCGATCGCCGCCACCGCGAGCCTGCGCGATCGCGCTTACGCGGCGCTCAAGCGGATGATCACCGACGCCGACATCTATGCGCATCCGGAGGAGATCCGGCTCGACGAGAAACAGCTCTCGGCGGCGCTCGGCGTTTCGCGCACGCCGATCCGCGAGGCGATGACGCTTCTCGAGCAGGAGGGGTTCCTGCGCACCGAGCCGCGTCGCGGCATCTTCATCGTGCGCAAGACCAAGCGCGAGATCATCGAGATGATCCAGATGTGGGCGGCGCTCGAGAGCATGGCGGCGCGCCTCGCCACGACCAGCGCGACCGACGCCGAGATCGCCGGGCTCCGACGCCTCTTCGACGAGTTCCGCACCGAGGCGCCCGCGGACCATCTCGAGGAGTACTCCGACGCCAACATCGCGTTCCACCAGGCGATCATGCGGCTGTCGAAATCGCCGCTCATGACCAGGACGACCGACAACCTCTTCGTCCACGTACGCGCGATCCGCAAGATGACCATCTCGCAGAAGGACCGTGCCGCGCGCTCGATCGCCGATCACATGCGCATCATCGACGCGCTGGAGAAGCGCGATACCGAGTTGGCGGAACGCTTGGTCCGCCAGCACTCGCTCGACCTCGCCACCCACGTCGAGCGCTACTGCGACTTCCTCGACTGACGCCAGCCGGCGCCCCGCGGCCACCGGGGGAGGCGAAGGCGGGCGCGGCGCACCGCCGCGCCGCGCGCTAACGGAAGTGCGCCGCCTTCCACCACATGTACGCGCCGAGGAGGAAGAGCAGCGTGGCGAACGCGTAGCGCAGTTTCGTCACCGGCAGCGCGTGCGCGACGCGCGCGCCCACGGGAGCGAGCAGCGTGCTGGTGAACACGATCCCCACGAGCGCGGGCAGGTAGACATAGCCGACGGCGTACTGCGGCAAGCCGGCCCGCCCCCATCCGGCGAGCATGAAGCCCACGGTCGCGGCAATGGCGATCGGAATGCCGATCGCGGCAGACGTGGCGACTGCCGTGTGCATCCGGACGTTGCACCGGGTCATGAACGGTACCGCGAGGAAGGCCCCTCCGGTGCCGACCATGCCGGCGGCCACGCCAATGCCCGCGCCCACCGCGGCCAGGCCGCGCCATCCCGGCAGTTGGCGCGACGCGACCGCGGTACGCTTGCGCACCATGCGCCACGCCCCCCACCAGATGAAGGCCCCGAAGACGCCGGCCATCATCGACGGCGGCAGCCCGCTCGCGATCTGCGGACCGACGAGGGAACCCAGCACGATCCCCGGCGCCATCGCCTTCACCACGCGCCAGTCGACCGCCCCCTTCGCGTGATGCGCCCGCGTCGAGGAGAACGCGGTGAACACGATGGTGCCCGACGAGGTTCCGATCGCCATCGGCACGATGCAGTCGCGCGCGAAGCCCTGCGACGAGAAGACCTCGACCAGGATCGGCACGATGGTGAAGCCGCCGCCGATGCCGAGCAACCCCGCGAGGAAGCCGACGAACGCGCCGGTGGCGAGGAAGATGGGGAAGATCGCGAAGTTCATCGGTTGCAACGCGCGTCGTCGAGGATCGGTATCGCAAAACGATGCGGCGCGTGCACGGCCACCGCGGGACCCTCGCCGCTGGCCGATCCGCGCCTCACGGGCGCAGCGGTTGCGCCGTCAGCCGCTCGACCGCCTTCCATTCCGCCGCGGTGACCGGCGTGATCGACAACCGGTTGCCGCGGCGCAGCGTCACCATGTTCGCGAGCGCCGGATCGGCACGCATCTGCGCAATCGGCACGAACCGCGTCTTGCGCACCAGTTCCACGTCGACGTTCCACCAGCGCGGGCTCTCCCGCGTCGCCTGCGCATCGTAGTAATCGCTCGCGGGATCGAACTGCGTGGCATCCGGGTAGGCGAGCCGGCTCACCCGCACCACGCCGGCGATCCCCGGCGCCGGGCAACTCGAGTGGTAGAAGAGCGCGCGGTCGCCCACCTGCATCTCGCGCATGAAGTTGCGCGCCTGATAATTGCGCACGCCGAACCACGCCGTCGTCTGCGGCCGGGCCGCGACGAGATCGTCGATCGAGAACTCGTCGGGCTCGGATTTCATGAGCCAGAACCGCGTCGCCGGCATGGCGCCTGTCCTTCGCGAGTGCGGCAACGCGTCAGCGGTGGCGGTGCGCGGTGCAGGGCGGACGCCAAATCGATCGGCGCGCCGCCATGATGGAAAAGGTGTTCCCCGGATGTGCCGTGCCGACCGTCATCTTGAACCTGGGTTCAAGATTGGTCGCCTGCCGGAGCCTTAAGGCACTTCCACGCGGGAGCGCACACGGGCTCGCTGAAGGGCTCGGCAACCTCGCTACGAGAGCATTGGTTCAAAGAGTATCGGGCCGACTCGAGCACCCCAGGGAACGTTGATCGTGCGGACCAGGCGCCGGAGTGCGGTGGCGCCTCGCCCGGTGCGACAGGGGCCGGAATACGGCGACCGTCACGCCAGTTGCGACGATATCAGAAAAGCTTGTCGTGGCTCGCCAGGATGCCGTCGATCGCACTGTGCATCGACTGGAGGCGTTGTTGCACGCCAACGGAGTCCACCGCTCCCGCCGCGGCACGCGGCGCCTTGCGCTCGCGCAGCAACTCGTTGGCGATATTGAGCGCCGCCATCACCACGATGCGGTCGGCACCCGCCGTCTTGCTGGCGGCGCGGATCTCGCGCATGCGCTGGTCGAGGTACGCGACGGCCTCCTGGAGATCGCTGCGCTCGGCTTCCCGGCAGGCGACCTTGTAATCGCGACCGAGCAGGTGGACATCGAGCGTGACGGTGCGTTCGGCGGTACTCATCATTCGTGGGAAATCTGGGCGATCAGCGCGTCGAGCCGGGCGCCGGCCCGCGCGGCCTTCGCCTCGACGTCCTGGCGGTGCGCCGTCGCGATCGCGAGATCGCGCCGCAGCGACTCGTTCGCCGCGCGCAAGGCGCGCGTATGCTCGATGAGCGTGGCGAGCTTCTGCTCGAGACGTTGGAGATCGGCTTCCATGGCGACGCTTCAGGACAGGGAACTTCAACCGCACCGGATGTTGCGCTGCGATATCCTTCGCATATTGGCGGTGACTGCGCGGCGCGTCAACCAGCGCGCGCCGTCCAGCGCGCGCCGTCCATCGTATCGCCCGTTGCGCACGTGGCGCGGCTACCCGCCGTCGGTGGCGAGCGGCACGTAGCGCACGGCAGCGACGGTCAGCGCCTCGCTGCCGCCGGGGGTGTGCAGTGTCACCGTATCGCCCTCGTGCGCCTTCAGGAGCGCGCGCGCCATCGGTGAGACCCAGCTGATGTAGCCGCGCGCGGTATCGATCTCGTCGACCCCGACGATGCTGACCGTGCGCCGATCGCCGCGCTCGTCGGCGACGTCGACCGTCGCGCCGAAATACACGCGATCGGCATCATCGGCGGTGGCCCGCGCCGCCGGATCGACGACCTCGGCGCGATCGAGCCGGCGCACCAGAAAGCGAATGCGCCGATCGACCTCGCGCAGCCGCTTCTTGCCGTAGATGTAGTCGCCGTTCTCGGATCGATCGCCGTTGCCGGCCGCCCACGCAATCGTGGCGACCAGTGCGGGCCGCTCCTCGCCGACGAGCGCATCGAGCTCGCGCTTCAGGCGCACGAAACCGCCTGGGGTCATGTAGTTGCGGGTTCCGGCCGGCAGCAGCGGCGCGCCCAGAGGGGCGTCGTCGTCGCCGTCGTCATCGGTTTCGCGGGTGAACGCCTTGTTCATTCGCGGGCGCGCCGGGGGCGCAACGCAGGGTCGGACCGACGATTATAGTCAGGGGCGCGCCCGCGTTCGTGCTGCGGCGAGCGCGTCGCACAGACCCGCCACGCCATCGACGAACCGCGGCCCGGGCCGGTGCAGGAGATCGCCGTTGGCGACGAGCACGTTGCCGTCGCGCACCGCCGGCAGGTCGGGCCAGCGCGACCATTCGGCGAGCCACGCCGGCCGCCCGCCGGCGTCGTCGGCGCCGATGATCACCTGGGGCGCCGCCGCGATCACCGCCTCGAGGTTGACCTCGGGCGCCGGGAGCGCGAGATCGGCGAAGACGTTGCGACCGCCGCACAGCGCGATCGCCTCCGAGATGAGATGGCGCCCGCCCACGGTGTAGAGCGGCCGGTTCCAGATCTCGTAGAACACGCTCAGCGGCCGCGCGCCCGCGTACTTCGCCTTCAGGCCCGCGAGCCGCGTGCGCAAGGCCGCCGCCGCCTGCGCCGCCTGCGCCTCGGTGCCGGCCAGCACACCGAGCTTCTCGATGTCGCTCGCGATGCCGGCAATGCTGCGCGGATTCGAGAAGAACACCGGAATCCCGAGGGCACGCAGCGCGGCGAGGTGCTGCGGTGCCGTGTACGGCCAAGCCACCACGAGGTCGGGCGAGAGCGCCACCACGTTCTCGAGGTCGATCATGGCGGCGTCGGCGACCCGCGGCAGGCGGCGCGCCTCGGGCGGATGGTCGCTGTGCGCGGCGACCGCGACGACCGCCGGTCCGGCTCCCGCGGCAAACAGCATTTCGGTGGCATGCGGCGCGAGGCTCACGATGCGCCGCGCGGGCCGCGCGAGCTCGAGCGCGGCGCCGTCGTCATCGACGACGCGGATCGGCCCGGCCGCAAGGCCGGCAGCGGCGGCGAGACAGGCGAGCGCAGCGACCAGCACCCGCGCGAGCGTACGCATGGTCACGGCTGGTAGCGGACCCCCGCGAAGAACTGTGCGCCACCCGTCGCGTAGCCGGCGGCGAGTTCGTAGTTCTTGTCGAAGACGTTGTTGCCGCGGGCGAAGAGCGACCAGCCCTTGGCGACCACCCAGTCGAGCGTGACGTTGACGATCCCGTAACCGCCCATGCGCACGAGGTTCGCCGCGTCGTCGTAGCGCGCCGCCGAAGCGACGTATTCCACGCCGGCCTGCACGGGCCCCACCTGCTGGAGCACCTGCAACGCGCCGTGCTGCCGCGCGCGGCGCGGCAGCAGGTTGCCGGTGTGATCGTCCTTCGGATCCTGGAGGTCGAGCGAGGCCTTGACCCGCGTCTCGCGCCAGGTCCCGTCGAGGCCGGCCGTCACCCCCTTGAGCGTCGCCTTGTCGATGTTGTTCGGCAGGCACACGAAGTTGACATCGCACGCGAACACGATGAGGTCGTCGATCCGGTTGTAGTAGCCGACCGCGTGCATCGCGAGGCGCACGGCCCCCGCCGGCGGCGTCCAGTACACCCCGACCTCGGTATTGCGCGCCTTCTCCGGAACGAGGTTCGGATTGGAGAAGAACGGGTAATAGAGGTCGTTGAACGACGGCGCCTTGAAGCCGGTGCTGTAGCCCGCGGTCAGCCGCCACGCGGGGTCGATGCGATATCCCGCGGTGGCACTGCCCGTCGTCTCGCCGCCGTACTGGTTCGAGCGGTCGTAGCGCAGGTTGCCCTGGAAGGCGAACGCGTCGTGGCGCAAGCGGTACACGCCGGTGAACGAATTGGTATTGCGGTCGGTGACCGCGAAGCCTTGGTCGGTCGCGAGACGCTCCTCGCGCCGCTCGGCGATCACCGCGAGCGCGCCCAGCGGCAGCGTGAAATCGTTCTGCCAGGCGTACTGCCGCTGCGTCGTCTTGAACGGGAAGTCGCCGAAGCCGGTCTGCGAGAGCGAGTCATCGCTGCCCGACCCGATGCTGACATTCGAGCTCCACCTGTCGGTGAGGCGATTGCGGCTTGCCACCGACCAGGCTTCGAGCGTGGTGATCGTGCGATCGTCGAAGCCGGGACCGCCGTCGTACTGCGCATTGAGGCGGTTGTAGAAATACTGGACCGCGACTTCCTGGTCCTGCGCCCAGGTGAGCACGCCGTTCGCGCTCGCATTCTGCCGGCGGTAGCCGTCGCGGTCGCCGTTGTAGCTGAAGTTCGCCGGATCGACGATCGCATTGAAGCCGTCGCTGCGCGTCCCGCCGAACTGGGCGCTGAAGGCAAGCGGTCCCATGCTGCCGCGCAGGCCGCCGTTGGCGCTGCGCGTCGCGTACGTGCCGTACCCGGCGCTGGCGTTGGCCGTCCAGGCACCGCCGTCCGCCTTGCGGGTGAAGATCTGGATCACCCCGCCGATCGCATCGGCGCCGTACAGGCTCGACGCCGGTCCACGCAGGATCTCGATGCGCTCGATCTGGTCGAGCGGAATCGCCTCCAGCGAGGTGGCGCCCACCGACGACGAGCCCACGCGCAAGCCGTCGACGAGGACCAGCGTCTGTCCGCGGTTGGCGCCGCGCAGGAAGGCGCCGGAGGTCGAGCCCGGCCCGCCGTTCATGGTGATCTCGACACCGGGTTGCCGCTGCAGCAGCTCGGGCAGACTCTGCACACCGCTGCGCAGGATCTCGTCGTGGCCGATCACCGTGAGGTCGGCGAGGAGATCGGCGATCTGCTGTGGCGAGCGCGCCGCGGTGACCGCGACGGCGGGCAGCGTCGTGGGCGCGGGTGTCTGCGCGTGGACGATGAAAGGAAAAACGACCGCGATGACCGCGGCAAAGCGACGGGACGACAGGGACATGAAGCCTCCGCGTGGCCGTGCATCCCCGCACGGCGATGGGTGTTGCCAGAAAGGCGGCACCGTTCGCGGACGAGCGACGACGCCGAGTCGCGCAGGCCGGTCTCCGGGCTCGGCCATGTGGACGGCTCGCCTTCCCATCGCATGCGACGCGACAGTGGCGTGGAGAGCCGGCCTTCGAAGGCCTTACCGTTGCGGGGGCAGCCGCGGAATTCGCACCTGTGCTCGTGACGAGCCGGTGCGGCACCGCGTTCCCGTTTCACCCGTCGCGCTGAACGCCGCGACGAGCACCTGCAGGTGCCATTGTACGCGGTCATCCGGGACCGGTCGGAGCGCGCCGCCCTTCACTGCTATAATTTGCGGCCCTTCGCCCCACCCAGGCCCCCTCGGCATCAGCGCCGCTCCGGGGAACGTGCCGTGCCCAAGAAGCTCTTCATCCGCACCTTCGGCTGCCAGATGAACGAGTACGATTCGGACCGCATGGCCGACGTGCTCAACGCCACCGACGGCCTCACGCTCACCGAGCGTCCCGAGGACGCCGACGTGATCCTCTTCAACACCTGCTCGGTGCGCGAGAAGGCGCAGGAGCGCGTGTTCCACGACTTGGGCCGCGTGCGTGGCTTGAAAGCGGGCCGGCCCGACCTCGTGATCGGCGTGGGCGGCTGCGTCGCCGCGCAGGAAGGCGCCGGCATCGTCGCGCGCGCGCCGTACGTCGACGTCGTGTTCGGCCCGCAGACGCTGCACCGGCTTCCCGAGCTCATCGCGCGACGCCGCGCGACCGG
Organism: Burkholderiales bacterium; assembly: GCA_020852555.1. Taxonomy (GTDB): domain Bacteria; phylum Pseudomonadota; class Gammaproteobacteria; order Burkholderiales; family Casimicrobiaceae; genus VBCG01. The sequence goes on from JADZAQ010000006.1 coordinate 19,188, forward strand.
CAAGCCGCAGGTCGACGTGAGCTTCCCCGAGATCGAGAAATTCGATCACCTGCCGCCGCCGTCGGTCACCGGTGCGACCGCGTTCGTATCGATCATGGAAGGCTGCAGCAAATACTGCACGTTCTGCGTCGTGCCGTACACGCGTGGCGAAGAGGTATCGCGGCCATTCGACGACGTGCTCACCGACGTCGCCGACCTGGCCGACCAGGGTGTCCTGGAAGTGACGCTCCTCGGCCAGAACGTCAACGCCTACCGCGGGCGCATGGGTGGCCCCGGATCGAGCGAGATCGCCGATTTCGCGACGCTCCTCGAGTACGTCGCCGCGATCCCCGGGATCGAACGCATCCGCTACACGACGTCGCATCCGCGCGAGATGACGCCGCGGTTGATCGCCGCGCACGGCACGCTGCCCAAGCTCGCGAGCCAACTCCACCTGCCGGTGCAATCGGGATCGGATCGAGTGCTCGCCGCGATGAAGCGCGGCTATACGGCGCTCGAATACAAGTCGATCGTGCGCCGCCTGCGCGCGGCGCGCGCCGACCTCTCGCTCACCTCGGACTTCATCGTCGGCTTCCCCGGCGAGACCGACGCCGATTTCGCGCTCACGCTGCAACTCGTCGAGGACGTGGGCTTCGACGGCGCCTTCAGCTTCGCCTACAGCAGCCGCCCGGGAACGCCGGCGGCCGACCTGCCCGACCAGGTGCCGCCCGACGTGCGCCAGGCGCGCCTCGCCCACTTGCAGGCGCTGCTCGAGACGCAGTACCGCACCTACAGCGCCGCCATGGTGGGCAGCCGGCAGCGCGTGCTGGTCACCGGCCCTGCGGCGCGCAACCCGAACGAGCTTGCCGCCCGCACCGCGAACAATCGGGTCGTCAACTTTGCGGGTGACGCGTCCTTGATCGATACCTACGCCGATGTCACGATCACCACCGCGCTGCCGCACTCGCTGCGGGGAGAACTCGTTGCCTGACGCGCGGCGCGGTCCGCGTCGGGTGCAGGCCGCGGCGGTCGGACTCCCCCGACCGGGATGAGGCCACGCGTGCGGGGTGCCGCGATGGGCAGCAACACGAAAACATGCGCATGAGATCGACATGGCCTCTGGCGGCCCTCGCGGCGCTCGCCGTGCTCGCCGGCTGTGCGAGCGCACCATCCGCACCGGCCGGTGCGGCGAGCGCCACCCCGCCACCCGCCGCCGCCCCAAACCCGAGCCATCTGCGGGCCTTCGCCGACGTGAGCCGCGACGCCAGAGAGTCGCCCGGACTCTTCCGCGTGTGGCAGCGCGACGATCGCGTCTACCTCGAGCTCGAACCCGAGCAGTTCGACCAGCCGTTCTTCTTCTCCACCAACCTCGACCAGGGTTTGGGCGAGCACCGCTTCCTGGGCGGGCTGATGGCGAGCAGCCAGACGCGCCGCTTCGGCGGGCCGCTCATCGTGACCTTCCGCCGCATCGGCAGCAACGTGCAGCTCGTGGCGCGCAACGTCCGCTTCACGGCGCAGCCGGGAACGCCGGAGGCGCGCGGCGTGGCCGATGCCTTCTCCGACAGCCTGCTCGCGACCGCGCCGATCGTGTCGCAGCCGCATCCGGAGCGCAAGTCGGTCCTGATCGACGCCAACGCGCTCTTCCTCGCCGACCTGCCCGGTGCCGCGCCGCGGCTCGAGTTCGCGTACCGGCAGCCGTACGTCTTCGATGCGCGCAACTCGTCGTTTCGCACCGTGACGAGCGAGGCCGATTTCGCGTCGTTCGTCGTCTCCGCGCACTACGCGCTGGCCCGCGTGACGCTGCCGCAGCCGGGCGCCGCACCGGGTCCCGAACCGCCGTCGACGCTGCCGGACATGCGCAGCCTCTTCCTGGGCTTCCACTACTCGCTCGCCAAGCTCCCCGACACGCCGATGCGCCCGCGCGTCGCCGATGCGCGCGTCGGCCATTTCACCACCGACGTGTTCGACTTCACGACCGACGAGCGCCGCGTGCCGATCGTCCATTACGTGAATCGCTGGCGCCTCGAGAAGAAGGACCCGACCGCCGCCGTCTCGGAACCCAAGCAGCCGATCGTGTACTGGATCGATCGCAACGTTCCGCGACAATACCGCGACGCCATCCGCGACGGCGTCCTCGAGTGGAACAAGGCGTTCGCGCGAATCGGCTACGCGAATGCGATCCGCGTCGAGATCCAGCCCGACGATGCGCCGTTCAACACCTCCGACGTACGCCACGCCTCGATCCGCTGGATCGCCACCGCGCGCAGCTCGTTCGCGGCGATCGGTCCCCGGGTGGTCGATCCGCGCAGCGGCGAGATCCTCGATGCCGACATCGCCATCGATGCCACCGCGTTTCGCCTCCACAAGGCACAGGTCGCCGAGACGATCCCACGGCCGGTGGCGCGTGCGGCGTACGGCGACGATGCGGCCTGCAACTACGCGGCGGAAGCCGTCGAGGACGAGGGCTTCGCGCTCGCTCTCCTCGAGGCGCGCGGCACCTTGATGCTCGACGGGCCGCAGGCCGAGGCCTTCATCCGGGGTCATTTGAAGGAAGTGGCGATGCACGAGGTCGGGCATACGCTGGGTCTCACGCACAACTTCCGTGCGTCGACCGCGTACACCGCGGCGCAACTCGGCGACCCCGAGTTCACTCGCGAGCACGGCATCGCCGGCTCGGTGATGGAGTACAACGCGGTGAACCTCGCGGTGCGCGGCGAGCGCCAGGGCGAGTACCACATGTCGACGCTAGGGCCCTACGACTACTGGGCGATCGAGTATGCGTACCGCGACCTTGCACCCGACGAGGAAGCGGCAGCGCTCGCGCGCATCGCGAGTCGCAGCAGCGCGCCCGAGCTCGCCTTCATGGCCGACGATGCGCTGTTCGTGAGCGGCCTCGACCCGCAGGTGAACACCTTCGACCTGGGCGATGATCCGCTGGCCTACGCCACCCGCCAGCTCGAGCTCAGCCACGAGCTGTGGCAGCTCACCGCGCGCCGCTCGCTGCGGCCCGACGAGAGCTACGCGGTCCTGCGCCGCAACTTCGATCGCGGCCTGGTGCGCATGCACCGGAGCGCGGTCCACGCCGCCAAGTACATCGGCGGCCTCACGCTGCGCACCGATCATGCCGGCAGTGGGCGGGCGCCGCTCGAACCCGTACCCGTCGCCAAGCAGCGGGCCGCGCTCGACCTTCTCGCGACCACGATCTTCGCCGCCGACGGCTTCGCCTTTCCGCCGGTGTTCCTGTCGCGACTCGCGGTCAACGATACCGATATCGACGATGCACAGGCGCTGGGCCGCGGCACGCCGACGATCGACGTGGCGATCGACCAGAAGGTATTGGAGTTGCAGCGGGCGGTGCTGGGGCCGTTGCTCGGCCCGGACGTCGCGCAGCGGCTGCAGAACAACGAGCTCAAGGTCGGTGCGCGCTCGCAGGCGCTGACGGTCGCCGAGTTGTACGCGACGTTGCACCGTGCGATCTTCAGCGAGATCCCCTCCGGAGGTGACGTGCCGCTCCTGCGCCGCAATCTGCAGCGCGAGTACGTCTCGAGGATAGCGTTCGTGCTCGTGCGCCCGGCCGCGACCATGCCCGCCGACGCGCGCGCCCTGCTGCGCGCCGACGCCGTCGCGCTGCGCGCCGAGCTCGCCGCCGCCGGCAGGCGGCGCGGCCTGTCGGTGGAGACGCGGGCGCACCTCGCGGAGAGCGTCGCCACGCTCGACGAGGCGCTGCGCGCACCGCTGCTGCGCCAGGCGCTGTGACGGCCATGACCTCCCGCCGCCCGCCCCTCACCCTCGCGCTCGCGCCGCTCGACAACCGGGCACTCGCCAACCTGACCGGTCCGCTCGACGTCAACCTGCGCCAGATCGAGGCCGCGCTCGACGTCGCGATCACCCGCCGTGGCGGCAGCTTCGCGATCGACGGCGAACCCGCGCAGGCGACGCGCGCCGCACGCGCGCTCGAGCATTTCTACGCCGCCGCCGAGAAGCCGCTGTCGGTGGAGGACATCCAGCTCGGCCTCGTCGAGGTCACCAATCGTCGGCCCACCCCGCCGCTCGATGCCGACGGCGCGCCGGTGCTGCACACGCGCCGCCCCGACCTGCACGGGCGCACTCCGAACCAGGTGGCGTACCTCAAGGACATCACGACGCACGACATCACCTTCGGCATCGGACCCGCCGGCACCGGCAAGACGTACCTCGCGGTGGCCTGCGCGGTCGACGCGCTCGAGCGCGACGCCGTGAAGCGGATCGTCCTCGTCCGCCCGGCGGTCGAGGCCGGCGAGCGTCTGGGCTTCCTGCCGGGCGACCTCGCGCAGAAAGTCGACCCGTACCTGCGTCCGCTCTATGATGCACTGTACGACCTCATGGGTTTCGACAAGGTGGCGAAGCTCTTCGAGCGCACGACGATCGAGGTCGCGCCGCTCGCCTACATGCGCGGGCGCACGCTCAACCATTCCTTCATCATCCTCGACGAGGCGCAGAACACGACTCCCGAGCAGATGAAGATGTTCCTCACCCGCATCGGCTTCGGCACCAAGGCCGTCGTCACCGGCGACGTCACGCAGATCGACCTCGGCAAGGGTCAGAAGAGCGGGCTCGTCGAGTCGGCGCGCGTCCTGGCTGGCGTGCGCGGCCTCGCCTTCCGGCACTTCACGAGCGCCGACGTCGTGCGCCATCCGCTCGTGCAGAAGATCATCGACGCCTACGACCGCGATATCGCCCGCCGCGCCGCGCGCACCCCGCCGGCGACGTGAGCGCCGCGACCACACGCCGCGCCCGCGCCGTGAAGCGGGCACCCGCACTCTCGCTGTCGGTGCAGTACGCGAGCAATGCGCCGGACCTGCCGACCCGCGTGCAGGTGCGGCGCTGGGTGCGCGCCGCGCTCGACGCCGATGCGGTGGTGACGGTGCGCTTCGTCGACGCCATCGAGGGACGGGCGCTCAACGCGGAATTCCGCGGCAAGGACTACCCGACCAACGTGCTGACCTTCGTGTACGATGATGATGCTCCGCGTGCCGGCGATGTCGTCCTGTGCGCGCCCATCGTGCAGCGGGAAGCGCAAGCGCAGGACAAGCCGCTGGCGGCGCATTACGCGCATCTCGTCGTTCACGGCATGTTGCACCTGCAAGGCTTCGACCACGAGCGTGCCGCCGATGCGGCAGTGATGGAAGCGCGCGAAGTCGCGATCCTCGACCGCATCGGCGTGGCTGACCCGTACCTACCCTGCGCCCCCCATGACCGAAGGTGACGCCGCGAAGAGTAACGACAAGCCCACGTTGCTGGAACGGCTCACGGCGATGCTGCTGCGCGAACCCGACGACCGCGAGGAACTGCTCAAGATCCTGCGCGGCGCGCTGGAGCGCCACCTGCTCGATGCCGATGCGCTGTCGATGATCGAGGGCGTGCTCTCGGTATCGGAGACGACGGTGCACGACATCATGATCCCGCGCGCGCAGATGGATTGCGTATCGGCCGACGACGCGGTGCCCGAGCTCATGCCGGCGGTGGTCGCGACCCGCCATTCGCGCTTCCCGGTGATCGGCGAGAGCAAGGACGACGTGCTGGGCATCCTGCTCGCCAAGGACCTGCTCAACTACTACGCGAACCCGGGAGTGTTCGACCTGCGCCGGCAACTGCGACCGGCGGTGTTCGTTCCGGAGAGCAAGCGGCTCAACGTGCTGCTGCGCGAGTTCCGCGCCAACCACAACCACATTGCGATCGTCGTCGACGAGTACGGTGGGGTCTCGGGCCTGGTGACCATCGAGGACGTCCTGGAGCAGATCGTCGGCGACATCGAGGACGAATTCGATCTCGACGACGATCACGACAACATCGTTCCCGAGGCGAGCGGGCGCTTCCGCGTGAAGGCGCAAACCGAGATCGCCGATTTCAACGAGCGCCTCGGCACCGCGTTTCCCGACGACGAGGTCGATACCGTCGGTGGTCTCGTGCTGCGCTCGTTCGGACGCCTGCCCAAGCGCGGCGACGTCACGACGATCGCCGATCTGCGCTTTCGTGTGCTGCGCGCGGACAGCCGGCGCCTGCACACGCTGCAGGTCGAGCGCGTGCCGCCCGCGCCGGCGGCGCCGGCCGAGTAGGCCGCGGCGCGGCGCACCGACACGTCCACCACCTCCGGTCCGAGCCGCGCCCGCGAGGCAGCACCCCCGATGCTCACCAGAAGCCTCGTCGTAGCGCTCGCCTTCGCTGCCGGAGCGCTGACGGTATTCGCTTTCGCGCCCTTCTCGGCGGCGTTGGTGGCGCCCGCGTCGCTCGCCCTCCTCTTCATCGTCTGGAGTGCGGCGACCACGCCACGGCGCGCCGCGGCACTGGGATTTGCCTGGGGTCTGGGACTCTTCGGCTTCGGTGCCTCGTGGGTCTTCATCGCGCTCGAAACCTTCGGCGGCATGCCGCTGCCGGTCGCCGTCATCGCCACCGCCGGATTCGTCGCCTACCTCGCGCTGTGGCCCGCACTCGCCGGATGGGTCGCGGCACGCGTCGCACCACCGGGCTCGCTCACCCGCAGCTTCGCCGCGGCCGGCGCGTTCGTGATCGGCGAATGGCTGCGCGGTTACGTCTTCACCGGCTTCCCGTGGCTCACGCTGGGCTACGCGGCGCTGCCGGGGAGCGGTGCGCTGCCGCTCGCCGGCTTCGCGCCGGTCGGCGGTGTCTTCCTGACGTCGCTCGCCGTGGCGCTGACGGCCGCGGCGATTGCCGGTTTCGTGCAGGCGCTGGCCACCTACCAGCGCACCCGGATGGTCGCGCTCGTGGCGCTCGCCGCCGCGCTCGTCGCGGCCGGGGCGCTGCTGCGCACGATCGACTGGACCCACCCGGTCGGCACGCCGCTCGCCGTCTCGCTGGTGCAAAGCAACGTTGCGCAGGAGCAAAAATTCGACCCCGCCTTCCAGCCGCAAAACTATGCGCTCCACGCCGACCTGGTGCGCCGGTCGCGAGGGCGCGTCGTCGTCCTCCCCGAGAGCGCGTACGCGCAGTTCGCCGACGAGATCCCCGCCGCGGTGCTCGAGAACCTGGCCACCCTCGCCCGCGAGCGCGACGGCATGGTGCTCGCGGGCCTCTTCGTGCTCCTGCCACCCGCCACGCCCGGCGCCGACGAGCGCATCCACAACAGCGTGGTGAGCCTGTCCGCCGACCCGCCGCAGCTGTACCGCAAGCACCACCTCGTGCCGTTCGGCGAATCGATTCCACTGAAGGCGATCTTCGGCTGGTTCATCAACAGCGTGCTGCACATCCCGCTCGCCGACCAGGCCGCGGGTCCCGCGCTGCAGGCGCCGTTCGCCGTCGCCGGCCAGCGTCTCGCCGTCGACATCTGCTACGAGGACGCCTTCGGTGGCGAGCTCGCGGTAGCGGCGCGCGGCGCGACGATCCTCGTCAACGTCACCAACGACGCCTGGTACGGGCGCTCGATCGCCGCGCGCCAGCACAACCAGATCGCCGCGATGCGCGCGCTCGAGACCGGACGCCCGATGCTGCGCGCGACCAACAGCGGCATCACTTCCGCCATCGGACCCGACGGGCGCGTGCTCGCCCAACTGCCGTGGTTCACGCGCGACGTGCTCGAAGTCGAGGTCACCGGACGTGGCGGCAGCACCCCGTACATGCGCGTCGGCGACGCGCTCGCTCTGGTGCTCGCGGCCGCGGTATTCGCGGGCGCCGCCCTCGCCGCGCGGCGGTGCCCCGCGCCGTGAACGACGCGGGGCACCGGCGAAACCGGTAGAATCCGCGGCATTCGAGCGGTTGGCGCGGCGCTGCCGCGCCGTTGGAAAGTCCGTCCATGATCACGTTCCAAGACGTCGTCCTGCGCTTGCAGAGGTATTGGGCGCAGCACGGCTGCGCGCTTCTCCAGCCCTACGATATGGAGGTCGGCGCCGGCACGTCGCACACCGCGACGTTCCTGCGCGCGCTCGGCCCCGAGCCCTGGCGCGCGGCGTACGTGCAACCGTCGCGGCGTCCCAAGGACGGCCGCTACGGCGAGAATCCCAACCGCCTGCACCAGCATCACCAGTTCCAGGTGGTGATGAAGCCCGCGCCCGCGAACATCCTCGACCTCTATCTCGACTCGCTCACCGCGCTGGGTTTCGATCTCACGAAAAACGACGTGCGCTTCGTCGAGGACGATTGGGAGAACCCCACGCTGGGTGCCTGGGGCCTGGGCTGGGAAGTGTGGATGAACGGCATGGAGATCACCCAGTTCACCTATTTCCAGCAGGTCGGCGCCCTCGATTGCAACCCGATCACCGGCGAGATCACCTACGGCCTCGAGCGCATGTCGATGTACCTGCAGAACGTGGAGTCGGTGTACGACCTTCGCTATACCGAGACGATGTCCTACGGCGACGTGTTCTTCCAGAACGAGGTCGAGCAGTCGCGCTACGCGTTCGACGAGAGCAACGCGGCGAAGCTCTTCGAGCAGTTCGCCTATTTCGAAAGCGAGGCGAAGCGCCTCCTCGACGCCAAGCTGCCGTTGCCCGGCTACGAGATGATCCTCAAGGCGGCGCACGCGTTCAACCTGCTCGATGCGCGGGGCGCGATCTCGGTCACCGAGCGTGCCGCCTACATCGGCCGCATCCGCAACCTCGCGAAGCTCGTTGCCGCTGCCTACGTCGCCTCGCGCGCGGCGCAGGGCTTCCCCATGCTGCCGCCCGAGTTGCGGGCGCAGGCGGCGTGACGGAGCCGCGGCGATGACGACACCTGCGGCCACCCTGCTCGTCGAACTCGTCACCGAGGAACTGCCGCCCAAGGCGCTGCAGAGCATCGGTATCGCATTCGCCGATCGCCTCTATCACACGCTGGCCGAACTCGGCTTCGTGGTCGACGACCCCAGCACCCGACCGGGGTCGCAGCAACCTTGGGACTGGTTCGCGACGCCGCGCCGCCTCGCGGTATCCGTGCGCAACGTTGCCGGACGCTCTCCCGACACGCCGTTCCGGCAGAAAATCTTGCCGGTGACGGTGGCCTACGACGCGCAAGGACGGGCCACGCCGGCGCTCGCGAAGAAGCTCGCCGCACTGGGGCTCGCCGCCGACGCACCGCTCGTGCGCGCGAGCGACGGCAAGACCGAGGCGCTCTTCCACGACGGGATCAAGGCGGGGATCGATCTCGCGAGCGCCCTGCAAGACGCGCTCGCCGCCGCCATCGGGAAATTGCCGATTCCGAAGGTGATGAGCTACGCCGGCCCCGGCCAGTATTTCAACGACCAGAAATTCGTCCGCCCCGCGCACGGGCTCGTCGCGCTGCACGGCGCGACGATCGTGCCGGTGACCGCGCTGGGGCTCGCCGCCGGGCGCACGACGCGCGGGCACCGCTTCCTCGCGCATCGGCCGATCGACATCGCGGCCGCCGATGCCTACGCGCCCACGCTCGAGGCGGAAGGCAAGGTCGTGCCGTCGTTCGCGGCCCGGCGCGCCGCGATCGTCGTCGCGCTCGAGGCTGCCGCCGGCGCCGCGACGCCGGTCATGCCCGACGCGCTGCTCGACGAGGTCACCGCGCTGGTCGAATGGCCGGTGGTGTACGCCGGCAGCTTCGATGCGGCGTTCCTCATCGTGCCGCAGGAATGCCTCATCCTCACGATGCAGCTCAACCAGCGCTATTTCGCACTGGCCGACGACGCCGGCAGGCTCGTCGATCGCTTCCTCGTCGTGAGCAACCTCGCAACCACGGATCCGGCGGCGATCGTCGCCGGCAACGAGCGGGTATTGCGGGCACGGCTCGCCGATGCCCGATTCTTCTTCGACCAGGATCGCAAGCTGCGCCTCGAGGCGCGGCTGCCCAAGCTCGAAACGATCGTCTATCACAACAAGCTCGGGAGCCTCGCGCAACGCGTCGCCCGCGTGCGCCGCCTCGCCGCGGTCGTCGCGCCGCTCCTCGGCGCCGATGCCGCGCAGGTCGACCGTGCGGCGCTGCTCGCCAAGGCCGATCTCGTCACCGACATGGTGGGCGAGTTCCCCGAGTTGCAAGGGCTGATGGGCCGCTACTACGCCACCCACGACGGCGAGACAGCCGAGGTCGCCGCGGCGATCGAGGAGCACTACTGGCCGAAGGCGGCCGGTGGCGACTTGCCACGCGGCACGGTCGCGCAGGCAGTGGCGCTCGCCGACAAGCTCGAGGCAATGGTCGGGCTCTTCGGGATCGGGCAACGCCCCACCGGCGACAAGGACCCCTTCGGCCTGCGCCGCGCGGCGCTGGGGGCGCTGCGGATCATGGTCGAGCGCGGCCACGCCGTCTCGCTCACCACGCTCCTGCACGTGGCGATCGCGACCTTCGACGGCACGCCCGGATTCGACGCCGATCCGGCACCGCTCTCCGACTTTCTCTACGAGCGACTGCGCGGCTACCTGCGCGACCAGGGTTACTCGGCGCTGCAGGTCGCCGCCGTGCTCGATACGCACCCCGACACGATCGCCGACCTGCCGGCGCGGCTCGCCGCCGTGCAGTCGTTCACGGCGCTGCCCGAGGCCGCGGCACTCGCCGCCGCCAACAAGCGCATCGTCAACATCCTGCGCAAGAGCGGCATCGACGCCGCACCCGCCGTCGACCGCAGCCGCCTCGAGGCCGGCGCCGAGCACGACCTCTTCATGGTCTTCCAGAGGCTCGCCCCGCAGGTCGAGAACGATTACGATCGCGGCGACTACGCCGCCGCCCTGCACGCGCTGGCCGGCGCCAAGCCGGCGGTGGACCGCTACTTCGACGAGGTGATGGTCATGGCCGACGACCCCGCGCTGCGCGCCAATCGCCTGGCGCTCCTTCACGGCGTCGCGCACACCATGAATCGCGTCGCCGACATCGGCAAGCTCGCCCAATAGCGACGATGATCCAGGTCGCTTCCGAGGGCGTCGCTGCCACACGCGCGGTCAGGCTCATCGTGCTCGACCGCGACGGGGTCATCAACCACGACAGCGAGCACTTCATCAAGTCGCCGGAGGAATGGCGCCCGATCCCCGGCAGCATCGAAGCGATCGCGCGTCTCAACCACGCCGGCTACCGCGTCGTCGTCGCCACCAACCAGTCGGGGATCGGACGCGGCCTCTTCGATATGGCGATGCTGAACAGCATCCACGAGAAGATGCTGAAGGCGCTCGCGCAGGTCGGCGGCCGCATCGACGCCATCTTCTTCTGCCCGCACACGGGAGACTCCCGCTGCGAGTGCCGCAAGCCACGGCCCGGCATGCTGCTCGAGATCGGCAAGCGCTTCAACACCGAGTTGGCGGACGTGCCCTGCGTCGGCGACTCGTTGCGCGACCTGCAGGCGGCCGAAGCGGCCGGTGCGCAACCGCTGCTCGTGCTGACCGGCAAGGGCGAGCGAACGCTGCGCGAGGGCGGCTTTCCGAAGAGCACCCAGATCTTCCCCGACCTGGCCTTCGCCGTCGCCGCGCTGCTGGCTCGCGAATGAGCGCCCCCGCTGTCTCCCATGGCGATGGCGCGCTCCCTCCTCTTCCTCGTCTTCCAGTTCGTCGTGACGTCGCTGTACGCCGTGGTCATGGTCGCCACCGCCTGGCTGCCGCGGGTTGCGCGCTATCGCCTCGCCGCCCAGTGGTGCCAGGTCAACGTGCTCGGCGCGCGCGTGATCTGCGGCATCGATTGGCGGGTGAGCGGCCTCGAGAACATCCCGGCCGACACCCGCGCGCATCCGCACATCGTGATGTCCAAGCACAGTTCGATGTGGGAGACGCTCGCCCTCAACCAATATTTCCCGCCGCTCGCCTTCGTCGCCAAGAAGGAACTCCTGTCGATCCCGATCTTCGGCTGGGGCTTCCGGCTCGCCTCGCCGATCACCATCGATCGCGAGGCCGGTACCGATGCGATGGAACAGATCGCCGCCCAAGGCCGCGAGCGCTTTCGTGAGGGCTTCTGGATCGTGATCTATCCGGAGGGCACGCGCATCCGTGCCGGCACGCGCGCCAAGTACAAGACCGGTGGGGCGCGTCTCGCGATCGCCATGGACGTGCCGATCATTCCGGTCGCGCACAACGCCGGCTACCTCTGGCCGAAAGGCATCCGCGGCCGGCGTGCCGGCACCGTCTCGCTCACCATCGGCGCGCCGATCTCGCCCACCGGCAAGGACGCGGCCGGGCTGACGCAGGAGGTCGAGACGTGGATCGAGACCGAGGTGTCTCGGCTCGGGATCCCCCGGTGAAACGCGCCGACGGCAACAGCGACCCGCCGCGTCGGCGCATCACGCTCGCCGGGCAGGCGATCGACTATCGGCTCGTCCGCGCCCGCCGACGGACGATCGGCATGGAGGTCGACCTGTCCGGCCTCACGGTGCGTGCGCCGCGCTGGGTGACGCTCGGCGAAATCGAGGCGGCGCTCGCCGAGCGCGCGCAGTGGATCGTCAAGGCACTCGCCGAATGGCGCGCCCGCCGCCGCGAGGTGATGCCCCGGCGGTGGCAATCGGGAGCGCCGATCGTCTTCCGCGGACGCGAGCTCGCGCTCGAGATCTTCCCGGCGCGGCGCACGCGCATCGCGCCTGACTTGTTCCATCTCACCATCCTGCACCCCCACGCGCACGACGAGTCCGCGCTCGCCGAGTCGGTGGGCTCGTGGCTGCGCGAGGAAGCGTGGGAGCAGGTCGTGCCGCAGGTGGCGGCGTACGCGCGCCGCATCGCCCGCACCCCGCCCACGCTGCGCCTGTCGAATGCGCGCAGCGAGTGGGGCAGCTGCAGCGCCCGCGGCGAGATCCGGCTCAACTGGCGGCTCGTGCAGTTGCCGCCCCGCCTCGCCGAGTACGTCGTGGCACACGAGGTTGCGCACCTCGTCGAGCTCAATCACTCGCCTCGCTTCTGGTCGCTGGTCGATACGCTGCTCCCCGGCCACGCCGCGCTGCGCCGCGAATTGGGCGAGTGGACCGCGCTCCTCGCCGCGTGACGGCGCTTGGCCGAGGTCGGTGCCGTGCGTATCCATCGGGCGATGGCCGCCGACGGGGCCGTCCTACGGCGCGAGCGGCGGCAGCCCGTGTATCGCGACCTCGGCGCCGAACTGCTCGCGAAGGAGGTGGGCGAGCCTTTCGTCCAGCCGCTCGCCGCTACGCGTATCCCGCCACGCGCCGCCCGCGGCCCGAAAGTGGAAGCCGCCGGCGCGAGCGGCAACCCAGATCTCGCGGTTCACCGCGTGCCGATTGACGATGATCTTGCCGCCTCGCCCGCCGTCGATTTCCAGGATGCCGTCGTTCACGCTCCAGTCGAGGTCGGCGGCGGCGGCATCCGCGGCGGCGGCGGCATCGAGCGCTGCCCCGATGGCGGCGAGCGTGGCATCGGCGGCGGCGAGGAAAGCGGTGTCGTCGGTCATGGCGTGCGTGCTACGATTTGCCCATGATGTTACGTCATCCGCGACGCGCCGCCGCCATCGTCACGGTGCTCGTCGCGTGCGGCGGATGCGGGATCAAGGGCCCACTGTATCTGCCGGCACCGCCAACGCCGGCGACGGTGCCGCCAGCGACACCGACGGCCGTGCCACAGCCCGCGGCAGCGGCAACGAACGCGCCGACCGACGACCCGGCGCCGCACGCGCCGAGGACGCCCGCGCCGCCGCCGCACCAGCGGTGAGCGCAGCGCCGACGACGCGACGATGAGCGCCTTCACCTATCGCAACGGCGAGCTGCACGCCGAGAGCGTCGCGCTGTCGACGATCGCGGCGCGGTACGGCACGCCGTGCTACGTGTATTCGCGTGCCGCATTCGAGGCGGCCTTTCGCGACTACAGCGATGCCTTCGCCGGCACCCGCCACCTCATTTGCTACGCGATGAAGGCCAACTCCAATCTCGCCGTGCTCGATCTCTTCGCACGACTGGGCTGCGGCTTCGACATCGTCTCCGGCGGCGAGCTCGCACGCGTTCTCGCCGCGGGCGGCGATCCCGCCAAGGTCGTGTACTCCGGCGTCGGCAAGACCGAGGCGGAGATGGAACAGGCGCTCGCCGCGGGCATCCATTGCTTCAACGTCGAGTCGGCCGCCGAACTCGATCGCCTCGATGCCGTCGCCGGCCGAGTCGGCACGCGTGCGCCGGTCAGCCTGCGGGTGAATCCGGAGGTCGATCCACACACGCATCCGTACATCGCCACCGGATTGAAGGAGAGCAAGTTCGGGATTCCGTACGGCGACGCCCTCGCCCTCTACCGCCGCGCCGCGAGTCTCCGCCACGTCGAAATCCGCGGCGTGGACATGCACATCGGATCGCAGATCACCGAACTCGAGCCGTACCGCGACGCGGCGACCCGGATCCTGGAGCTCGTCGACGCGCTGCGCGCGGAGGGCATCGCGCTCGCCCACGTCGACCTGGGTGGCGGCCTTGGCATCCGCTATCGCGACGAGCACCCGCTGCGCCTGGCCGAGTACGCGCAGATGGTGCGCGATCTCTTCGCCGGGCGACGCGAGACGCTCATCTTCGAACCCGGCCGGCGCCTCGTCGGCAGCGGCGGGATCCTGCTCACGCGCGTCCTGTACCTGAAGCCAGCGGCGCCGAGAGGCTTCGCCATCGTCGACGCCGCGATGAACGATCTCGTGCGCCCGGCGCTCTACGACGCCTGGCATCCGGTCGATGCGGTACGACCGCGCACCGGCGACGTCGATGCCTGGGACATCGTCGGGCCGATCTGCGAGAGCGGCGATTTCCTTGCCCGCGACCGCCACCTCGCGCTCGCCGCGGGCGATCTCCTCGCGATCGGCGCCGCCGGTGCATACGGCCTCGTGATGAGCTCGAACTACAACTCGCGACCGCGCGCATGCGAGGTGCTGGTCGACGACGGCGACATCCATCTCGTGCGCCGCCGCGAGAGCGTGCCCGATCTCTTCGCGCACGAATCGGTCTTGCCGCGACATCGCGCACCGAATGCGCGATCGTGATGTCGATGCGTGTGCGCAAAGCGCAACATCGCAAGAGCTAAGCGTCGGAATCGTTGCTGATTTCTTGCAAATGCCACAAACGTGACTACAATGCAGGCAGCAGGAGCAATGGTTTTGTCAAGTGGTTGCTGAAAAATTAGACGACCCAGCGCCTCCTGCCACGAAGAGAAGCAACATAACAGTCATAGCGATCCAGACAGGAGAAACAACGATGATGGCAGACATGATGTCGATGATGTCGCCGGCGGCCCCAGCCGCGGCGCCGAAGAAGAAGGCGGCGAAGCGCAAGCCGGCGAAGAAGAAGGCAGCGCCGAAGAAGGCCGCCAAGAAGACCGCGAAGAAGACGGCGAAGAAAGCCGCCAAGAAGACCGCGAAGAAGGCCGCCAAGAAGACCGCGAAGAAGGCCGCCAAGAAGCGCGGCGCGAAGAAGACCGCGAAGAAGGCGACCAAGAAGCGCGCCGCCAAGAAGACCGCGAAGAAGGCCGCCAAGAAACTCTAAGCCAGCGGCAGAAACGTCCGTCGCAATACTGCATCGGACCAAAACGGGCGACTCGTACGGGTCGCCCGTTTTACTTTGTGTGTGCGGTCGGCCCACCCGACCCGATTGCGCGCCGCCGACGCCCGGCGGCGCGTCCCTCAACTGCCAGCCTGCCCCGCAACCTTCACGGTTGGCGCGCCGCCCGCATGTCCGACGGCAGCCTTCCCTCGCGGCGCCGCGCGCGCCGACCCAGTGGCAGCCTTGCCTGCACTCTTGGACTTCGTCGACGTCGACGAAGCCGTCTTGGTCTTGGCCGGGCGACCCGCACCGCGAGTGGCGACGGCTTGCTTCGGCGTTCCGCCGCTGTGGGCGACGGGCACGACGTCGCTCGTCACGCGCAGCCGTTGTCCGATCTTCACGTTCTCGTGCGCGAGGCCGTTCCACGCCTTGATCTCTGCCGGCGTCACACCGTAGCGCGCCGCCACCCGCGTCAGCGTGTCGCCCCGCTGCACGGTGTAATAGAACGTGCGCCCGGCCGGCACCGTGGTGAACACCGCCTGATCGAGGGTATCGCTCGTCGCTTGCGACGGCCGTTCGGCCGGCACCAGGAGCATATGGCCGGCGGGAACGCGCGCCCGTGCGCCGATGCCGTTGACGGCACGCAGCGTCTCCAGCGACATGCCGTACCGCATGGCCACGTGCGCGAGGTTCTCGTTGGCCTTCAGCCGGTAAGCCTGCCACGACACCAGCGGCTGCGACGTCAACTCGAGCTTGGCCGCGAAGATCTCTGCGTGATCGATCGGCAGCAGGATCGACTGCTCATCCGCGCCGGCAATCACCGGCCGGTTGTGCTGCGGATTGAGCGCGATGAACTCCTCGAGCGGCAGTTCGGCGATCTCCGCCGCCAGCTTGGTATCGATCTTCTTCGTCGTCCGCACCACCGTGAAGAACGGGGCATCGGGAATGTCGGCGAGCGCGAGTCCGTACTTCTCCGGGTCGCGCACGATGTTCTTCACCGCCTGGAGCTTGGGAAGGTAGTTTCGCGTTTCCACCGGCATCGCCAGCGCCTCGTAGGTCGCGGGCAACCCCTTCGCCGCATTCTTCGCGAGCGCGCGGGCGACGTTCCCCTCGCCCCAGTTGTAGCCGGCGAGCGCCAGCTGCCAGTCGTCGAAATCGTCGTGCAGCTTGCCGAGATAGGTGAGCGCCTTGTCGGTGGCCGCGATCACGTCACGGCGCGAATCCATCCAGAAATTCTGCGTGAGGCCGTAGTGCTTGCCCGTGGACGGGATGAACTGCCAGATGCCGGCCGCCCGCGCCGTCGACAACGCCACCGGGTTGAACGCGCTCTCGACCATCGGCAAGAGTGCGATCTCGGTGGGCATCCGGCGCGCCTCCACCTCGGTCACGATGTGATAGAGATAGCGCCGACTGCGCTCGACCATCCGCGCGACGTAGTCGGGCCGCTGTGCGTACCACTGCTCCCATTTCTCGACGAGCGGACCCTCGATGTCCGGGATCGCGTAGCCGGCGATCACCCGGTCCCACAGGTCGCCCGATGGAATCGGCAGCGGCTCCAGCTCGGCGAGTGCCCAACTCGCGAAGAGCTTGGGTTGGCGCGGCTTGATCGGTCGGAGATCGACGACCGGCGCACTCGTCGCTGGCGCAACGGGCGTGACGGCAACGTCGGGATCGGCGACCGGCGCATCGGTCGACGAAATGGGGGTCGTCGCGCACGCGGCGAGTAGCGCCGTTATCGCGGCGATCAGTATCGAATGCAGGCGCAATGGCTGGGTCTCATGATTGGGCTCGGCCTTCCCCGAGGCGGAGCCTTGCGGGCTGTCGGGGCGACGCGGCATGGTAGGCGCCAGAGTGAGGGGC
>JADZAQ010000007.1 GCA_020852555.1 Burkholderiales bacterium
ACCGCGGATGCAGCACTCGCCGACAAGGCCGTCGGCGCGGTATGCATCGGGTCGTCCACCGACACCCACGCGGACCTCATCACGCGCTCCGCGGCCGCGGGCAAGGCGATCTTCTGCGAGAAGCCGGTGGACCTCGCGGTCGACCGCGCGCGCACCTGCGCCGACGCGGTCAAGCGAGCGGGTGTGGTCTGCATGATCGGCTTCCAGCGCCGCTTCGATCCCACGTTCGCCGCGCTGAAGCAGCGCCTGTCCAAGGGCGAGATCGGCGAGCCCGAAATGCTGGTGGTGACGAGCCGCGACCCCGGCGCGCCGCCGGTCGAATACCTCAAGCGCTCGGGCGGCATCTTCCGCGACATGCTGATCCACGACTTCGACGTGTTCCGCTGGATCCTGGACGACGACGCGGCGAGCGTGTACGCCACCGGCAGCGTGCTCACCGATCCCGCCGTGGGCAGCGTGGGCGACGTCGACTCGACGGCGGTCGCCATCCGCACGAAGAAGGGCAAGCTCGCGCTGATCAACACCAGCCGCCGCGCGGCGTACGGCTACGACCAGCGCTTCGAGGTGCTAGGCAGCAAGGGCATGCTGCAGGCTGGCAACCACAGGCCGACCGAGGTCACGGCGGCCACCGACGTCAACGTGAGCCAGGACCTGCCCGAGCACTTCTTCCTCGAGCGCTATCGTGCGGCCTACGCGCTCGAGATGGCGCACTTCTTCGACGTACTCGCCAAGGGCGGCAAGGTGCGCACGTCGATCGAGGACGGGGTGAAGGCGCTGGAGCTCGCCGACGCGGCCACCGCCTCGTGGCGCGAGAAGAGGATAGTCGAACTATGAACCCGGTGCGTATCGGCATCGTCGGCGTGGGCCGGATGGGCCGCCGCCACGCGGAGAACCTCGCCACCCGTGTTCCGGGCGCCGCACTGGTCGCCGCCTGCAGCCCCATCGGCGAGGAGCTCGAGTGGGCGCGCGATACCCTCGGCGTGCAGTCGCTCCACAAGGACTACGCGGAGCTGCTGGCGAACAAGGATATCGACTGCGTCTTTCTAGTCACGCCCAACACGCTGCACCCGGCGCAGATCATCGCCGCGCTCAAGGCAGGCAAGCACGTGTTCTGCGAAAAGCCGCTGTCGATGGTGCTGGAGGAGTGCCTCGCGGTGGAAGCCGAAGCGGTGAAGCATGCGCACCTGAAAGTGATGATCGGCTTCGTGCGCCGCTTCGACGCGAGCTACCAGGACGCGCAGAAGAGCATCGCCGCCGGCGCCATCGGCCGGCCCTTCCTCGTGCGCTCGGAGACGACCGACCAGAACGACCCGTCGGGCTTCTTCGTCAAGTTCGCACCGACCTCCGGCGGCATCTTCGTCGACATGAGCGTGCACGACATCGACATGGCGCGCTGGCTCTTGGGCTCGCCCAAGGCGAAGCGCGTGTTCTCGCTCGGCACCATCGCGGTGCACGAGGGGCTGCGCGGCTGCGGCGACGTCGACAACGGGGTGGCGATGTGCGAGTTCGCCGACGGCCGCATGGCGTGCTTCTACGCCTCGCGCACCATGGCGCACGGCCACGAGACGCAGACCGAGATCATCGGCACCGACGGGCGGCTGATCGTCGGGCGCGAGGGCCGCATCAACCAGGTGCAGATCTCCGACGCGCACGGCATCCGCACGCTGACCACGCCGACGTTCTACGAGCGCTTCGCCGACGCCTTCCTGCGCGAGGAGATGCATTTCGTCGACTGCGTGCGCTACGATCGCTCTCCCGCGCTGTCGCTGCACGACGCGACCGAGGCCACCCGCATCGGCATCGCGCTGCGCACGTCGCTGATGGAGCGTAGAGTCGTAGAACTGTAACGAATCATCGCGCTGCTCCCTCGCCCCTCGTCCCCCGTCCCTCGCCCCCAGAACATGGATCGCTTCGACTTCTGCCGCGCCGTCGCGCGCGACGCCGGCAAGCTCGCCCACCGCGGCTTCGGCACCTCGGCCACCAAGATGAAGGGCCTGCACGACGTGGTGACCGAGATGGACAGGGAAGTCGAGCGCTACATCCGCGGCGCGATCGCCAGGGCGTATCCGGACGACGCCGTGATCGGCGAGGAAGAGGGGGGAGGCGCCGGCGATCACCTGTGGATCATCGACCCGATCGACGGCACGGCCAACTACGCGCGCGGCATCCCGCGCTACTGCGTGTCGATCGGCTACCTCGAGCGCGGGGTGCCCACGCTGGGCGCGATCTACGACCCCAGCCATGACTGGCTGTACGCCGCCGCCCGCGGCGAGGGTGCGTGGCGCGACGGCGAGCGGCTGTCCGTGAGTCCGGTCGCCGACATGAGCGCCGCCGTGGTGGAGTGCGGGTGGTCGACGCGGCGTCCGGCATCGACTTACGTCGACCTCATCGCTCGCGTGTTCGCGGCGGGCGGCGCCATTCGGCGCGCGGGGTCGGGCGCGCTGGGCCTCGCGGACGTGGCCTCCGGGGTGGTGGAGGCGTACGCGGAGCTGCACATCAATTCCTGGGATTGCGCCGCCGGCATCGTGCTGGTGAAGGAGGCGGGCGGGTTCACCAACGACTTCTTCGCCGGCGAGGGCCTGCGGGCCGGCAATCCCCTGATAGCCACCAATGCGGCGCTTTGCGGTAAGCTCGCCGCCGTGATCGG
>JADZAQ010000008.1 GCA_020852555.1 Burkholderiales bacterium
ACACTAGGATGTGCAATGGTCGTATTCATGTTTGCCCCCGTTCGATGCTTCGCGGGCGGCCGCGGTCGCGGCACGCGCCGAAGGCTGGTTAGGCAGCGTCGCCCGGGCCGCGTTCACTCGCGTGCCGGCGCGGACGCGGGCGCAGGCGTGCGCCGCGTGTCGGATGCAGGGGCATCCACGGTGCACGGGCGGATCGTCACTCGCGCCGTCGTGTCGGGCGCGAGATCAAGCCACGCGAGCAGCGTCCGGCAGCGGCCGGCAGCGCAGACCTCGTAATCGGCGGTGTACGGTGAGAGCGTCAGCGCGATCTCGCGCTGCGGGGGGAGGGCGGGCGTCCAGCGCCAGCCCCGGCCGTCGAAGCGGGCGTCGGGACCGGCGTCCATGCCGGCGCCCAAGCCCTCGATCCACGCCTCGGTGAGCACGATGCCGTCGGTGGTGACCGCGTAGCGCTCGCGCCAGCGCGTGTGCTCGATCGAATGCCGCCACTCGACGGTGAATTCGGGCGCGGGCAGCGTCGCGCGCAGCGTGCCCGCGACGAGCAGGCAGGCGACGAGCATCGGGGGCTCAGCCGGCGACGGCGGCGTTGGCCGTGCGTCGCACGTGCCAGAGGTGCCAGGCGATGAACACCGCCGACAGCGCGAAGCCGACGTTATCGGTCCACGGTGCCGCGGCGACCAGGAAGCCGGCTGCGACGAAAGCGAAGAGGCGCTCGAACCAGGACAGCGGCCCCTTGAGGAAGCCGATCGCCGCGCCTCCCCACAGGCCGATCCCCACCAGCGCCTTGAAGACAACGTAGATCACCGCGCCCGGCGACAGCGTCGCGCCGGGCGCTGTTTGCAGCATGAGCGCGGGGTCGTACACCGCCATGTACGGGATGACGAAGCCGGCGATCGCGATGTGCGTGGCCTTCCAGCCGATGCGCATCGGCGACGCCTTCGCGATCGACGCGGCGGCGAAGGCGGCGAGCGCCACCGGCGGCGTCAGGTCCGCCATGATTCCGAAATAGAACACGAACATGTGCGATACGAGGAGCGGCACGCCGAGCTTGAGCAGCGCCGGCGCCGCGATCGCGCTGGTGATGATGTAGTTGGGGATCGTCGGAATCCCCATGCCGAGGATGAGGCAGACGATCATGGTGAGCAGCAACGAGAGAAAGAGGCTCTTGCTGCCCACCGTCAGCACGAACTCGGCGAAGCTCGATGCCGCACCGGTGAGCGTCAGCACGCCGATGATCACGCCGACGATCGCGCAGGCGATCCCGACCGGTACCGCTTGCGTGGCGCCGGCGATGAGGCTCTCGCGCATCAGCCGCAGCGTCGCATGGCCTCCCTTGATCACCAGGTTGATCGCGACGAGGATGGCGATGGCGATCACGATCGGCCACACGCCGACCTTGAAGAAAGCGGCCACCACCACGCCGAGCACGATCCAGAACACGACGCGGAAGGCCATGCTCGAGAAGCCCTGCGCGATGCCCACACCGAGGATCAGCATCGCCGTCAGCGCGAGTCCGATGATCCCGGCAAACATCGGCGTGAAGCCGTCGAAGAGCATGAAGACGAGCACCGCGAGCGGCAGCAGCAGGTACCACTTCGCCTTGATCGCGCGCCACGGATTCGGCAGCTGGTCGCGGGGCAGGCCTTCGAGGCGCATGCGCCCCGCTTCGAGGTGCACCATCCAGAAGGCGGTCGCGTAGTAGAGCAGCGCCGGGATCACCGCCGCCTTCACCACCGCGATGTACGGGATGTTGAGCGTCTCGGCCATGATGAAGGCGACCGCGCCCATCACCGGCGGCATGATCTGGCCGCCCATGCTCGAGGTCGCTTCGACCGCACCCGCGAACACCGGGGAATAGCCGAAGCGGCGCATCAGCGGGATCGTGAACTGCCCCACCGTCAGCACGTTGGCCACCCCCGATCCCGAGATCGTACCCATCATCCCGGAGGAGACGACGGCGACCTTGGCGGGCCCGCCGCGCGCGCCGCCGACGAAACCGAGCGCGATGTCGTTGAACAGCCCGATCATCCCGGCGTGCTCGAGGAAGCTGCCGAACAGGATGAAGAGGAAGATGTACGTCGCCGACACCAGCGTCGGGATCCCGAAGATCCCTTCCGTGCCGAGGAAGAGCTGGCCGACGATCTGGTCGAATCCGTAGCCGCGGTGGCCGAGGTCGGGCGGCAGGTACTGCCCGAATACGCCGTAGGCGAGGAAGGCGCCGCAGACGATGGGCAGCGCGAGTCCCAGCACCCGCCGCGCGCCTTCGAAGACCAGGACGATGAAGACGACGCCGACCACGAGGTCGGCGCTGCTGGGGTCTCCGGAGCGCTGGATGAGTTCGGCCTCGAAGATCAGGTGGTACGTCGACAGCACGAAGGCGACGACGGCGAGGATCGCGTCGTACCAGGGGATGCGATTGCGGGCGGCCCATTTCCCGGCCGCGTTGATCATGAAGGCGAGCGTCAACAGGAAGCCGACGTGCAGCGAGCGCGTCGGCAGGCTCGACAGCGGCGCGAACGCTGCGATGATCAGTTGATAGGTCGAGAAGGCGAGCGCGACGGCGGCGACCGCCTTGGCGGCGAGGCCGGTAAGGTCGCGGCGGACCCCAGTCTCGTCGAAACTGCCTTGGCTGTCAGACGAATGCGCCGGTACGGGCTCCACGGTGTTCACGGTCGCGCTCTCCGCTGGTTGCCGTGCCGGCGCGTGCTGGTCACTTCAAGAGCCCGACTTCCTTGTAGTAACGCTCGGCACCGGGGTGCAGCGGGATCGGCATGCCTTCGAGCGCCTTCTTGAGGTTGATCGCCTTGGCGGCGGCGTGCGCGGCGACGAGCTGGTCGAGGTTCGTCCACAGCGCCTTGGTCATGAGATAGGCAGTCTCGTCGGACACCCCCTCGTGGCTGACGAGGTAGTTTTGCACCGCTGCCGTTTGCACGTCCTCGGTCTGGCCTTGGTAGGTGTTCGCGGGGATGGTCGCCGGCAGGTACGCGGGATCCCCGGTCTTCTTGACGATGTCGGGCGGGATGGCGACCACGACGATCGGCACCGATACCGCGAGGTCGCGCAGCGACGCCACGCCGAGTCCCGCGGATTGCAGCGTGGCATCGAGTTGCCGGTTCTTCATGAGCTCGACCGACTCGCCGAACGGCAGGTACTCGACCTTGGCGAGATCCTTGTAGTCGATGCCGGCGGCCTTGAAGATCGCGCGCGCGTTGAGTTCGGTACCCGACTTCGGCGCGCCCACCGACACGCGCTTGCCCTTCAGATCGGCGAGCGTCTTGATGCCCGAATCCTTGCTGGCGACGATCTGGATGTAGTTGGGGTAGATCGCCGCGATGCCGCGCAGCTTCTTCAGCGGCGCGTTGAAGCCTGCCTCCGGATTGCCGCGCCAGGCGTCGGACAGCGAATCGCCGAGCGTGAACGCGATCTCGCCGCGTCCGGCCTGCAGGAGGTTCAGGTTCTCGACCGACGCCTTGGTCGCCTGCGCCGAGGTCTTCGCCGAGGGGATCGCCTTGCCGATGACGTTGGCGAGTGCCACCCCGAGCGGGTAGTACACGCCACTCGTGCCGCCGGTGAGCACGGTGATGAACTGCTCGGCGGCACTGACGGGGGCCGCGAGCGCGAGCGACGCGACGACGACCAGCGCGCGTGCCGATGGGATGCCGATCTTCGTGGATGCCTCCTCTGGAATGCGAATGGGTGCGCCGTGTCCGGTGTCGTGGCGCACGGCGCCGTCGGCGGTCGTACGGTTCCCGGTTGGTACCGGGGCGATTATAGGGGCATCGCGGGTATCGATCAGCGCCAGGGTGCGCCGGCGATCGCAATGGGCATCTCGACCTGGAACGCTTCGCGGCGGGTGCCGATGGGGTCCCCGCCGGGGCCGAACGAGCGTTCCTCGAAGCGTGCCGAGCCGGAACGGTCGATCGTGAGCACGGTCGAGCAACGCGTTCCGTAGCCGTCGCCGACGATGAACGGGGCGGCGAGCACTCGTTCCCAGGCGAGCGGGACGCCGGTGGCCGGCAACTCGGCATCCGCGGCTCCCGCACGGTCGGTGAGGGCGGTGAAGAGATCCTCGGCATCGTCGGCGCCGCGCGCGCACCAGTGGGCAAGTGCCGCCTTGGTGCGCTCGACCTTGGGCCACGGCGTATCGAGTGCCGCATTCGACAGGCCATGGACGCCGGGGGTGACCGCGTGGACTCCGGCGGTCCGGTTCGACGTCCAGCCCGCGCCCGTGGCATCGGCCGCGAGCAGGTTGAAGCCGTTGTACGCCGCGCCCTCGTGCGCGATGGCGGTGAGCGCCGCGGTGAGCGGCAGGGGCGAACGCAGCAAGCGGGGCGCGAGTTCGCCACGCGAGCGGGCGCGGGGATCGCGCCCGGTACCCTGGCGCACGTTGGTGACGAAGGCGACGCGACCGCGCCGATCGACACCGAGCCAGGTCCCGCCGGCCTCCTGATCGCGGCCGGCGAGGATCCCGGCAAAGACTCCGTCGGTCCCCCAGGCGGCCGGCGTCGCCGGTCGCGCATAGAACTCGTCGCGGTTGGTGGCGAGGACCAGCGTATAGCGCGGGTGCGCCGCGAGCGCGATGACCGCGAGGCACATGGCGACGGCCTACAGCTTGACCCGCGGCGGCGCCACCGGCGCCGGGATCGCGTACGGCAGGTCGCGCCTCACCACGGCAGCACCGTCGGGCGCGCCCAGGCGGAGCGTGCCGGCCATCGCGGCAGCGTAGTGCACGACCGCGAGGAACTCGCTGCCGTCACCGACCGCGGCGGCGTTGACGACGGTGCCCTGCGCCGGTTCCGGGACGTCGTCCGAGTACAGCGGCGTGCCCGCCGCCGGCGGCGCGGCCGCGGTGGCAAAGGCAAACAGCCGTTCCTTGAGCCGGCCCAGATACTGCATGCGGGCGACGATTTCCTGGCCCGGGTAGCAGCCTTTGCGAAAGTTCACCGCGTCCAGGAGATCACCGTTGAGCGCCTGCAGCACGAAGCGGTCCTGCGTGGCGAGGGTTACCCAGGGCACCCCGGCGCGGATGCCGAGGAGATCGAACGCCGCCGCGGGCGCCGCCGGCAGGGCGAGGCGCGAGCGCAGATCGGCGCCCGTCGTGGCGCGAGCGATGACGAGCGTTCGTCCATCGGGCAAGCCCAGGACGTCGCCGTCGGGGGTGACCGCACCTCGGCCGGGGACGAGCCGCTTGCCGAGCGTCGCCGCGAGCGCGGCCGCGGCGCCGTCGCCACCCACGCCAAGCAGCACCGCGTCGGCGCCGCTGTCGCGTACGGTCACCTTGGCGCGCAGCACGAACATGGCGAGCCGTTTGCGCAGCGCCGCCGCGAGGTCGGCGGCGACGATCGCCACGAACGAGTCGGTGTCGCGCCGGAGCAGCACGAGGGTGGCGAGCACCCGCCCCTTCGGCGAGTTGTACGTGGTCAGCGCCACCGCACCGACCGGCATCGCGATGACGTCGGTCGACAACTGCCCGTGCAGGAAGGTCGCGGCATCCGCGCCGTCGAAGCCGATCGCGGCGACGTGGTCGAGCACGGCGACGAAGTCGGGGGCGGTGGACGGGGAGGGGTGAGGAGTCATCGGCAGCGAAGGCGTGCGAGGGACCACTGTACAGTGCGGCCGCCAGGTTGCGCTGGCAAGGCCACCGGCGCACGGCGACCTGCCGCTGCGCCGATCGGCGGCTGCGCCGGCGCGACCGACGTCGGTCGCTTCCCGCGATTGTCGGCCGCGCTCCGCCGGTACCCGCGCCAGTACGGAGCCCGCCGAGAACCTGCTAGAATATCGAGTTAACCCGATCGCGCCCGTCGAATCGACGACGTCGGAACCACTCCGGCCGGGCGGCAAGATCAGCGGGTCCGCTGCGCCACGGCGCGCCGGCACCGTTTGGACGATCGGCAACCCGCACATCCGCGGTCATTGAGGTGTCCCCCGGCGCTCGCCGCGGGGATCACGGCGCGGATGGAGGCCAACCTCAAGGAGCAGTCGCAATGTCGGTCACGATGCGTCAAATGCTGGAAGCCGGGGTTCACTTCGGCCACCAGACCCGTTACTGGAACCCGAAGATGGCGGACTACATCTTCGGCCAGCGCAACAAGATCCACATCGTCAATCTCGAAAAGACGATGCAGATGTATCAGGATGCCATGAAGTACGTGCGGCAACTCGCGGCCAATCGCGGCACCGTTCTCTTCGTCGGCACCAAGCGCCAGGCGCGCGACATCGTTGCCGAGGAGGCGCGGCGCGCCGGAATGCCGTACGTCGATCATCGCTGGCTGGGCGGCATGCTGACCAATTTCAAGACGGTGAAGGCGTCGATCAAGCGGTTGAAGGACCTGGAGCAGATGGTCGCCGACGGTACCTTCGAGCGGATGACCAAGCGCGAGGCGCTGTCGCACCAGCGCGAGCTCGACAAGCTCGTCAAGAGCCTGGGCGGCATCAAGGACATGACCGCGCTGCCGGACACCATGTTCGTCGTCGACGTGGGCTATCACAAGATCGCCGTCACCGAGGCGAAGAAGCTCGGCATCCCGATCGTCGGCGTCGTCGACACCAATCACTCGCCGGACGGCATCGCCTACGTGATTCCGGGCAACGACGACTCGAGCCGGGCCATTCGCCTGTATGCGCGCGGGGTCGCCGACGCGGTGCTCGAAGGCAAGAGCACGGTGATGCAGGAAATCGTCGCCGCGGGCGACGAGTTCGTCGAGGTGCACGACGAGGCGACCGCGTAATGGCGTAGGGTACGCCCGCGAGCACCCCACGCGTCAGGCCGCCGGTGGCGGCCGATCTTCGCGGGGTCCGGCAACGGGCTCCGATCGTAACGAACGACGAGGTAGCAAGATGGCGGAAATCTCCGCAAGCATGGTGATGGACCTGCGCCAGCGCACGGGTCTGGGCATGATGGAGTGCAAGAAGGCGCTCACCGAGGCCGGCGGCGATCTCGCCAAGGCCGAGGAACTCCTGCGCATCAAGAGCGGGGCGCGGGCGTCGAAAGCCGCGGCGCGCGTGGCGTCGGAAGGCGTCGTCGGCGCGTATCTCGCGGCGGACGGCAAGTCCGGCGCGATGGTCGAGATCAACTGCGAGACGGACTTCGTCGCCCGCAACGAGGATTTCGCGCGTTTCGCGCGCGAGGTCGCCGAGGTCATCGCGGCACAGGCGCCGGCGGACATCGCCGCCTTGGGGGCGTTGCCGCTCGCCGGTGGTACGGTGGAGTCGGCGCGTCAGGCGCTGGTGCAAAAGCTGGGTGAGAACATCTCGCTGCGCCGCTTCGAGCGTTTCACGACGACGGGCAGCCTCGCGCAGTACCTGCACGGCGGCGCGCGAATCGGCGTGACGGTCGATTTCTCCGGTGGCGATGCCGCCGTCGGCAAGGACGTCGCGATGCACGTGGCGGCCGGCGCGGCTCCCGGTGCCACCCGGCCGGTCGCCGTATCGCGCGCCGACGTCGCGCCCGACGTCATCGAGAAGGAGCGTGCCATCTACACCGCGCAGGCGGCGGAGAGCGGCAAGCCGGCGGATATCGTCGCGAAGATGGTCGAGGGCCGGATCAACAAGTTCCTGGCCGAAGTCACGCTGCTGGGGCAGCCTTTCGTCAAGAATCCCGACGACACGGTCGAGAAGCATCTCAAGGCCAAGGGGGCCACGGTGCGGTCGTTCACGCTGTACGTCGTGGGCGAGGGCATCGAGAAGCGAAAGGACGACTTCGCCGCGGAGGTTGCGGCGATGGCGAAGGCGTAGCGCAACGCAGCGTCCGGCGCCGCGCGGGCGGTCGGCAGATGCGTCGTGCGGGTGGCGGCGCGCGGCGGACCGATGCGGCGCGCCGGCGAAGCCCAGCGAGTAGCGAAGCGTTCGAGGAGCGTTCATGAATCCGCCCACTGCGGCGTCGGTCGAGGTCATCGCGGCGCCCGCCGGCATGCCAGCGGCAACGGCTGCATCCGCTTCCGGACCGGCGTACCGGCGGATCCTGCTCAAGCTCTCGGGCGAGGCGCTGATGGGCGAGGCGAGCTACGGCATCGAGCGCGCGACGATCGACCGCATCGTCGCCGAGATCGCCGAGGTCCTGCGCGCCGGCGTGCGCATCGCGATCGTCATCGGCGGCGGCAACATCTTCCGCGGTGTCGCCCCCGGTGCCGCGGGCATGGATCGCGCCACGGCCGACTACATGGGGATGCTCGCCACGCTGATGAACGCGCTCGCGCTGCAAGACGCGCTGCGTCGGGCCGGCGTCGAATCGCGCGTCCAGTCGGCGCTGCGCATCGATCAGGTCGCCGAGCCTTACATCCGTGGCCGGGCCCTGCGCCACCTCCAGGAGGGCCGCGTGGTGATCTTCGCCGCCGGCACCGGGAACCCGTTCTTCACGACCGACACGGCGGCGGCGCTGCGCGGGCGCGAGATGGGGGTCGACATCGTGCTCAAGGCGACCAAGGTCGACGGGGTGTATACCGCCGACCCCATGCAGGACCGCACCGCGCGCCGCTATCCCGAGCTCACGTTCGACGAGGCGATCGTCAAGAATCTCAAGGTGATGGATGCCACCGCGCTCGCGCTGTGCCGCGACCAGAACATGCTGCTCAAGGTGTTCTCGATCTTCGTTCCCGGCGCGTTGAAGCGCGTCGTGATGGGCGAGGACGAGGGCACGCTCGTCCACTGCTGAACTTGCCGGAGGAATCATGATCAACGACGTGAAGAAGGCGGCCGAGCAGAAGATGGGGAAATCGGTCGAGGCGCTCAAGGTCGATCTCGGCAAGGTCCGGACCGGGCGCGCACACACCGGGCTGCTCGATCACATCCACGTCGACTACTACGGATCGTCGATGCCGCTCAGCCAGGTCGCGGGCGTGTCGCTTGCCGATGCGCGGACGATCACCGTCCAGCCCTGGGAGAAGAAGATGATCCCGGTCGTCGAGAAGGCCATCCGCGAATCGGACCTGGGCCTCAACCCGGCGACCACCGGCGACGTGATTCGCATTCCGATGCCGGCGCTCACCGAGGAGCGCCGCCGCGATCTGACCAAGGTGGTGCACAAGGAGGCCGAGGCGGCACGCGTGGCGGTGCGCAACATCCGGCGTGACGCCAACGAGCACCTGAAGAAGCTGCTCAAGGACAAGCAGGTCTCCGAGGACGACGAGCGCCACGCGCTCGCCGACCTGCAGAAGCTCACCGATCGCTATATCGCCGAGATCGACAAGGTGCTGGCCGCCAAGGAAGCCGACCTCCTCGCGATCTGAACCGAGCGAGAGCAGGGCGAGCGTGTTCACGAGTTCGACGCACGGCGTGCCGGCCACCGGGGCGGTGCCGCGGCACGTCGCCATCATCATGGACGGCAACGGGCGCTGGGCGCGGCAGCGACGGATGCCGCGCGTGGCCGGGCACCGGCGCGGCGTCGAGGCAGTGCGCGGTGCGATCAAGGCGGCGGTCGCCACCGGCATCGAATACCTGACGCTGTTCGCCTTCTCGAGCGAAAACTGGCGCCGCCCGCCGGAGGAGGTGTCGATCCTCATGGACCTCTTCCTGCGCGCGCTCGAGCAGGAGGTGGCAAAGCTCCACGCGAACGGTATCCGCCTGCGCATCGTCGGCGATCTCGCCCGCTTCTCGCCGCGGATCCGCGAACTCATCCGCGACGGTGAAGCACTCACCGCCGCCAACACGCGGCTCACGCTGACCATCGCGGCCAACTACGGCGGGCGCCAGGACATCGCCGACGCGGCGCAGCGCTATTTCGCGGCGCACCCGCAGGCCGCGCTGCCGGGGGCGCCGCCACTCGCCGCCGATGCGTTGACGCCGTATCTCGCGATGAGCTACGCGCCCGAACCCGACCTTTTCATCCGCACCGGCGGCGAGCAGCGGATCTCCAACTTCCTCCTCTGGCAACTCGCCTACACCGAGCTCTACTTCACCGACCTGCTCTGGCCCGACTTCGATGCCGCTGCGCTCGAGGATGCGCTGGCCTCGTACCGCTCCCGCGAACGGCGTTTCGGGCGGACCAGTGATCAGTTGCAGGCCGCGCAGCGGATCGTGCAGCCGCAGGTGACCTAAGGCGCGACCGGCGGATGCTCAAGACGCGGATCGTCACGGCGCTGGTCCTCGTTCCGGGAGTGCTCGCGGCGCTGTTCCTGCTCGCGCCGCTGCCGTGGGCGCTCGTCCTGCTCGTGGTCGTGGGGTGGGCCGCGCACGAATGGGCACGGCTCGCAACCTTTCCGCCGCCGCTGCACACGGCGTTCGTGCTCGCCACGCTGTTGCTGGCGCTCGCGCTGCTCTTCTATCCGGATCGCGGCGCGGCACAGGCGTACGCGCACGGCATCCTGTTCCTCGCGAGCGTGTTCTGGATCTTCGTCGCGCCGCTGTGGGTCGCCGGGCGTTGGTCGACGCAGGCACGGGTTCCGATGGCGCTGCTCGGCGTCGTGATCCTGGTCGCCACCTGGGTGGCGCTGGTCGAGTTGCGCCGTCATTCCCCCTGGCTCGCGCTGGCTGCGATGGCGGTGGTGTGGATCGCCGACACCGCCGCGTATTTTGCCGGCCGCGCCTTCGGGCGGCACAAGCTCGCGCCATTGGTGAGTCCGGGCAAGACCTGGGAAGGGGTGATCGGCGCCTGGGTGGCGGTCGCGGTCTATGCGCTCGTGCTCGTCCCCTACGCCGGGGCCGCATCGTTCCGGCCGGCGATCGGCGCCGCGACCGTCATCGGCTTCGTACTCTTCGTTCTCTTGCTGGCCTGCGTGTCGGTGATCGGTGACCTCTTCGAGTCGCTCATGAAGCGGCAGGCCGGCGTCAAGGATAGCGGCGCCGTGCTGCCCGGCCACGGCGGCGTCCTCGATCGCATCGACGCGCTGCTCGCGGCGATGCCGGTGGCGGCGATTGCCGCGCTGCAGTTCCTCGGGTCGGCCGCGCGATGAGCGTCGTCGGCGCGTCGCCCCGGCAGGCGCCGGCAGCCACCGGTGCGACCGGCCGCGCGATTCGTCGCGTGTGCGTTCTCGGGGCGACGGGATCGATCGGCGACGCGACGCTCGACGTGATCGCGCGCCACCCGGATCGTTTCGAGGTGACGGCGGTGGCGGCGCACACGAATGTGCGCAAGCTCGCCCAAGTGTGCCGGCGTTTCCGACCGCGGTACGCCGCGCTGGGCGATGCCACGGCCGCGCAAGCGCTCGGCGCCGAACTCGCCGCCGACGGACTGCCGACCACGGTCCTCGCGGGAGCAGCGGGCCTCGTCGCGATCGCGAGCCTCGCCGAGGCCGACACGGTGCTGGCGGCGATCGTCGGCGCGGCGGGACTCGCCTCGACGCTCGCTGCGGCGCGCGCCGGCAAGCGGATCCTCCTCGCCAACAAGGAGGCGCTGGTTCTGGGTGGCGCCCTGTTCATGGATGCCGTGCGCGACGGCGGCGCCACGCTGTTGCCGATCGACAGCGAGCACAACGCGATCTTCCAGTGCCTGCCGGCAGCGTATGCGCGCGATCCGGCAACGGCGGGCGTGCGGCGCATTCTGCTCACCGCGTCCGGAGGTCCGTTTCGCGCCTGGCCGGCGGCCGACCTCGAGCAGGTGACGCCCGACCAGGCGTGCGCGCACCCCAACTGGGCGATGGGTCGCAAGATCTCGGTCGATTCGGCGACCATGATGAACAAGGGGCTCGAGGTCATCGAGGCGCACTGGCTCTTCGGCGTCGCCGCCGACGCCATCGAGGTGGTCATCCATCCGCAGAGCATCGTCCATTCGCTCGTCGACTACACCGACGGGTCGGTGCTCGCGCAACTGGGCCATCCCGACATGCGCACGCCGATCACGCAGGCGCTCGCCTACCCCGAACGCATCACCGCGCCGGTGCCCGCGCTCGATCTGGCACGCCTCGCGACGCT
Source organism: Burkholderiales bacterium (assembly GCA_020852555.1). Taxonomy (GTDB): domain Bacteria; phylum Pseudomonadota; class Gammaproteobacteria; order Burkholderiales; family Casimicrobiaceae; genus VBCG01. The sequence continues at coordinate 11,842 of JADZAQ010000008.1, forward strand.
GTCGTTCGAGTCACCCGACCTGCGGCGCTTCCCGTGCCTCGCGCTCGCCTACGACGCGTTGCGCGCCGGCGGCACTGCCGCGGCGCTCCTCAACGCCGCCAACGAGATCGCGGTCGCTGCTTTTCTCGCCGGCCGCCTGCGCTTCACCGACATCGCGGCGACCTGCACGCACGTGCTCGCGGCCGTTCCGACGACGGCGATCGCGACCATCGACGACGTCCACGAGGCCGACGCCAGGGCGCGCGACGAGGCGCGCCGCTTCATCGCCACGCGGGTCGATCAAGGTACAGTAACGGCATGATCGAGATCGCCTACAAGCTGCTGGCCTTCCTCGTGACGCTGGGCGTCCTCGTCGTCTTCCACGAGTTCGGCCACTATCTCGTCGCGCGCCTCGCCGGCGTGAAGGTGCTGCGCTTCTCGGTGGGCTTCGGCCGCGCGATCGCGGTGCGGCGCTGGGGCCGGGACGGCACCGAATGGGCGCTGTCGGCGATACCGCTCGGCGGCTACGTGAAGATGCTCGACGAGCGCGAGGGCGACGTCGCGCGTGGCGAGTTGTCACGCGCCTTCAATCGGCAGAGCGTGGGCAAGCGCATCGCCATCGTCGCCGCCGGACCCATCGCCAACCTGTTGCTCGCCGTCGTGCTCTTCGCCGGAACCTACATGGCCGGCGTGCCCGGCCAGCGGGCGCTGCTCGCGACGCCGGCGCCGGGGACCGCCGCTGCCGCGGCGGGGATCGAGGCAGGCGATCTCGTGGTCGCTGTCGACGGCGAACCGGTGCGGAGCTGGCAGGACCTGCGCTGGCGGTTGATGAGGGCGCAGGGCCACGACCGGGCGACGCTGTCGGTCGAGCGGGCCGGGCCACATGCCGGTGATCCGCCGGTGGCGCGTCGCCTCGACCTGTCACGGCTCACGGTCGCCGACTGGGAGGGCAACGCGCCAGCGGCCCTGGGCTTGCGCAGCGATCTCGGCGCGCCACTCGTCGCCGAGGTCATCGCCGACAAGCCAGCGGCGCGCGCCGGGCTTGCCGTCGGCGATCGCATCCTCGCCATCGACGGCACGGCGGTCCGCTCGCCGGGTGACGTCGCCGCCGCCACGCAGGCGCGCGCGGACCTCGCGACGGTCTTTCGCATCGAGCGCGGCGGGGTCGCGACCGACGTGACGGTGACGCCCGAGGCCACCGAGCAGGGTGGCAAGCGGATGGGGATGGCGGGGATCAAGCTCACGGTCGATCCGGCGGTCGCGGCCGGGCTGGCGCTGACCGTGCGCTACGGGCCGCTCGAATCGCTGGTGCAGGGCGCGCGCAAGACCTGGGAGCTCTCCGTGTTCACGCTGAAGATGCTCGGTCGCATCTTCATCGGCGAGGCGTCGCTCAAGAACATCAGCGGCCCGCTGACGATGGCGGATTTCGCGGGGCAGTCGGCGCACGCGGGCTTCTCCGTTTTCGTCGGCTATCTCGCGCTCATCAGCATCAGCCTGGGCGTGCTCAATCTGTTGCCCGTGCCGTTACTCGATGGCGGGCATTTGCTGTATTATTTGGCGGAGATTTTCAAGGGGAGCCCTGTCTCCGACCGCGCCTTCGAGGTCGGGCAGCGTATCGGCATGGCGATGCTCGCCGCGCTGATGGCCCTGGCTCTGTTCAATGACGTGTCCCGCCTGTTCTGACGGCTCCACGCCGCCTCTCTCCTACGCCATGCCCGCACGTTCCCGCGCGCGTCCGCGCCGTCGATGGTTGCCCTCGTTGATCGCGGCGACGTTCGCCGCGACGCTCGGCGCGCCGACGTACGCGTTCGAGCCGTTCACCGTACGCGATATCCGCGTCGACGGCGTGCAGCGCACCGAGGCGGGCACGATCTTCTCGTATCTCCCGATCAAGGTTGGTGAGCGGGTCGACGACGAGAAGGTCGCGCAGGCGGTGAAGGCGCTCTACGCGACGGGTTTCTTTCGCGACGTGCGCATCGAGGCGCAGGGCGATGTCCTCGTCGTCAGCGTGCAGGAGCGACCCACGATCAGCTCGCTCACCTTCGTGGGCAACAAGGAGTTCGACACCGACACCGTCAAGAAGGCGTTGAAGGAGATCGGGATCACCGAAGGCCGCATCTTCGACCGCTCGGCGCTCGACCGCGCCGAGCAGGAGCTGAAGCGCCAGTACATCACCCGTGGCAAGTACGCGGCGAGCGTGCAGACGACCGTCACGCCGCAGGAACGCAACCGCGTTGCGCTCAATTTCACGATCGTCGAGGGCGAGACCGCGAGCATCGCCCGCATCAACATCGTCGGCAATCAGGCGTTCACCGAGGCGCAGTTGAAGCGCGAGATGACGCTCTCGACACCGAACTGGCTGTCCTGGTACACGAAGAACGACCAGTACAGCAAGCAGAAGCTCTCCGCCGACCTCGAAGCGCTGCGCAGCTTCTACCAGAATCAGGGCTTCCTCGAGTTCAACATCGAGTCGACGCAGGTCTCGATCTCGCCGGACAAGGAAGACGTCTACCTCACGATCAACATCTCCGAGGGCAAGCGCTTCACGATCTCGGCGATCAACATCGCCGGTGAGCTCACGGCGCCGGACGCCGAGCTGCGGGCGTTGTTGGCGATCAAGCCCGGCGACACCTTTTCCCGCGCCCGGATGCAGCAGTCGGTGAAGGCGATCAGCGAGCGGCTCGGGCAGGACGGCTACGCGTTCGCCAACGTCAACGCGGTCCCCGACATCGACCGGGTCAACAACACCGTCGGCTTCACGCTCTACGTCGACGCCGGCCGCCGCGTGTACGTGCGCAAGATCAACATCAGCGGCAACCCCAAGACGCGCGACGAGGTGATCCGCCGCGAACTGCGCCAGCTGGAGAGCGCGTGGTACGACGGCACCCGCATCGAGCGCTCGAAGGTTCGCGTGCGGCGCTTGGGCTATTTCGAGGAAGGCAGCGTCAGCGTCGAGACGCCGCCGGTTCCCGGCACCACGGACCAGGTCGACGTCGAAGTGGCGGTCACCGAGAAGAACACCGGCAGCCTGATGGCGGGCGTGGGCTATTCGAATTCGGACGGCGTCGTGCTGAGCGCCGCGGTCTCGCAGCAGAACATCTTCGGCTCCGGCAACGCGCTGGCGCTCTCGGTCAACACGAGTCGCATCAACCGCACGATCTCGCTCACCTTCACCGAGCCGTACTGGACCGTCGACGGCGTGTCGCGCACCCTCGAGCTGTACGACAAGAACATCGACCCGACCGGGCTCGCGATCGCGCAGTACGCGTCATCGACACAGGGGGCGGCGATCGGCTTCGGCATCCCGGTTTCCGAGATCGACACGATCAACGTCGGTTTCCGCTACGAGCACACGAAGCTGAACCTCTTCGACTACAGCCCGCCGATCTATTACCAGTTCGTGCAGGATTTCGGCTATGCGACGAACAGCTTCATCCTGTCCGCCGGGTGGTCGCGTGACACCCGCAACGACATCCTCTATCCTACGTTCGGCCGCTTGCAGTCCGTGCTGTTCGAGTTGGGGTTGCCGATGGGCGACCTCTCGTATTACAAGATGCAGTACGTCAACCAGGCGTTCTGGCCGGTATACGGCGACTTCGTGCTGATGCTCCGGGCGGATTTGGGCTATGGCGATGGGTATCAGGGGAAGCCGTTGCCGTTCTTCAAGGCATTCTATGCGGGCGGCACCGGATCGGTCCGCGGCTATGAGTCGGGATCGCTCGGCCCGCGCGACATCTACCAGAACGCGCTCGGGGGCAAGCGGAAGATCGTCGGCAATGCGGAGCTCTTCTACCCCGTGCTGAAGGGAGATCGCTCGGTGCGGATATCGGCGTTCGCGGATGCGGGACAGATCTACGTGGATGGGTTGCAGCCCGAATTCGAGAGCTTCCGCTACTCGGCCGGCCTCGGTCTCGCGTGGAACTCGCCGATCGGCCCGCTCAAGTTCAGCTACGCGTTCCCGCTCAACGACATCCCGCAGGACAAGATCCAGAAATTCCAGTTCCAGGTCGGCTCCGTCTTCTGACCGTTGCGGATCCGCGTCCCCGGAGAATCGACTTGAGACAGATCGCGACCGCCATCGGCATTGCGCTCCTCCTCGCCACCGGCGTGGTCGATGCCGCCGACTACAAGATCGGCTTCGTCAACACCGAGCGATTGTTCCGCGAAGCCGCGCCGGCCAAGCGTGCGCAGCAGCGCCTCGAGAAGGAATTCTCGGCGCGCGACGCCGAACAGCAGAAGCTCGCCAAGCAGGTGCGCGACCTGCAGGCGCTGCTCGACCGCGACGGACCCACCATGGGGGAATCCGAGCGGCGCAACAAGGAGCGCGATCTCGCCAACCTCACCCGCGACTTCCAGCGCATGCAGCGCGAGAACCGCGAGGATCTCAACATCCGCCGCAACGAGGAGCTCGCCGGCGTTCAGGAGCGCGCCAACAAGGTGATCCAGCAGATCGCCGAGGCCGAGAAGTTCGACCTCATCATCCAGGACCCGGTGGTCTACGCGAGCCCGCGCATCGACATCACCGAGAAGGTCATCAAGGCGCTCGCGGACAAGTAGGCGGCTCGCTGGCCGCCGCATATCGTCCCCACGCCCTTCGTACGCCTCGGACGCGATGTCTCGCGACGGAATCCGGCTCAGCGAGCTCGCCGCGCGCCTCGACGCGCGGGTGATCGGCGACGACGCGATCGTGGTGCATCGCGTGGGTTCGCTCGAGCACGCCACGCGCGATGCGGTGACGTTCCTCGCGCAGCCGCGCCTGCGTCCCGCCGCGGCGAAGACGGCCGCCGCCGCGGTGATCGTGGCGCCGACCGACGTCGACGCCACCTCCCGCGCGCGGCTCGTGCACCCCAATCCGCAGGCGGCGTTCGCGCGCTGCGTCGCGTGGCTGCATCCGGCGCCGGCGTTCACCCCGGGCATCGACGCGACGGCTCGCGTGGACGCATCGGCGGTGATCGACGCCACCGCCCACGTTGGCGCCTTCGCGGTCATCGGCGCCCGCGCGCGAGTCGGTGCGCGGGCCGTCGTCGGCGCGCAGTGCTTCCTTGGTGACGACGCGGCGCTCGGCGACGACGTGCGCCTCGGGCCGCGCGTCACCATCTATCACGAGTGCCGCCTCGGCGACCGGACGGTCGTGCATGCGGGAGTGGTGATCGGCGCCGACGGCTTCGGCATGGCCGAGGCGGAGGGCCGCTGGGTCAAGGTGCCGCAGGTGGGGCGGGTCATCGTCGGCGCCGACTGCGAGATCGGCGCCAACACGACGATCGATCGCGGGGCGATCGACGACACCATCCTCGAGGACGACGTCAAGCTCGACAACCAGATCCAGATCGGCCACAACTGTCGCATCGGCGCACACACGGCGATCGCCGGCTGCACGGGCATCGCCGGCAGTGTCGTCGTCGGCCGTAACGTGCGTATCGGTGGTGCGTCGATGATCGCCGGCCATTTGTCGATCGCCGACAACACGATCCTCGCCGGCGCCAGCGGCGTCGCGAGCTCGATCCGCGAGCCGGGCATCTACGCTTCGGCCGGGCCGCTGCTGCCGTTCAACGAGTGGCGCCGCGTCATCGTCGAGATCCGCCGCTTGCGCCGTCTCGCCGGTCGCGTCGCCGCGCTCGAGGGACAGGTGCCGTCATTGGCCGCGGGGCCTGGAGACGAGCCATGCTGACGCTGGCCGAATTCGAAGCGGCGTTGCGCGCGTTGCCGCGCAGCTACCCGGCGCTTCTCGTCGACCGCGTCGACGAGTGCGTGCCCGGGGTCGCTGCCAAGGGCATCAAGTGCGTATCGGTGAACGAACCGCACTTCCAGGGTCACTTCCCCGGCTATCCGGTGATGCCGGGGGTAGTCATCATCGAGGCTCTCGTCCAGCTCTCCACGCTGCTCGCGTTCGAATCGGGGCAACCGATGCCGCACGGGATTCGCAGCATCGACCGGGTTCGCTTCAAGCGGCAGGTGATCCCTGGCGATATCCTCACGCTCGAGACACAGATGGCGGCGGAGGGCCGCTTCGTGATGCGAGCGAGCGTCGACGGGCTGACCGCGGCAGAGGCGGAGATCGTCTTTGCGAGCGAGCCTGCCGCTGCGGCGGCGCAGCCGCCTGCGCCGTGACGCGCGTCCATGCCACCGCCATCGTCGATGCGAGTGCCACGCTCGCCGCCGACGTCGAGGTGGGCCCCTACTCGATCATCGGACCGCAGGTGACGATCGGCGCCGGCAGCGTGCTCGGTCCGCACGTGGTGATCGGCGCCCGCACCCGCCTGGGCGAACGCAACCGCATCTTCCAGTTCGCCTCGATCGGCGAGATCGCGCAGGATCGGAAGTACGGCGGCGAGCCGACCACGACGACGATCGGCAATGACAACACGTTTCGCGAGTACGCGACGGTGCATGCCGGCACCGTGCAGGATCGTGGGGACACGACGATCGGCGACGGCAACCTGTTCCTCGCCTACACGCACGTCGCCCACGACTGCGTGGTGGGCAGCCGGGTCACGTTCTCCAACAATGCGCAGATCGCGGGCCACGTCACGGTCGGCGACTGGGCGGTGCTGGGCGCGTTTGCCGGCGTTCACCAGTTCTGCCGGGTCGGCAGCCACGCGATGCTGGCGGCCTTCGCGGTCGTCCTCCAGGACGTTCCGCCGTACGTGACCGTGCAAGGCTATCCGGCGCGGCCGCACGGCATCAACAGCGAAGGCCTGCGTCGCCGCGGCTTTGCGGCCGACGATATCCTCGCGCTGCGTCGCGCCTACAAGGCGCTGTACCGCGAGGACCGCTCGCTCGAGGAGGCGCGCGCGCACCTTGACGCGGCGGCGCGCACTACGCCGGTGGTGGCGCCGTTGGCGGCGTTCCTCGCCGCCGCGCCGCGCGGCATCGTGCGATGAACGACCGGCGCTGACGAAAAGCTTCACGAAGAGACGCCGAGACGCGGAGAAACGGCATTCTTTCTCGGCGCCTCTGCGTCTCCTGTGATCTGGACCTGGAGTCTCGGATGAAATACCCCCACACCCGCGTCGCTCGATGCCGCCACGGGCGGCGCTGACGATGAACGGCGATGCGTCCGCGGTGACCATTGGCATCGTCGCGGGCGAGGCGTCGGGTGACGCACTCGCGGCGGCGCTCATCGAAGGCGTGCGGGCGCGTTGCCCGCGGGTCCGGTTCGTGGGCATCGCCGGACCCCGCATGGAAGCGGCGGGCTGCGCCGCCTGGTACCCGGCCGAGAAGCTCGCGGTACGCGGATTTGCCGAGGTCGTTCGCCACCTCCCCGAGTTGCTGCGCATCCGTCACGACCTCAAGCGTCGGTTGCGCGCGGCCGGTGTCGCGCTCTTCGTCGGTGTCGACGCACCCGACTTCAACCTGGGCCTCGAGCGCAAGCTGAAGCGCGCCGGGGTGCGCACGGTGCACTTCGTGAGTCCGTCGGTGTGGGCCTGGCGCCGGGAGCGACTCGCCACGATCGGCGAGAGCGTGGACCGCGTGCTCGCGCTGTTCCCCTTCGAGCCGCCGTTGTACGAGCAGGCGGGCATTCCGGTCACCTACGTGGGCCATCCGCTGGCGCAGCGCGCCGCGACGCACGGCACCCGCCGCGAGACCCGCGAGCAGCTTCGCCTGCCCGGGACCGCGCCGGTCTTCGCGCTCCTGCCGGGCAGCCGCCTCTCCGAGGTCGAGATGCACGCCGGCGTGCTGCTCGACGCCGCGGCGCGCATCGTCGAGGCGCGTCCCGACGCGCGCTTCCTGGTCCCGCTCGTCACCCGCGCGACGCGCGATGCCTTTGCCACCGAAATGCACCGGCGCGAGCGCACCGACCTGCCGCTCACGCTCCTCTACGGCCATGCCGCGCTGGCGCTGCGCGCGGCCGACGTGGGGCTCGTCGCGTCGGGCACCGCGACGCTGGAAGCGGCGCTCGCGCGCTGTCCGCACGTGATCTATTACCGCGTATCGCGGCTGACCGCCTATATCGTGCGCCGCAAGCTCCTGCTGCCGTACGTCGGACTTCCCAACGTGCTCGCCGGACGCTTCGTCGTTCCCGAATTGTTGCAGGACGCGGCGAGCGCGGAGAACCTCGCGCAGGCGGCGGTGAATCTCTTCGACGACACGGTGACCCGTCGCCGGCTAGAGGCGCTCTTCGCGGGCTTCGCGCACGAACTCGGCGTGGCCACCGGCGCGCTCGCCGCCGAGGCCATCGTCGGTGAGCTCGCGCAGGCCGGTGTCGCGTGCTGATCGCCGGGATCGACGAAGCCGGTCGCGGGCCGCTCGCCGGTCCGGTATTCGCCGCCGCGGTGATCCTCGATCCGGCACGGACGATCGATGGGCTGCGCGATTCGAAGGCGCTCTCGCCGCGGCGGCGCGAGATGCTGGCCGCGCTGGTGCGCGAGCGCGCGCTCGCCTGGGCGGTGGCGCGCGCCGACGTGGAGGAGATCGACACCCTCGACATCCTGCGGGCGACGCTGCTCGCGATGCGACGCGCGGTGGCGGCGCTGTCCGTGGCGCCGACGCAGGCACTCGTCGACGGCAACCATTGTCCGGCGCTGCCTTGCCCGGTGCGTGCCATCGTCAAGGGCGATCGCGACGTCGCCGCGATCTCGGCCGCGTCGATCCTCGCCAAGACGGAGCGCGACGCGCTCCTGATCGAGCTCGACGCGTCCTACCCAGGCTACGGCTTCGCGCGCAACAAGGGTTACGGCACCGCCGATCATCTGGCGGCGCTCGCTCGGCACGGCCCGTGCCCGATCCATCGGCGATCGTTCGCGCCGGTGGCGCAAGCCTGCCTGCCGCTGTGACACCGCGTACTTCGACTCGGGACCCCACGATGAGCGCACCCGCACCCACCGCCGACCTGCTGTTGCCGGATCTCGCCGCGATTCGCGCCGCGCACGCGCGCATCCGCCGGTACGTCGTGCGCACGCCGGTGCTGAATTCGCCGGCACTCGACCGGACGCTGGGTGCGCAGGTTTACCTGAAATGCGAGAACCTGCAGCGGGTCGGCGCCTTCAAGGCGCGCGGCGCGTGCAACGCGGTGCAAAGCCTCGACGCAGCGGCGGCGCGACGCGGGGTGGCCACGCATTCGTCGGGCAATCACGGCGCGGCGCTCGCCTACGCGGCACAGCAACGCGGTATCGTCGCGCACATCGTGATGCCGGAGAACGCGGCGCGCATCAAGGTGGCCAACGTCGAGAGCTTCGGCGGCCAGGTCCACTTCTGCGCGCCGACGATCGCGGCGCGCGAGATGGTGTCCGCGGAGGTCTTGCGCGCAACCGGCGCGACGCTCGTCCATCCGTACGACGATCCGGCGGTGATCGCCGGGCAGGGCACCGCCGCGCTCGAGCTCCTCGAAGATTGCCCGGACCTCGACGTCGTGGCGGCGCCGATCGGTGGCGGTGGGCTGCTCTCGGGCACCGCGATCGCCGCGCGTGGCGTCGCGCCCGGCATTACCGTGGTCGGTGCGGAGCCCGCGAACGCCGACGACGCCGCGCGCAGCTTCGCGAGCGGGCGCATCGAGCCGCTCGCCGCGACGACGACGATCGCCGACGGGCTGCGTTCGTCGCTCGCGCCGCGCACGCTGCACGCGCTGCGCGCGCACGTCGCCGCCGTCGGCACCTGCAGCGAGGCGGCGATCGTCGCCGCGATGCGGCTCGTGTGGGAGAGGGCGAAGATCGTGATCGAGCCGTCGTCGGCGGTGGTGTTCGCGGCGATCCTCGAGGGCAGCCTCGCCGTCGCCGGCCGGCGCGTCGGCGTCATCGTCACCGGCGGCAACGTCGATCTCGATCGCCTGCCCTGGCAGGCGTGAACGCTACGCGGTCCGGGCGGCGGCGATCGTTTCGCGCAGCGGATTGAAGATCCCCGGCGCGGCGGCGATGACCTCGCCGGTACGCAGGAAGCGCATCGCGCCGGCGAAGTCGCCGAGGCGTCCGCCCGCCTCGCGGACGACGAGCGCGCCGGCGGCGATGTCCCAGGGTTGCAGTCCGGTCATCCAGAAGCCGTCGAGGCGCCCGGCCGCGAGTTGCGCGAGCGACAGCGCGCAACTGCCGGCGAGACGCACGCCGGCGCAGGTTTGCGAGAGGCCCGCGAACGTGGACAGGTACGCGGCGAGCTGTGGCGCATCGCGCGCCGGCGCCACGGTGGCGACGAGCGCACGCGAGAGGTCGACGCAGGTCGACACCCGCAGCGCCACGTCGTTGCAGGCCGCGCCCTTGCCCCTGGCGGCGGTGTAGAGCTCGTCACCGACCGGGTCGAGGATCACCGCGTGCGTGATGTCGGTCCCGTGGACCAGCGCGACGGACACCGCATACACCGGGTAGCCGTGCGCGAAATTGGTACTGCCGTCGAGCGGGTCGATGAACCAGCGATAGCCGCCACCCTCGCGGGCGCCGGTGATGAGTCCCGATTCCTCACCCAGGATCGCGTGCTCGGGAAAGGCGCCGCGGATCGTCGCGATGAGCGTGTCCGCGACCTCCATATCGGCAGCCGCGACGATCTCGGCGCGCTCGCGCGAGAAGGTCGGCAAGCGGGCGAGATCGCGCGCCGTGTCGACGAGGATGCTGCCGGCCGCACGCGCCGCGCGTACGGCCACCGCCAGGACGGGATCGGTGGCAAGGCTCATGGCGCGCGTTGGCGCCGGGGTCGAATCGCGGCGCCGGGGATCGGGATCACACCCCGTACTGTGCCAGAAGCTCGTGCCGGCGTACGGTGAAGCGGGGATGCTGCGTCGCGACACGGACGCCGCACGATTGCCGCGCGGGGCCGTTGCGCAGTATCCTCGCCCTGCTGTTCCCCGCCTGTCGACGGCGAGCCGACACCACGAGCGGCCGCGCATCCCCGAGGAGATCATTTCGTGTCCATTCCGCTTTCGCTCACCGTGAACGGCAAGGTCGTCACGGCCAACGTCGACGAGCGCACGCTGCTCGTCGAGTTCCTGCGCCACGACCTCGCGCTCACCGGCACCCACGTCGGCTGCGACACCGCGCAGTGCGGCGCCTGCACCGTGCTCGTCGACGGGCGCGCGATCAAGTCGTGCAACGTGCTGGCCGCGCAAGTCGCCGGCGCCAAGGTGACGACGATCGAGGGTCTCGCCGCCGCCGACGGCACGCTGCACCCGATGCAGGCGGCGTTCAAGGAATGCCACGGGCTGCAGTGCGGCTTCTGCACGCCGGGCATGGTGCTGGGCGCGCTCGACTTGGTCGCGCATCACCCGCACGCGGACGAGCGCACGATTCGCGAGGCGCTCGAGGGCAACTTCTGCCGCTGCACGGGCTATCAGAACATCGTCAAGGCCGTGCAGACGGGCGCGGCCGCGATGGCGAAATAAGGAGGCGCGACATGGGTGCAAACGAGATGGGGCCGATCGGCCAGGCGGTGCGCCGTCGTGAGGACCAGCGCTTCTTGACCGGCGCCGGGCAGTACACCGACGACGTGACCATGGCGCGCGAGACGTATGCGTACTTCCTGCGCTCGCCGCACGCGCACGCGAAGATCCGCGGTATCGACAGCCAAGACGCGAAGGCGGCGCCGGGGGTGGTCGCGATCTACACGGGCGACGACCTCGTCGGCGTCAACGGCCTGCCGTGCGGCTGGCTCATCACCGGCACCGACGGCAAGCCGATGAACGAGCCGCCGCATCCGGTGCTCGCCAAGGGCAAGGTGCGCCACGTCGGCGACCCGGTGGCGATGATCGTCGCCGAAACGCTCCATCAGGCGAAGGATGCGGCCGAGCTCGTCGTCGTCGACTACGAGGTCCTGCCGTCGGTGGTCAACGTCGTCGATGCGCTGAAGCCCGGTGCGCCGCAGATCCACGACGAGGCGCCGGGCAACCGCTGCTACACCTGGGCGCTGGGCGACCAGGCGGCGGTCGACGCCGCGTTCGCCAAGGCGCACCACGTCGCCAAGGTCGACATCGTCAACAACCGGCTCGTCCCCAACGCCATCGAGCCGCGCGCCGCGGTCGCCGCGTACAGCCGCGCCGACGAGTCGTACACGCTGTACGTGACGAGCCAGAATCCGCACGTCGAGCGGCTGCTCATGACCGCCTTCGTGCTGGGTCTGCCGGAGACCAAGGTGCGCGTCATCGCCCCGGACGTCGGTGGCGGCTTCGGCTCCAAGATCTACCTGTACGCCGAAGAGACGGCGATGGTGTGGGCGAGCAAGCATGTCCGGCGTCCGCTGCGCTGGGCGGCCGAGCGCAGCGAGTCGTTCATCTCCGATGCGCACGGGCGCGATCACGTCACGCACGCCGAGATGGCGGTCGACAAGGACGGCAAGTTCCTCGCGCTGCGGGTGACGACGACCGCCAATGTCGGTGCGTACCTCTCCACGTTCGCGTCGTGCATCCCGACGATCCTCTACGCGACGCTGCTCGCCGGGCAGTACGCGACCCCGGCGATCCACTGCGAGGTGACCGCGGTGTTCACCAATACGGTGCCGGTCGACGCGTATCGTGGCGCCGGGCGGCCGGAAGCCACCTACGTCGTCGAGCGCGTGGTGAACCAGGTCGGCGTCGACCTCGGCATCGCGCAGGACGAGATCCGCCGCCGCAACTTCATCCGCACCTTCCCGTACGCGACGCCGGTGGCGCTCACCTACGACACCGGCAACTACGACGCGACGCTCGACGAGGCGATGCGGTTGGCCGACGTCGCCGGCTTCGCCGCGCGCAAGGCCGAAGCGGCGCGGCGCGGCAAGCTGCGCGGCCTTGGCTACTCGTCGTACATCGAGGCCTGCGGGCTCGCGCCGTCGAACATCGCCGGCGCGCTCGGCGCGCGGGCGGGCCTCTACGAGGCCGGCCAGGTGCGCGTCAATCCGACCGGCGGCGTGACCGTGTTCACCGGTTCGCACAGCCACGGCCAGGGGCACGAGACGACCTTCGCGCAGATCGTCGCCGGGCGGCTCGGCATCGACATCGGCACCGTCGAGATCGTGCACGGCGACACCGGGCGGATTCCGTTCGGGATGGGAACGTACGGCTCGCGCTCGCTCGCGGTCGGCGGCACGGCGATCGTGAAGGCGCTCGACAAGATCGTCGCCAAGGGCAAGAAGATCGCGGCGCACCTCCTCGAGGCCGCCGAAGCCGACATCGAGTTCGCCGACGGCAAGTTCACGGTGGCCGGCACCGATCGCAGCAAGGCGTTCGGCGAGGTGGCGCTCGCCGCCTACGTGCCGCATAACTATCCGCTCGACAAGCTCGAGCCCGGCCTCGACGAGACCGCGTTCTACGATCCGACCAACTTCACGTATCCCGCCGGCACGCACATCTGCGAGGTCGAGATCGATCCGGAGACTGGCGTCACCGAAGTCGTCGCCTTTGCCGCGTGCGACGACTTCGGCAACATCATCAATCCGATGATCGTCGAGGGGCAGGTGCACGGTGGACTCGCCCAGGGGCTCGGCCAGGCGCTCCTCGAGCACTGCGTGTACGACCGGGGCAGCGGGCAGCTCGTCTCCGGCAGCCTCATGGACTACGCGCTGCCGCGCGCCGACGACCTGCCGACGTTCAAGGTCGGCACCAAGGTCACGCCGTGCACGCACAATCCGCTGGGCGCCAAGGGCTGCGGCGAGGCGGGGGCGATCGGCGCGCCGCCGGCGCTGATCAACGCCGTGCTCGACGCGCTTGCCGCGGTCGGGGTCAAGGACATCCAGATGCCGGCCTCGCCGCACCGCGTGTGGCAGGCGATCCAGGCGGCCAAATCCGGCGCTGTGGCGACGGCGTAGAGGGGAACACGATCATGTACAGCTTCGAGATCAAGAAGGCCGATTCGGTGGCGGGCGCGGCGGCGCTCATCGCGCAAACGGGAGGCCGCGCACTGGCGGGCGGGCAAAGCCTTGTCGCAGCGATGAAGCTTCGCCTCGCGCAGCCCGGCACGCTCGTCGACTTGGCCGGCATTGCCGAGTTGAAGGGCATCCGGCGCGACGGCAACGCGCTCGTCATCGGCGCCATGACCCGGCACGCCGAGGTCGCGGCTTCGGCCGAGGTGCGTAGCGCCATTCCGGCGCTGGCGGCGTTGGCCGAAGGCATCGGCGATCGCCAGGTCCGCAACATGGGTACGCTGGGCGGTTCGCTCGCCAACAACGATCCGGCGGCCTGCTATCCGGCCGGCGTCCTCGGACTCGGCGCCACTGTCCACACCCACCAGCGGACGATCGCCGCCGACGATTTCTTCAAGGGGCTCTACGAGACCGCATTGGGCGACGGTGAACTCGTCACCCAGGTGAGCTTTCCGATCCCCACGAAGGCGGCGTACGTCAAGTTCGCCCAGCCGGCGTCGCGCTTCGCGCTCGTCGGGGTGTTCGTCGCGCAGACTGCGAGCGGCGTGCGGGTCGCGGTCACCGGCGCCGGTGCGTCGGTCTTCCGCGCCAAGGCGATCGAGGATGCGTTGACGAAGAGCTTCACCGCGGATGCCGCCAAGGCGGTCAAGATGCCGGCGACCGGCCTCAACAGCGACCTCCACGGGTCAGCCGAGTACCGCGCCCACCTGATTCCCGTGCTTGCGGCACGGGCGGTGGCCACCATCGCCTGAAGTCCGACTGAGCGCCACCGGGGCCGCTCAGTCGCCGCTCCCGGATTGGCCAGCCGCGCCCTCGCGCGGCGCGGTCGTTCGACGGCGCCGGGCCGCCCCATGCCGGTGACTGCCCCTCTTTGCGGGCAGCGAGCAACGCGAGCGTGGGGGGAGGGTGGCTCAGCGGACAGCCGGCGGCGCGCCGCCGGCGGGTGCCGCCGGCGTTGCCGGCGCGCTCTTCGCGGGTGCGCTCTTCGGGGGTGCGCTCTTCGGGGGTGTTCCCTTCGCCGGTGCCTTGCGGGCGGCGGCCCGGGCCATCTCCGTCTTCACACTCGCCAGAACCTTGGGCCACACCGGGTGCGTCGCTTCGGCAGGGGCGAGGGCGAAGTCCGGATCGGCTTCGAGGACACTGTGGAATTCGTCGCGACAGGGTCGCTCGCGACCGGTGACGCACGCCATGAACGCCCGGTACTTGTGCGCCTGCGCACGGTCGCTCGCGCGATCGAGCCCCATGTCCAGCGCGGCTTGCAGGTGCAGGGCAGCCGCCTTGTAATCGCCGTCGTCGTAGCTCTTGATGCCTACGGCGAGCTCGTCCGTCGCGCTGGGTGGCGGGGGTGGCGGTGGTGCGGGGGGCGGTGCAGTGCTGGCCGGCGCCACCGGGGGCGCGATTGGTGCCGCGGTCGGGGCGGGTTCCGGCGGCGGCGGGGTGGCGCATGCGGCGAGTAGCGCGAGCGCCGTGGCGAGCGCAGCGCGGCAAGCCAAGTTGGTGAGGCCGTTCATTGGAACTTGTGGCGAATGCGGACCACGTCGTTGGGGCCGACGTCGATGGTCTCACGATGTGGCGGGAACGTGGCGTTGCGCACCTCGATCAGGTGCTTGCCGGGGGGCAGACGCAGCTCCTGCAACGGGGGCGCGATGCCGCGCCGGCGCCCGTCGACGTGGATCTCGCCCCATGGCGTGATGGCGAAGGTGACGCGCGCCATGGGCTTTGCCGGCGCAGCGGCAGGCGGCGCAGCGGCAGGCGGCGCAGCGGCAGGCGGCGCAGCGGCAGGCGGCGCAGCGGCAGGCGGCGCAGCTACAGGCGGCGCAGCGACAGGCGGCGCAGCGGCAGGCGGCGCAGCGACAGGCGGCGCAGCGACAGGCCGGGCGCTCGCCAGGTCACCGGCCGGCGGCCCGTCGGTCACGGGAGCGGTCGGCGCCGGGGTGGTCGGCGAAACGGTGCCGATCGCGCGCATCGATTGGGTCGGTGCGGCCGCGTCGGTGCCCCCCCGCGGCGGCGGGCGGTCGCGGCCGCCCGGCCCGACGGCGATCATCGCGATCGCGATCACCGCGGCGGCAAGTGCGCCGCCGAGGACCACGCGCCGCTTCCACCACGGAACGGCCGCGGACGATGCCGGCGCCCGGGCTGTCCCGGCAGCAGCACCGGAGGTCGCCGGCACGACCGACGCGTCGGTATCGGATGCTGCCGGTTCGAGCGGCGCCTCGGCGAGCGGCGCGAGATCGGCGCGCGTGAACGGGACGGTCGGGTGCTCGAGTGCGGGCAGCGGACCGGGGCCCGGCGTGGCGAGTTCGACGGTATCGAATCGACGCAGGTCGGCGGCGAGTTCGCCTGCCGTCTGGTAGCGGTCGGCGGGATCCTTCGCGAGCGCCTTGCCGACGATGTGGTCGAAGGCCCAGGGAATCTGCGGATTGCGGCTCGACGGCGGCGGGGTCGGCTCGCTCAAGACCTGGTTGAGTATGGTGTTGAGATCGCCGCCCTGGAATGGCGACGCGCCGGTGAGCATCTCGTAGAGCGTCGCGCCCAACGAGAAGATGTCGGAACGGCCATCGACCGTCCTGCCCATGACCTGCTCGGGCGAGGTGTAGCGTGGCGAGCCGAAGGCGTTCCCGGCGAGCGTCCGGGTTCCCGTCGGCAGGAGGGCGATACCGAAATCGGTGATCTTCACCGCGCCGCTGGCGAGCACCATGATGTTGGCTGGCTTCACGTCGCGGTGGACGATCCCGCTCTCGTGCGCGAAGGCAAGGCCTTCGGCCACCGCCGCCGCGATCTCGGCGATGCGCTGCGTCGGCAGCACGACACCCGAGTCGAGGATCTCCCGCAACGACTGGCCGTCGAGGAACTCCATCGCGATGTAGGCGACGTCGTCGCTCTTGCCGACGTCGAAGATGGTGACGACGTTGGGGTGGTTGAGACGCCCCGCCGACTTCGCTTCACGGAAGAAGCGTCGCTCGTACGCCTCGGTCTCGGCGTCGGAGAGGCCGAGGGTGATCGTCTTGATGGCGACGATGCGATCGATCAGCGGGTCGCGTGCCTTGTAGACGACGCCCATCGCACCCTGGGCGATCTCGTCCAGGATTTCGTAACGCCCGAGCATGCGGCGGGGAGCGGTGGGGGCGGCGGTCATGGGCGCGGACGGGTGGCGCAGTTGCGATTGTGCCAAAGACTCGCGTGTTACCGTGCGCTGCGTGCTGCGTACCGACGGGCGCGCGTGCAATACTGCGTGCCGCCGCCGGCCCCGCCCGGCGCCAGCCGCTACGCCGCCTGCCTTTCACTCCGTCGACCCCGAGCCATCCGCCGCACCGCCATGGGTGATTTCCTCGAAGTCGCAGCGCTCACCGACGTCGGCAACGTTCGCCAGTACAACGAGGACAGCCTCGGGGTCGACGCCGGCGCGGGCATCGTCGTGCTCGCCGACGGGATGGGCGGGCACCGGGCGGGGGAGGTGGCGAGCGTCATGGCCACCGACACGATCTTCGCGACTGTGCGCGCCGCGGTGCCGGCATTCGATACCCGCGATCGCGAGCGTCAGCCGCTCACCGTGCTCGCCCGGAGCATCGAGCGCGCCAATGCAGCGATCCACGACGCGGGACGCGCCGAGGCCCGTTACCGCGGGATGGGGACGACGCTCGCCTGCGCGATCTTTCACGACAATGGCGTCGCCTACGCGCACGTCGGCGATTCGCGCATCTATCGGCTGCGCGACGATACGCTGTCGCTGCTCACCCGCGACGATTCGTTGCTGCGCGACCAGGTCGATCTCGGCGTCATCTCCGCCGACGAGGCGCGCCACTCGCACAATCGCAGCCTGGTGACGCGCGCCCTCGGCATCGAGGCGGAGGTACGCGCGCACCTGGCAAGCGAGCCCGTGCAGCCCGGCGACGTCTACCTGCTGTGCTCGGATGGCCTCAACGATCTCGTCGACGATGCCGACATCGAGCTCATCGTGACCAAGCTCGCCGCCAACTTGCCGCTCGCCGCACAGCATCTCGTGCAAGCGGCCAAGGACAACGGCGGGCTCGACAACGTCTCGGTGATCCTGGCACGGGTGCGTGCGCCGTTCGCGGCGACGCCGCCGGGCGTGTGGCGGCGGCTGCGGCGCATCCTCGCCACGTGGCGGGGCAGGTAGGCGGCATGGCGAAACTCGTCCTCTCCCGTGATGGCGCCATCACCGATCAGCGCTTCCTCGATGCGACACCGCTGACGATCGGCCGCGATCCGACGAGCGATCTCGTCGTCGACGATCCGCGGGTCGGTGCGGTGCACTCGCGGGTCGTCGTGGTCGGCCACGATTACATCCTGGAGGCTGCCGTCGACGGCTCGGTCACGGTCAACGGGACGCCGTGCACGCGCCGCATCCTGCAGCACGGCGACGTCGCCGACGTTGGTGATCACCGCCTGAAGTACCTCGATGCGCGGGCCTCGTCGCCGCTCGAGCTCGAGCGGACGATGCTGATTCCGGGCCTCGATCGGGTGGTCGGTGACGCCGGTGCCGCCCCGCCTGCCGCGGTGCCTTCGCTGCGCGCGGCGAACACGCGCTTCCCGGTGGGGCGTGTCGAGTGGCTGGGCGGGCCGCATCGCGGGAGCCAGCGCACGCTCGAACGGGTGGTGGACACCTTCGGAATCCCGGGCATCGGCGTCGTCGTCCTCACCCGGCGCCCGCACGGATTCTTCGCGACGCACGTCGAGGGCGAGGTTTACCCGCGGGTGAACGGCCGCTCGCTCGGTACCGATCCTTGCGCACTCGCGAACGGCGACGTCATCGAGGTCGCCGGCGAGATGCTGCGCTTCACGCAGCTTTGACGCGTGTCGCCGACGGGGGCCGAAAGAGCCAGCCGTCCATCGCCAGCGCGCCACCCTGGTGATGCGCGAGAAAACGCTCGGGGCGTGCATCGGCCGCCGCCGCGCCGATCGCCACCAGGAGCGGTAGGTAGTGTTCCTCGCTGGGATGCGCACGCTCGGCGCCCGGTGCGAGCTCACGGTAGGCGACGAGGGACGCCACGTCGTGGGTCGCGACGCAGTCGGCGAGCCAGTCGGTGAAGGCGCTCACGTACGGTAGCGGTGCGCCGGCGTCACCATGACGAGCGTAGTCGCGCAGATTGTGCGTCGCGTGTCCGGAGCCCACGATGAGCACGCCTTCACCGGCGAGCGGCGCCAGCGCACGGCCGAGCGCCACGTGGTGCGCGGCGCCCCGGTCCGGCTGTAGCGAGAGCTGGACCACCGGCACATCGTGCGCCGGATACATGTACAGGAGCGGAACCCAAGCACCGTGGTCGAGGCCACGGCAGCCATCGATGCCGGCAGTGATCCCGGCCTCGCGCAGGAGGTCGACCGCGCGCGCCGCCACCTCCGGGGCGCCCGGAGCCGGATAGCTCAGCGCATACAGCTCGCGCGGGAAGCCGCCGAAATCGTGAACCGTCTGCGGCGTACGACTTCCGGTGAGCAGCGGCAGCGACGTTTCCCAGTGCGCCGAGGCCATCAGGATCGCCCGCGGCTTCGGCAGCGCGCGCGCGAGCGCAGCCCAGGTCCGACCGGCGACACCGGCGTGCAGCGCGTGCAGCGGCGAGCCGTGCGAGAGGAAGAGCGTGGGAAACGGAGTCGTCATGGCGTGGTCGGGCGCCAGGTCATCGGAACGCCGCACCACCGACGCGCCCGCGCCGGCGGTGTGCGGCGTGGTGGCGGGAGCCACCCACGCCGTGGTGCGGCTACTTGATGCCTTCCGCGGCGAGCACCTTCTGCACCGCCGGCCGTGCTTCGACGCGCGCCATGAATTGGGCGAGCGCCTGAAACGCCCCGAGGTCCACCTTGAGCGGCGTCGCCCAGCGCGTGATCGTGTACAGATACGCATCGGCGACGCTGAACGCCTGGCCCATGAGGTACGGTTGCGCCGCGAGCACTTTCTCGATGATGCCGTAGCGGGCGGCGAGGCGGTCCTTCGCGGCCGTCCTGGTCGCCTCGGGGGTGATCGGATACCACAGCGGACCGAACGTCTTGTGGATCTCCGTTCCGACGAAATTGAGCCACTCCATGAGCCGGTAGCGATCGAAGCCACCGAACGCCGGGGCAAGCGTACCCGGCTTGCGATCGGCGATGTACTGGAGGATCACCGCGTCTTCCGAGAGCGTGCTGCCGTCGTCGAGGGCGAGGAACGGCACGTAGCCCTTGGGATTGATCGTGTAGTAATCGGTACCGTCGGCGGTGACGTGCTTGCGCAGGTCGACCTTGACGGTGTCGTAGGGGAGTCCGGCTTCCGCGAGCGCGATATGCGGCGCGAGCGAACAAGCGCCCGGCGAGAAGTAGAGTTTCATCATCATCTCCGTGAGTCGTTGTTGGATGTGTCGCAGCCGTGGGCGGGTATCGAATTTCAA
>JADZAQ010000009.1 GCA_020852555.1 Burkholderiales bacterium
CCAACCGGGTACTGCACGATGTTTCCCTGCAGGTACGCCGTGGTGAAGCCGTCGCGCTCATCGGCCCGTCCGGCTCGGGAAAGTCCACGCTCCTGCGCTGCATCAACGGCCTGGTCCGCGTCGACAAAGGCGAAGTGTTCGCCGCCGGACACGCCGTGCACAAGCTCGCGACCGACGCCGAGCGCATCGCGCTGCGCAAGGACGTGTCGATGGTCTTCCAGCAGTACAACCTCTTTCCGCACCTCACCGTGTTGCAGAACCTCATGCTCGCGCCCGTCGAGGTGCTGCGCCAGGATCGCGCCGAGGTGGAGGCGCGCGCCCACCAGCTCCTCGGCAAGGTCCGGCTCAAGGGCAAGGAGAACGCCTTCCCGGGGCAACTCTCGGGTGGCCAGCAGCAACGGGTGGCGATCGCGCGCGCGCTGGCCATGCGGCCCAGCGTCATGCTGTTCGACGAGGTGACCGCCGCGCTCGATCCGGAGACGGTCAAGGAAGTGCTCAACACGATCCGCGAGCTGGTCGACGAAGGCATGACCAGCATTCTCGTGACGCACGAGATGCGCTTTGCGCGCGAGGTGGCGCATCACGTCCACTTCACCGATCGCGGCGTGATCGTCGAGCATGGCGACCCGGCGACGTTCTTCGACCATCCGCAGGATCCACGCACCCGGGAATTCCTGAGTCACGTGCTGTAACGGCAACGCCATGTCTGTCTGGGACAAGGAGCGCCTCCTGCGGCTCCTCGATGCGCACGGGATCGCCTACACCGCGGTCGATCACCCGCCCGTGGCGACGATGGCCGAGTCGGCGCGACTCGCGCTGGCGCTGCCCGGCTCCCGGTGCAAGAGCCTGGCGGTGCGCAACAAGGCCGGCACCCGTTGGTCAACACGGCAACGCTGTCGATTCCCCAAATCGACTTCCGGCGCTTCCTGCAGATCATCGGCCATGAACCGCTGGTCTGCGAGATTCCCGACCGGCATTCGACGCCATTCCTGGAGCATTGACGGCGGGCGCCGGCACCACCCCGCGAACCATCGTGCAGCAAGCGCGCCTGCCGGGCGAGGAGCTTCTCGAGGGTGACGACCGCGTTTGCAAGCCCATCCTCGCGCGACATCGTCCGACCCAGGTCCGCCGCACGGCCGAGTGCGTCGTCCCCGACCCGCCGCGATGAAGGACCGCGGCCATCCTGGGGAAGAGCCAATCGTGCGGGGTCGCGTCGACGATCCCCCGCCCAAATACGGACGCGATCACTCCCGACGCAAAAGCAGTCTGACTCGCGAGTCTTACGCGCAGCGGTGCAGGCAGTTCAGGAAAGAAACGCAGACCATTGCGGGTTCCAGACGACCTCCCAGAGATGCCCGTCAGATGCGCCTTGCTGATTTCCGGTGGCACTCGCGCAAAGGCCTTGCCTCCGCCGGCCGTCTCTCCATCGAGCGTGCGAATCTTCTCGCTGAAAGCGGCTGGTTGCATCTTGGTGGGTATGACGCGCGTCAATGCTCGGTTCGCGGACGCAGGCGATCGACCACGAACGACAGCGTCGAACAGATCACCCAGTACACTGCTCCCGCGAACAGCAGCATCTGGATCAGCGTACCGTCGCGCTCGCCGATCGACGTCGCGCTGCGGAAGAAATCCCCCAACGCGATCACGTAGACGAGCGACGTATCCTGGAAGATCACGATGCATTGGGTCAGGATCACCGGCAGCATCGCCCGAAGGGCTTGCGGAAGAATCACGTACGTGAGCGATTGCAGCGTCGACATCCCCAGCGCGCGCGCCGCCTGGAACTGGCCCCTCGGGAGACTTTCGATGCCCGCCCGCATGATCTCGCAGAAGAACGCCGACTCGAGCAGCGCAAAGGCAACCATCGCGGAAACGAGTCGCACGTCGACGCTCGGCGACAGATCGAACACCGCCTTCAGAACCTGCGGAACGATCAGGAAGAACCACAGCAGCAGCATGATGAGCGGGATCGACCGGAACAGCGAGACATACGCCTTCACGATGGCGCGCACCGTCTTGCCCGGGACGAGGCTCGCCGCGGCCAACACCGTGCCGAATGCGAGTCCGCAAGCGACCGCGACCGCGGTGATCTGCAGCGTGACCCACATGCCCGTCAGCAGCACGCTGCGCGATTGAACGATTGAACTCCAGTCGAAATCGAGCATCATCGATTCCCCGAGGCGATCCCACGATCCGGCCGCGGCCGCGCAAGCACGTTGCACGGCACACGGCGCCGCGGGGCGCGGATCGCGATCATTGACTCAGCAGCCCCGGCACGCTCGTGCGGCTTCGCACCCATGCCATCAGGCGCAGGATCAGGAAATTGAGCACTATGTAGCCGAGTGTCACGAACACGAACGATTCGTAGGGCTGGGCCGTGTAGTCGACGAGTTGGCGCGCCTGCCCGGAGAGCTCGAGCAGCCCGATCGTCGACGCGACCGCGGAATTCTTGGAGATGATGAGGAATTCCGACGTCAGCGGTGGGAGGATGACGCGGAATACCACGGGCAGCAGGACGTAACGATACGTCTGCGGGAGCGTGAAGCCCAAGGCGAGGCCGGCGGCGCGCTGGCCCCTCGGCATCGCCTCGATCCCCGCGCGGACCTGCTCACAGATTCGCGAGCCGGTATAGATCCCGAGCGCGAACACCGATACGGTGAAGAATTGGGTGTACGGGGGAAGCGCCTTGATCCAGTTCCCCAATGCCGTCGGCAGGATTTCCGGAACCAGGAAGTACCACGCGAAGAACTGCACGATGAGCGGGACGTTGCGAAACAGCGACACGTACGCCGTCCCGATCGCTCGAAGGAGTCGATTCGGCACCGTACGGGCCACGCCGAAGAGCGTGCCGACCACCATCGCCAGGGCAAACGCCAGAAGCGTCAGGATGGTGGTATTGACGAACCCCGACAGCAGCCAGCCGAGGTACGTCGTCGGCTCACCGGTCGCGACCGGCTGGAGCAGAACCTCCCAGTTCCACTTGTAACTCATCGTTCGCCCTTTCGAACGGCGAACCCGCCACGGTCGGTCGCGGGTCGCGCCGCGCCCGTCAACTCGCCGGCTTGTCGGTCGGACGAGCGAACAGGCCCTTCACCCCATCCGACATCGGAAAATCGAGATTGAGTCCCTTCGGCGGGATCGGGCTCGTGAACCAGCGGGCGTAGATCTTCGCGGCCTCACCCGAGGTCTCCATGTTGGCGATCGTCTCGTTCATGAGCGCCTTCAGTTCAGTATCTCCCTTGCGCACCATGCACGCGTAATTCTCGAACGACTGCGGCGTGCCGGTAATGACGTAATTCTCCGGATCCTTCGTCTTCGCGCGCTCACCCGCGAGCAGCGCGTCGTCCATCATCATCGCCTTCGCGCGACCCGTCGATAGCGTGAGGAACGATTCACTGTGATCCTTCGCGCTGATGATCTTCATGTCCATGTTCTTCTCGGCGTTCATCGCCCGGATGATCCGCTCCGACGTCGTACCCGCACCGACCACGACCGTCTGCCCCTTGAGGTCGGCGAAATCCCGGATGCCGGAATCCTTCCGCGTCAGCAAGCGGGTGCCGATCTGGAAGAAGTTGTTGGTGAAGTCGACCTGCTTGGCGCGCTCCTCGTTGTTCGTCGTCGTCGTGCATTCGAAGTCGATCGTCCCATTCTGGAGGAGCGAAATCCGGTTCTGCGAGGTGATCGGGATTCGCCGCACTTCGAGATTCTTCACCCCCGTCTTCGCCTTGATCTGCTCGATGATCGCATTCGTGATGTCCATCGAGTAGCCGATCGGCTGCTGGTTCGTGTCGTAATAGGAGAATGGGATCGAGGCATCGCGAAATCCGACCACCAGGACGCCGCCGTCCTTGATCTTCTTGAGCGTGCCGCCCGGCGTGTCCGGCGCTGCCAGGGCGACGCCGCTGCCGGCCGCCGCGAATGCCGCAAAGAGGATGACGAGGCGGGAGCGAAGTGAAGGGGTATTCGCGCTACGATGGGTCATGAGATCTCTCCTCAGAGCCTGTGAAGCTTTCGATTCGCGCCGACAGGTGACCTGACCGGTGCGACCAACGCAGTTGAACGGCGCGCAGGTACTCCGAGTTCATCCAGGAGGTCACTTCGGTCGATACAGCGGGCGA
>JADZAQ010000010.1 GCA_020852555.1 Burkholderiales bacterium
GCCTGCGTGCGAACGGCGATTGACAGGTCCTCGACCCGTTCCTAGAATCCGCGGCCTTTATCGATCCGGCCGGCACACTCGCCGGGTCGACAAACAGCGGCTTGACGGACTTCGGGCCGCCCCCCCCTTCAGGTTCAAGACGTGGGGAGGGCGGCCCGGTCGTCTGGGACGAACAGAGCCGCCCGCCGCAGCCGGTCGTGGGGCTGTCGGTCGTAGGCCCGAGTTCTCACGCGTTCGTGCCCCGGTACGTCGCGCGATGTTTTGGCGGGCCCTGCGAGCGATGTCTCCTGTCCGGCACATTCGTGCCGATTCCCGTCCCGCCGGCGGCTGCCGGCGAGACGACAACGGCTTCGGGCGATCATGGTCGCCGGAGCGACAACGAAGGAACTGGAGACTGCATGGCCACCACCGGTCAATTGATCCGCGCCCCGCGCCGGATCCGGGCGGAAAAGACTAAGGTGCCCGCCCTGGGCGCTGCCCCCCAGAAGCGCGGCGTCTGCACCCGCGTCTACACCACGACCCCGAAGAAGCCGAACTCGGCGCTTCGCAAGGTGTGTCGCGTGCGCCTCGTCAACGGCTACGAGGTCACCTCGTACATCGGCGGCGAAGGCCACAACCTGCAGGAGCACTCGGTGGTGCTGATCCGCGGCGGCCGCGTCAAGGATCTTCCCGGCGTCCGCTACCACACCGTCCGCGGCACGCTCGACTGCGCCGGCGTGAACGACCGCAAGCAGAGCCGCTCCAAGTACGGCGCCAAGCGCCCGAAGAAGTAAGTCCAGGAGTACGTAACGATGTCCCGCCGCGCCCAGGCTCCCGTCCGCCACATCCTGCCGGACCCGAAGTTCAACAGCGACATGCTGGCGAAGTTCATGAACGTCGTGATGAAGAGCGGCAAGAAGTCGGCCGCCGAACGCATCATCTACGGTGCGATCGACCGCATCACCGAGAAGACCGGCAAGCAGGGCGGCGACGCCCTCGGCGTGCTCTCGCAGGCGCTCGAGAACGTGAAGCCGGTGGTCGAGGTGAAGTCCCGTCGCGTCGGTGGCGCCACCTATCAGGTGCCGGTCGAGGTGCGTTCGACCCGCCGCCAGACGCTGGCGATGCGCTGGGTCATCGAGGCCGCGCGCGCGCGCAGCGAGAAGTCGATGGCGTTCCGGCTCGCGCACGAGCTCATGGAGGCGTCCGAGAATCGCGGCGCTGCGGTGCGCAAGCGCGAGGATACGCATCGCATGGCCGAGGCCAACAAGGCCTTCGCGCATTATCGTTGGTAACTTTTCAAGGGGGTCGGCGGAGCCGACCCCCCTCCGAGAGCTTTTGAGGGCCGGCTGCCGCCGGCTGCTTGGGATCCGGAGGGCTTCGTTCGTAGTTTGATCCGCTCTTTGTCAATTCCGGTCTTCATCCTCAGAGAGATTCGAGCTCACTTCCTGCCATGGCCCGTATCACCCCAATCGAGCGCTACCGGAACATCGGGATTTCCGCGCACATCGATGCGGGGAAGACCACGACGACCGAGCGCATCCTGT
Organism: Burkholderiales bacterium; assembly: GCA_020852555.1. Taxonomy (GTDB): domain Bacteria; phylum Pseudomonadota; class Gammaproteobacteria; order Burkholderiales; family Casimicrobiaceae; genus VBCG01. Next base: position 1,524 of record JADZAQ010000010.1, read on the forward strand.
TCTACACAGGCGTGTCGCACAAGATCGGCGAGGTCCACGACGGCGCGGCCGTGATGGACTACATGGAGCAGGAACAGGAGCGCGGCATCACGATCACCTCGGCCGCGACGACCTGCTTCTGGAAGGGGATGGACAAGACCTTCCCCGAGCACCGCATCAACATCATCGACACGCCCGGGCACGTCGACTTCACGATCGAGGTCGAGCGTTCCCTGCGCGTGCTCGACTCGGCGGTCGCGCTGTTCTGCGCGGTCTCGGGCGTGCAGCCGCAGTCCGAGACGGTCTGGCGGCAGATGAACCGCTACGGCGTGCCGCGCATCGCGTTCGTCAACAAGATGGACCGCGCCGGCGCGAACTTCCTGCGCTGCATCGAGCAGATCCGCACGCGCCTGCGAGGCAACCCGGTGCCGATCCAGCTGCCGGTCGGTGCCGAGGACGGGTTCGAGGGCGTCGTCGATCTGCTGCGCATGAAGGCCATCTACTGGGACATGGAAACCCAGGGGATGAAGTTCGAGTACCGCGACATCCCGGCGGACCTCAAGGCCGAGGCGCAGAAGTATCGCACCGCGATGATCGAGGCGGCGGCCGAGGCCAACGAGGCGCTGACCAACAAATACCTCGAGGGCGGCGAGCTCACGATCGAGGAGATCAATCAGGGGCTGCGCGAGCGCGCGCTGCGCAACGAGATCGTGCTCTGCATGTGCGGCTCGGCCTTCAAGAACAAGGGCGTGCAGGCGCTGCTCGACGCCGTCATCGAGTACATGCCCTCGCCGGTACAGATGCCGCCGGTCAAGGGCCTCGGCGAGCGCGGCGAGCCGGCGACGCGCACCGCCGACGACGCGGCGCCGTTCGCGGCGCTTGCTTTCAAGATCCTGAACGACCCCTTCGTCGGCAACCTGACCTTCTTCCGCGTCTATTCGGGCGTGCTGAACTCCGGCGACACGGTCTTCGTGCCGACCAAGAGCCGGACCGAGCGCATCGGCCGCCTGCTGCAGATGCACGCTTCCGAGCGCACCGAGATCAAGGAAGTGCGCGCCGGCGACATCGCGGCTGCGGTCGGCCTCAAGGACGTGATCACCGGCGACACGCTGTGCTCGCAGGACAAGGTCATCACGCTCGAGAAGATGGTGTTTCCGACCCCCGTCATCTCGGTCGCGGTCGAGCCGAAGACCAAGGCCGACCAGGAGAAGATGGGGCTCGCGCTGCAGCGCCTCGCGAAGGAAGACCCGTCGTTCCGTGTCTCGACCGACCCGGAATCGGGTCAGACGATCATCGCGGGGATGGGCGAGCTGCACCTCGAGATCATCGTCGACCGCATGAAGCGCGAGTTCAAGGTCGAGGCGAACGTCGGCAAGCCGCAGGTCGCCTACCGCGAGACCATTCGCGCCTCGGTCGAGTCCGAGGGCAAGTTCGTGCGCCAGTCCGGCGGCCGTGGCCAGTACGGCCACGTCTGGCTGAAGATCGAGCCGATCGAGCCGGGCAAGGGCTACGAGTTCGTCAACGGCATCGTCGGCGGCGCGATCCCGCGCGAGTTCATCCCCGCGATCGACAAGGGCATCAAGGAAGCGGTCGACACGGGCGTGCTCGCCGGCTACCCGATCGTCGACGTCAAGGTCACGGCGTTCGACGGTTCCTTCCACGACGTCGACTCGAACGAGATGGCGTTCAAGATCGCCGCCTCGATCGGCTTCAAGGAGGGCTTCCGCAAGGCGAAGCCGGTGCTCCTCGAGCCGATCATGAAGGTCGAGGTCGTCACGCCCGAGGATTACTCGGGCGACGTCATCGGCGACCTCAACCGCCGCCGCGGCCAGATCACCGGCATGGAGGACTCGCCCGCGGGCAAGTCGATCCTCGCCGAGGTGCCGCTGTCGGAGATGTTCGGCTACGCGACCTCGGTCCGCTCGATGAGCCAGGGCCGCGCCACGTTCACGATGGAGTTCGAGAAGTACCTGGAAGTCCCGCCGAACGTCGCCGACTCCATCATCAAATACTGACCCGCTCATGTACGGGCTGCGCGTTGCTGCGACGCAGAACCCGGACGAAAACCTATCCAACGCGCAGCCCGTTGAATCCTCGCCGGAGGCGATAACATGTCCAAGGAAAAGTTCGAACGCACCAAGCCGCACGTGAACGTGGGGACGATTGGGCACGTGGATCACGGCAAGACGACGCTGACGGCGGCGCTGACGAAGGTGATGGCCGAGACGCACGGTGGTCATTTCATGGCGTACGACCAGATCGACAAGGCGCCGGAGGAGAAGGCGCGCGGGATCA
>JADZAQ010000011.1 GCA_020852555.1 Burkholderiales bacterium
GCCTAACGCGAAGTAGCCATCCCACCCGCCGCATCGAACTGCGCCGTTTCGGCCGCTCTAAATCGTCCGAAGGATGTATTTGGGAGGGAGGAAATCGCTCTCACAATCATCGGCATCGTTGAATTTAGGGCGGCCTAAAGGGCGGATCTCATGGCGGCGGGTGGGCGTGTGTTGCTGCTCGACCAGGTGCGCCAGCGCACGCGCCTCAAGCACTACTCGATCAGGACGGAGCAGGCATATTGCGAGTGGATTAAACGCTTCGTCCTTTTCCATGGCAAGCGCCACCCGTCCGCACTGGGCGCGGCGGAAGTCGAGCAGTTCCTCACGTCGCTTGCGGTCGACCGGCGCGTGGCCGCCTCGACGCAGAATCAGGCCAAGAGCGCGCTGCTGTTTCTCTATCGCGAAGTGCTCGGCGTCGAGCTGCCCTGGCTCGATGGCGTTCAGAAGGCCAAGACCCCTTCGCGCCTGCCGGTTGTGCTCACCCGCGAAGAGGTGGAGTGGGTACTCGCGCGGCTGGTCGGCGTCCACCGGCTCGTCGGCAGCCTGCTCTACGGCACGGGGCTGCGGATACTCGAGGCGATGCGGCTTCGGGTCAAGGACGTCGACTTCACGCGCCGCGAGATCGTCGTGCGGGACGGCAAAGGCAACAAGGATCGCGTCACGATGTTGCCGGCGCGCATCACGCCCGGACTCCGCGATCAGATCGCGCACGCGAAGGAGATCCATCGTGGGGATCTCGATGAAGGCTTCGGCAAGGTGTGGCTGCCTTTCGCGCTCGACCGCAAGTTCGCGTCGGCGGCAGGCGAATGGGCATGGCAGTACGTCTTCCCGGCGGAAGCGCGGTCTGCAGACCCGCGCGACGGCGTCGTCCGACGGCACCACCTGAGCGAGCAGGCGTTCCAGCGAGCGATGAAGAACGCCGTGCGCGGAGCAGGCATCGTGAAGCCCGCGACGCCGCACACGCTCCGGCACTCGTTCGCGACGCACCTCCTGGAAGCGGGCTACGACATCCGTACCGTGCAGGAATTGCTGGGCCACGAGGACGTCTCGACGACCATGATCTACACGCACGTCCTCAACCGTGGCGGCCACGGCGTCGTCAGTCCCCTCGACCGGGAATAGCTGGCGCCGTACCACCTCGCGGGCGGACCTCGGCCGCCGCATCGGCTGGCCCGATCCTGCCAGCAAGGTCTCGGCGCTGCCGCCCACCCGACACTCTTGACACAGTAACGGTCTATAAGCATCATAGACGTTATCTATCGGACGATGTCCATCGAGACTCGTAACGCATCGGTCGACTTCCACCTGTTATGTCGGAAAACACCATGGCCGACATGGCGCAAGCCAGCCCCACCCCGGCGCGCGCGCTTTCCCCGTCGGTTCCCGTCGCCGCGGGACGCCGAACGTCCGAGGGGCTCGTCCGGATCGCCGTTCGCGTTCGAGAGCGGATCGTGATCGTGCCCACGGCCGAGATCCGCCGGATCGACGCCGAGGGCAATTACGTGCGGCTGTGGACCGACCGCTCGTGGCTGCACAAGGACACGCTCACCGCGCTTTGCGGGCGTCTCGACCCGGCCGAGTTCCTTCGCATCCATCGTTCGCATGCAGTCAACCTGCACGCGGTGCGCGAGCTGCAACCACGCTCGCACGGCGAGTTCCGCATACGCCTCGTCGACGGCAGCGAACTGGCGTCGGGGCGAGCCTACCGCGACGCGATCCGGGCAGCGTTCGCGCTCGACTGAGTGCCAGTCTCGCTGCGGACGATGCGCGCAAGAGACGCAACCAAGCGTCCGCCGAACATTGCGACCACGCGGGGCACGGTGTCTCGGCCGCTGCGATGAGCGCCGCTCCCGCCCACGTACGCTGGCTCCGCTGGTCGCTCCACGTCGACGAGGCGAGCGACGGCCGCCCGCTGTGCCTGTCGCTCGCCAACACCCGGCACTGGCGCAACAGCGCCGCGCCGAAGGAGTTGCTCAACGGCTACGCGGACATTCTCGATTGGGCGGTAGCGAAAGGCATCTACAGCCGCCGCGAGGCCGACGCGCTCGCCGCCGAAGCAAACGCGCATCCGCACGTGGCCAACGCCGAGCTCCGCAGGACGATCGAGCTGCGCGAAGCCATCGCGCGCGTGTTCGGCGCGCTCGCGCACGGCGAGGCGGTGCGCGAGGGAGACAGCGCCATCATCGTCGAGAGCTTCGACGAGGCGATGCGGCTCATGACGCTTCGCGTGGTCGACGGCCGCCTCGTTCCCGGCATTCCGCAGGGTCGGGAAGGACTCGAACTGCCGCGCTGGCAGGCGGCGTTCTCCGCGCTCGGTCTCTACGGCTCCCCGGCGGTCGCGCGCGTCAAGCAATGCGCTGACGACCGCGGCTGCGGATGGCTCTTCGTCGACACGACGCGAAACGCGTCCCGCATGTTCTGTTTTTCGAACGAGTGCGGGAACCGCGCGAGGCAGGCGAAGTACCGCGAGCGGATGCGGCGGGCGGGGTAGTGCGAAGCCGAGGTTCGGCGAGCGCCCCTCACCCCGACCCTTGTATCTTTCCGACTGGATAGATTGTCCGCAGTGTGTGCTGGTTTCTCGGTCGTTGCGCCAAACCCGCTGGCCCTCGGAGTTCGCAGCTCGCGGGAGAGCACCCGGTCAACGCAATGACTCCC
>JADZAQ010000012.1 GCA_020852555.1 Burkholderiales bacterium
GAATGCCGTCGAAGAGGATCTTCATGTCCTCGACCGAATCGATGGCGACCCCTGCCTTGCCGACGTCGCCGACCACGCGCGGATGATCGGAGTCGTAGCCGCGGTGCGTGGCGAGGTCGAACGCCACCGACACGCCTTGCCCGCCGCCGGCCAGCGCCTGGCGATAGAAGGCGTTCGATTCCTCGGCGGTGGAGAAGCCCGCGTACTGGCGGATCGTCCACGGCCGGCCCGCGTACATCGTCGCCTGCGGTCCGCGAACGTACGGCGCGAAACCCGGCAGCGTATCGGCGTGGGGCAGTCCGGCCACGTCCTGCGCCGTATACAGCGGCTTCACCACGATGCCGTCGGGCGTGTGCCAGGCCAGCGCGTCGAGATTGCCGCCGGGCGCCCCTTTCGCGGCGGCGCGCTGCCAGTCGGCAAGGGACGGAGCGGCAGTCGCGGAGGGCGCGGTCGCTGACGCGGGAGACTTTGGTTCGGATGCGGCCACGGCGCGGGCGGGAGGAGCGCGCCGCAGGTGGCAGCGCAACACCATATTCTAGCCGTCCCGGGCGCGGGCTGCCGCGCGGGTGTCGCGGCCGGCCTACCCTTCGGCCGGGACGTTGGCGTCGAGCTCCGCCAGCCACGCATTGGCGTTGCCGTCGGCCGGGGCCCGCCAGTCGCCGCGCGGCGAGAGGCTGCCGCCGGTCACCACCTTCGGGCCATTCGGCAGCGCCGAACGCTTGAACTGGCTCTCGGCGAAGAAGCGTCGCAGGAAGACGGCGAGCCAGCGGCGGATGGTCGCGAGGTCGTAGGCGCGACGGGCCGCGGCCGGGAACGCGGGCGGCCAGGGCTCGCGCGCGGCATCGCGCCAGGCGTGCCAGGCGAGGAAGGCGACCTTCGACGGCCGCAGGCCGTAGCGCGTGAGGTAGAAGAGGTGGAAATCCTGCAGCTCGTAGGGCCCCACCACCTGCTGCGTGCTCTGGATTTCGCCGCCCGCGCCGGCGGGAACGAGCTCGGGGGAGATCTCGGTGGCGACGATGGCGAGGATCACGTCGTGCGCGGCGGCATCGACCTCGCCGCTGGTGGCGACCCAGCGCATCAGGTGCTGGATGAGCGTCTTGGCGAGCGAGCCGTTGACGTTGTAGTGGCTCATGTGGTCGCCGACCCCGTACGTGCACCAGCCCAGCGCGAGCTCGGAGAGGTCGCCGGTGCCGAGCACGAGACCCCGGCGCTGGTTGGCGAGGCGGAAGAGATAGTCGGTGCGCAAGCCCGCCTGCACGTTCTCGAAGGTCACGTCGTACCGGGCCTCGCCGCGCGCGAACGGGTGCCCCAGGTCGGCGAGCATCTGCCGCGCGGCGGGGCGGATGTCGAGTTCGGCCGCGGTGACGCCGAGTGCATGCATGAGCGCCCAGGCGTTCGCCTTCGTCGCCTCCGACGTCGCGAAGCCCGGCATGGTGAAGCCCAGGATGTTGGCACGCGGCAGGCCGAGGCTATCGAAGGTACGTGCCGCGACGAGCAGCGCGTGGCCCGAATCGAGGCCGCCGGACACGCCGATCACCACGTGCTGCAAGCCGGTCGCCTGCAGGCGCTGGCGCAACCCCTGCACCTGGATGTTGAAGGCCTCGAAGCAGTCGCGATCGAGGCGCTCGGGATCGTCGGGGACGAAGGGGAAGCGATCGATCGGGCGTTCGAGGCCGACGTCGGCATCGCTCGCCGCGTGCTCGACCGTGACGCGCCGGAAGGCGCGCTCCGGTTGCCCGGCGGCGCGTGCCGCGGCATCGAAGGTCGGCGTGCGCAGGCGCTCGGCGCGGATGCGCTCGACGTCGACGTCGGCCACCGTCATCTGGCTCGTGGTGGGGAAGCGCGCCGTGCGCGCGAGTGCGGTACCCAGCTCGTGGATCGTCGCCTGGCCGTCCCAGGCGAGATCGGTGGTGCTCTCGCCCGGACCGGCGGCCGCGTAGACATACGCCGCCTGGCAGCGCAGCGACTGCGAGGCGCACAGGAGCTCGCGTTCGGCCGCCTTGCCGATCACCGCATTCGACGCCGAGAGATTGCACAGGATCGTCGCCCCGGAGAGTGCGCCTTGCGTCGACGGCGGCGTCGCCGCCCACAGGTCCTCGCAGATCTCGACGTGGAAAACGAAATCGGGCAGCGCCGCCGAAGCGAAGACGAGGTCGGTGCCGAACGGTGCGCGCTGCCCGGCGACGTCGATCTCGAGACCGGTGAGGCCTGCACCGGGCGCGAACCAGCGCGCTTCGTAATACTCGCGGTAGTTGGGCAGGAACGACTTCGGCACCACGCCGGCGATCCGCCCGCGACTGATGACGACCGCGCAGTTGTGCAGCCGCTGGTGGCGGCGCAAGGGTGCGCCGACGACGAACACGGGAGCGAGGTCACGCGAAGCCGCGACGAGGCTGGCGAGGCCCGTCTCGACCGCCGCGAGCAGCGCGTCCTGCAGGAAGAGATCGTCGATCGCGTACGCCGAGAGCCCGAGTTCGGGGAAGACCACGAGGTCGGCGTGACGGCTCGCGGCCCGGCGCATGAGGTCGAGCGTCTCCTGCGCATTGCGGGCCGGATCGGCGATGGCGATCCGCGGCGTGCAGGCGGCGACGCGGACGAATCCCTGACGGTGCAGCGCGAAGAACGGATGGGTCATGGCCGCGAGGTGGCGCGTGGCGCGAAACGGACATGGTAGCCGGTACGCACCGTGGGTGCGCGCAACCCTTGACGCCGCGGGCGGCTTGAACACGGTAGGACAACGGCCGATGCCGGCCGGTGGCGCGGGTAGGGTAGATTGCGCACTGCTGTTCGCCTTGCCCACGACTCCCTGCCCCGCGACCCGATGACGGCGTTCTCCGATTTCGACGGCTACCTCTTTCGCCAGGGGACGCATCGGCGCCTGTACGAGAATCTGGGGGCGCACCGCGAAGGTGAGGGCTGGCGCTTCGCGGTGTGGGCGCCCAATGCCCGGCAGGTCGCGGTGGTGGGGGACTTCAACGGCTGGAACGCCAGCGCGCACCGCCTGCAGCCGCGCAGCGACAGCACCGGCGTGTGGGAAGGACGGGTGGCGACGGCGCAACCGGGCCAGCGCTACAAGTTCCGGGTGACCGATGCCGGCGGCCATGCCGTCGACAAGGTCGATCCGTTTGCCTTCGCCACCGAGGTTCCGCCGCGCACGGCATCGGTCCTCACCGATCTCGACCGTCCGTGGCACGACGCCGAATGGATGGCGCAGCGCGGCGAGCGCCAGGCTGCGGCAGCGCCGCTGTCGATCTACGAGGTCCACCTCGGCTCGTGGCGGCGCGACCCCGCCGATCCGGCGCGCCAACTCTCGTACGGCGAGATCGCTCCCGCGCTCGCCGCCTACGTCAAGGACCTGGGCTTCACGCACGTCGAACTCCTGCCGGTGACCGAGCACCCGTTCTACGGCTCGTGGGGCTACCAGACGACGTCCTATTTCGCACCCACCGCGCGCTACGGGCGTCCACAGGACTTCATGGCGCTGGTCGACACGCTGCACGCGCACGGCATCGGGGTGATCCTCGACTGGGTGCCGTCGCACTTCCCCAACGACGGGCACGGCCTCGCGCAATACGACGGAACGCATCTCTACGAGCACGTCGATCCGCGCCAGGGCTTCCATCCCGAGTGGAAGAGCTGCATCTTCAACTACGGGCGCAACGA
>JADZAQ010000013.1 GCA_020852555.1 Burkholderiales bacterium
CGCAAGCCTCGGCACCGGTATACCCATGACGCATTAGCGGTTATCCTATCCGTGCCCCGCACGCCGCTCGACCTTCGGCGACGCGTATGCGGGTTCAATGGGGAGGAGATGATTATGCGAGGCTTTACGGCCATTCCGGTGCTCGCGTTCGCGGCGACGACCGCGTTCGCGCAGGCACCCCACCCGAGCCAGGCGCGCGACATGGCCGCGACCTGCGCCAACTGCCACGGCACGAACGGCGTGAGCCTCGGCGGAAGCGATTCGCTCGCGGGCGCCCGCAAGGAAGATCTGGCGCGGAGGATGCGCGAGTTCAAGGCCGGAACCCGGCCCGGCACCGTGATGCCGCAACTCGCCAAGGGATTCACCGACGAACAGATCGACGCGATGGCGGGCTGGTTCGCCGCGCAACCGGCGAAGTGAGGAGGCGGCCATGACGATTCCAAGACGAAATTTCCTGCGCGCAGCCGCGGCCGCAGCCGGCGTGGGCATCCTGCCCGGTTGCGCGACGACGGGCACGGGCGGACCACGCGGCAAGGTCGTGGTCGTCGGCGGCGGCTACGGCGGCGCCACCGCGGCGAAGTACCTCCGCATGTGGAGCGGCGGCAGCGTCGACGTCACGCTGATCGAATCACGCGAGAACTTCGTGTCCTGCCCGATCTCGAATCTCGTGATCGGGGGCAGCAAGTCGATCTCCGACGTGACGATCGGCTACGACACGCTGGTCCGGCGCTGGGGCGTGAACCTCGTGCGCGACACCGCGACCGGCGTCGACGTCGACAAGCGCGTGGTGACGACCGCAGGCGGCAAGTCCCTCCCGTACGACCGGCTGGTGCTCTCGCCCGGCATCGAGCTCCTGACCGGCTCGATCCCGTCGTACCGCGCCGACCCGGCGCGGGCGATCGAGATCGCACCCCACGCCTGGCAGGCCGGCCCGCAGACGGTGCTGCTGCGTCGCCAGCTCGAGGCGATGCCCGACGGCGGCGTCTGCGCGATCGCCATTCCGCTCGCACCCTACCGTTGTCCGCCAGGGCCCTACGAGCGGGCGTGCCAGATCGCTTGGTACTTCAAGCGCGAGAAGCCACGCTCGAAGGTCCTGATCGTCGACGCCAACCCGGACGTCACGTCGAAGGCGGGCCTGTTCAAGAAGGCCTGGGCCGAGGAATACCGCGGGATGGTCGAGTACCGGCCGAACCACGCGCTCGCCGACGTCGATCTCGCGACCCGCACGCTCAAGTTCGAATTCTCGGGTGACGTGCGCGCGAACGTGATCAACGTGATTCCTCCGCAGCGCGCCGGCACGATCGCGCGTAGCGCGGGCGTCGTGACCGCGAACGACCGCTGGTGCGAGGTCGACTTCCAGTCGCTCGAGTCGATCCGCGGCAAGGGCGTCCACGTGCTCGGCGACTCGACGCAGAGCGCGTCCGGGATGCCGAAGTCCGGGCACATGGCGAACAACCACGCGAAGGTCGCGGCGTCCGCGATCCTGCATTCCTTGGCGGGAGAGCCGATCAACCCCGCACCAGTGATGATCAACACTTGCTACAGCTTCATCACCGACAAGGACGTCGTGCACGTCGCGTCGGTCCACCAGTGGGACGCCGCCAAGAAGACCGTGCTGCCGGTCCCGGGATCGGGCGGGCTCTCGCCCGCTCCGACCGAAATGGAGGGCCGCTTCGCGCTCTCGTGGGCGAAGCACATCTGGGCGGATACGCTGATGTAGGAGGCGGGGCGAGGCGGCGCGGCGCCCGCCGAGGCTCCGCGGCCGCCGCCGCTGAGCGAGGCCGACGCGCTCCGGCTCGCGACGTAGGTGCTGGGCGGGGCGAAATGACGGCCTGCCTGGCGGTCGGACGCGCGGGCCAGAATGACCGTCGCGACAGGCAGGACTCTCAAGGAGGCCGTGATGTACGCAGGACGCAGGGACGCATTGAAGGCCGGAGGCGGCGTCACGTTGCTGACGCTGCTCGCGGCCGCGGGTTGGCTGAAGCCGGGCGAGGCGCACGCGCAGGCGGCGCGCAACCAGGCCGCGTTCGACGCCAAGACGATCGACGACACGCTCAAGGCGCTGGGGGCGGGCACGCCGGCCCCGAGCAAGGATATCGCGTTCGTCTCGACGCCCGACATCGCCGAGAACGGCGCGGTCGTGCCGGTCGGCATCACGAGCTCGATTCCGAAGACCGAATCGATCGCGATCCTGGTCGAGAAGAACCCGAACATGCTCGCCGCGAGCTTCGACCTTCCGGCGGGCACGGCGCCGGCGATCACGACGCGCATCAAGATGGGCCAGAGCAGCAACGTCTATGCGCTGGTCAAGGCCGACGGCAAGTTCCACGTCGCGGTCAAGGAAATCAAAGTCACGCTCGGCGGGTGCGGAGGCTGATGCCATGGCAGATCCGACGAAGATTCGCGCCAACCAGGTCGGCGACTCGACCGAGGTCAAGGTGCTCATGAGCCACGAAATGGAGACCGGCCAGCGCAACGACGCGCAGGGCAAGCCGATCCCGGCGTGGTTCATCCAGACGGTCACCGCGACCTGGAACGGCAAGACGGTGCTGACGGCCCACCTGGGCCCTGCGGTCGCCAAGAACCCGTTCCTGTCGTTCAAGTTCAAGGGCGGCGCGAAGGGCGACAAGGTGCAGATCACCTGGATCGACAACCGCGGCGAGAAGCGCACCGACGAGGCAGCGATCGCCTGACGCCCCCGGAGGGCCCGGCGGGCCGAGGAAGGCCTCGTTGGAGCTCAGGAAGCCCGGCGCCGCTGACGCTTACAGCCCGCGCTGGCGGCGGTGCAAACCCGCGCGGATCACCTCCGCCTGGCAGGGGCGCGCGTCGCTTCGCGCACCTGCTGGCAGGCCAGGCAGCGCTTCGCGGTCGGATACGCCGCCAGTCGCGCGTACGGGATCTCGGTGCCGCAATCGATGCACACCCCGTAGGAGCCGGCCGCGAGCCGGATTTCCGCGGCAAGAATATCCTGCAACTCGGCGGCGTCGCGTGCCACTTCCGCATTGGCGACATCGAGCATCAGCGACGCCAGCGCCTCGTCGCCGGCGTCGGCGGTGCCCGACAGATGCGCTTCGTGCCCTTCACTGCGCATCCGCGCGAGTCCCGCACGAATTTCTTCGCGCATGCGTCCCTTGCGTTCGTGCAACATCCGAACGAGGTTTTCGCGTTCCTCTTTGGTCAGAGCGTCCATGGTTGATCCACCGATTCAATGGTCCGGAAAATTCGTGCCCTGCGCTGCCGTGCCGCGCACGGGCTCGCCGCCAAGGCCCAAGTATGTCGCGTTCGGAATCGCACGGCTTGACTGGAGTCAAAGGCTGCCAGGCGCGCACGCGAAGATCGAGACCGGTGAGGTCGCCGACCTATCGTGCTCCGAGATACTGCGCGCGCAGCCGCTCGGCCAGCGCCCATACCGCCGCGGCGTAGAGACGGCTCTTGTTGTAGCGCGTGATGACGTAGAAATTCGGGTAGGCGATCCACAGACTCGTCGCCCCGTCGGCGCTCTCTTCGAGGAGCAGGACACCCACCGGCTCGGTGACCACGGTCGAGGCGCCGTCGCGCAGATCAACGCCGTCGGCCTCCCACGCGGCGAGCGGCCGCCGCTCGCTGATGCCGCCGTCGAGACGCCGCAGCACGGCCGACAGCGCGTCGCCGCCGACCGCCGCCGATGTGAGCACCGGGGCGCCGCGTTGCCAGTCGTGGCGCGCGAGATAGTTGGCGACGCTGCCGATTGCGTCGGCGGGATTGCGCCACAGGTCGGCGTGCCCGTCGCCGTCGAAGTCGACGGCGAAGCGCCGATAGCTGCCCGGCATGAACTGCGGCAGGCCCATCGCGCCGGCGTACGAACCTTTGGGAACGAGCGGCGAGAAGTCCTGCGCGCGGGCGAGGACGAGGTATTCCTTCAACTCGCCGCGGAAGAAGGTCGCGCGGCGCGGATAGTCGAAGGCGAGGGTGGCGAGCGCGTCGATGACGCGATGACTGCCGGTATTGCGGCCATAGAAAGTTTCGACACCGATGATCGCCACCACGATCTCCGGCGGCACGCCGTAGATCGCCTCGGCGCGCGCGAGCGCCCCGGCATTGTCGCGCCAGAAGCGCACGCCCGCGTCGATGCGCGCCGGCGTCAGGAACGAGGCCGAGTACGCGTACCACTTCGGCGGCTCGAGGAGCGGCCGATCCATGAGCTCGACGATCTTCGGCTGGTACTTCGCGGCGGCGAGCCAGCGCTCGATATCGCGCCGCGGCAGGTCGGTATCGCGCGCGACCTCGGTGGCAAACGCGCGCACGTCGTCACGCGCGGCGTAGCCGGTCCTCGTGCTCGCCTTGGCGGCGGGCTTCGCGTGCGACTTCGGGCCGGACTTCGCAGTCGCTTTGGCCGGCGCGCCCGTGGCGCGCGGCTTGGCTTGCGCCGGCGCCGCCTTCGTCGTGGCCTTTGCCGATGAGGGCGCCGCAGTCGAAGGTTCGCCAGCCGCCGCCGTGATCGCGAGGGGAAACAAGAAGGCGAGGCAACCGGCGACGAGCAGCTTGACGAGCACGACAGGCACGAAGCGAGGGGCGTGCGAATGGTACCATCGCGGCGCTCGGCCGCCCTTCGTGATGTACGCCCTCTATCCCTTCGCCCGGCCGTTCCTGTTCACGCTCGACGCCGAGACCGCGCACACGCTGGCGCTCGCCGGCCTCGATCGCGCGACCGCACTCGGCGTCACCGCGCGCGCAGCCGCACGCCTGCCCGCGGCACCGGTAACCGTGATGGGGCTGACCTTTCCCAATCGCGTGGGGCTCGCCGCCGGGCTCGACAAGGACGCGGCACACGTCGACGGCCTGGCGAGCTTCGGCTTCGGCTTCATCGAGGTCGGCACCGTCACGCCGCGAGCGCAACCGGGCAATGCGCGCCCGCGCCTCTTCCGCATCCCGCAAGCGCACGCGCTCGTCAATCGCATGGGCTTCAACAACGGCGGCGTGACGGCGCTGCTCGCCAATCTCGAACGCACGCGCTACCACGGCATCCTCGGCATCAACATCGGCAAGAACGCCGACACGCCGCTCGAGCGCGCCGCCGACGACTACGTCGCCTGCCTGCGCGCCGTGTATCCGCGCGCGAGCTACGTGACGATCAACGTCTCCTCGCCCAACACCAAGGGGCTGCGCGACCTGCAGGCCGAGGCGGCACTCGCCGCATTGCTGCGCACGCTCAAGCGCGAGCAGACGGCGCTCGCGCAGCGGCATGGCCGCCATGTGCCGCTCGCCATCAAGATCGCGCCCGACCTCACCGACGACGCGGTGCGCGGTGTGGCGCGCGTGCTGGTCGCCGAAGGCATGGATGCGGTGATCGCCACCAATACCACGCTCGCCCGCGATGCGGTGCAGGGCATGCGGCATGCGAGCGAGACCGGAGGCCTATCCGGCGCGCCGCTCTTCGCGCGTTCCACCGCGGTCGTGCGTATGCTGGCGGCCGCGCTCGACGGCGCGCTGCCGATCATCGGCGTCGGCGGCATCGACAGCGGCGCCCAGGCGCGCGCCAAGCTCGACGCCGGCGCCGCGCTGGTGCAGCTCTACACGGGATTGATCTATCGCGGTCCCGGGCTCGTCGCCGAATGCGTGCGAGCGCTGGCGACGCTCGCACCGGCATCGCGCCGGACCTGACGCCGCGCGGCGATCACGCCGCCGGCTTCACGTACACCATGATCTTGGCGGTTGCCGTGGCTGCGACCTCGTCGTGCTGGTTGGTCGCGGTACCGGCCAACTCGACCACGCCGCCGCCGTGCCGCGGCTTGGGCACGAGGCCGGTGATCCGCCAGGCGAGCGTCAACGTATCGCCGGGGCGCACCGGCGCAAGGAAGCGCGCGTTGTGCTCGAGGTAGGCGATCGCGGTGCCGTGGAAATACATGCCGACGGGACCGCCCATCAGTGCGCTGGTCAGCATGCCGTGGAGGATCCGCCCGCCGAAGCGCGATTGCTGTGCGAATGCCTCGTCGACGTGCAGCGGATTCACGTCCGCGATGTAGCCCGCACCGAGCACGAGATGCGCATCGGTGATCGTCACCCCGGAATCGAACGTCTCGCCGACCGCGAGCTCGTCGAACCAGCGTCCGCGCGGCGTCACGGTCGATCCTCCAGGCGCTCCCAGCGATAGCCCGCCGCGCTGACGCCGGCGACGAGATGCGCGAGCCCGGCATCGGCGAAGGCGGGATCGCCGCGCACGCCCAACTCGATGCGCCGCGGGCCCTCTCCGACGAATCTCGGCAAACTGAAGAGCTTGAGCATCGGAAAGCGCGCGACGTTGTCTTCCATCAGCGGCACGAGGTCGCTCTCGCCCGCATCGTAGACCGCGATCGCACGCTCGACGGGTGCCGTCTGCACCAGCGTGGGATAGCGGGTGGCGAGCACCCAGTCGAGCATCGGCCACGCCATTTCCGGAAAGCCCGGGAAGAAGTGATGGTCGCCGTGCGAGAACGAGGCGACGCGATTGACCGGATTGGGAATGATCCGGCTGCCTTCCGGAAATTCGGCCATGTGCACGCGCTGCGGGTAGGCATCGGCGCCGAAGCGCGCCTCGATCTCGGCGACCGCCTCCGGGTGGCGCACCAGCGGCGCCGCGAGTGCCGCCGCGGCCGCCTGCCGCGTCTGGTCGTCGGGCGTGGCGCCCACGCCGCCGAAGGAGAAGACGATGTCACCGCTGGCGAACGTCCGCCGCAGCACCTCGGTGAGTTGCGTGCGGTCGTCGCCGAGATACTGCGCGTACGCGAGGGTGAGTCCACGCGCGGCGAGCGTGGCGATCACGTGCGCCAAGTGCTTGTCCTGCCGTTTGCCGGACAGGATCTCGTCGCCGATGATGAGCGTGCCGATGGCCATGGCAACCCCGCCTCGATCACTCGACCGCGGCGCCCTCGGGGAGGCCCTGCTCGATCTTCGCCATCATGTCGGTGAAGGCGCGATCGATGAGCGGCGCTGCCTCGACGAGGCGTGCCCGATCGGCGCGGAAGCGCTCGGCGAGTTCCTCGGCGGTCATCGACAGCGCCTTCTGCCCCTGGCGATTGGTGAAGAGGTACGTGCCGCGCAACGGGCTCACCCAGGCGAGCTTGGCGAAGGCGAGCTGGCCGTCGTCGGATTCGAACTCGATCCACATGCCGCGCTCGAGGCTACGGGCGATCTCCAGGTAGTCGTCGGCGATGATCTCGCGCGGCGCCTCGGGCGTCTCGGGTGCCGCCTGCGCCATCGCGGCGGCGAGTGCCTCCGCCTTCGCGGCACCGGCGTCGTCACCCGCCGCCTTGGCGAGTTCGGCCTGCGCCCGCGCCTGCTCGGCGACCACCGCCGTCGGTGACGCCGCGGTCGCGAGCGATGGCTTCACGGCGGCCGCATGCGCCTCGACGAGGTGCGTCATGAAGGCCTCGCGCTCGTCCGCCGCCCAGCCGCCGCTGTGCATGCCGGCCGCGAGCCGCTTGAGGAGCGACGGCAACAGTGCGACCAGGTGCCGCCGGTCCTCGGGCGAGCGCTTCGGTTGCACGCTCCAGACGAGGTCCTCGAGCGTCCCCACGCCGGCGCCCCAGCCTTCGCTCTCCTCGCCATGCACGAGATAGATCTTCTCGAGCGCGCTTTGCCAATTCTGGCGCAGGAACTGCGCGAGGAAGTTCGGCACGGGCGCCGCCTCGATGCGCTTCTCGATCTCGGCCTTGGCGACGACGACGGCGATCTGCTGCCGGTCACGCTGCTCGACCTCCTGCGCACCGGAGGCGATGTTGCGCTCGGCCGCCGCCTCCTCCTCGTCGAGGAACGTCTGCAGCACCGCGCGCTGCTCGTCGAAGATCGCGAGATCGGAGCTGAAGCCATCGAGGATGGCATGCACGATCGACTCGATCTTCTTGAAGAGCGGATCGCCCGGACCCATCGCCGGCACCCAGCCCAAGCCGGCACGCGCCAGGTCGTTGACGAGCAGCCGCGCTGGGTGCGCCTTCTTCGCGAAGAACGCGCCGTCGAGAAGCGCGGCCTTGAGCACCGGGATCTGCAAGCGGGCGAGAAGCGCCTTGATGCCGTCGGGGAGGTCGCGGGTTTCGAAGATGAAGTCGAAGAGCAGCGCGACCATCTCGATCGTCATCGATTCGAGCTGGTTCGCACGGGCGCCGAGCGCCGAGTCCTGGAGGTCGCGCAGGACGTTGTGCAGGCCCTCGGGGATGCCGGAGAAGCCGACGTGCGCCCCGGAGACCGCAAAATCGGATTGCCCCTGCTGGAGGCGCGTCAGGCCCTCGTGCAGGTCGTGGGTAGAGATGATCGGCGCGCCCGGAACGTATCCCGAGGGTGTGGGCGGCATCGGCACGAACCGCGCCTGCGCCGACATGCCCGGCATGCCGATGACCGGCAGGTCCCCGGCGTCGGAAGGCGACTGCCCGGGACCGCCCGCCGCACCGGAGCCCGTGAAGGCGGGGGCTGCGGGCGGCGCTCGCCCTGCCGCCGGCGCGACGCTGCTGCCGTACATGCGCCGGAACATCGCCATGACGTCGACCTCGGCCGCCGGCGCCGCTGTATCGCTGCGTTTGGCAGAGGTCCGATCGGCCGGCCCGCCACGATTGACGATGCCGGCGCGGCCGACGGCGGGGATCATGTGCAGGCGGCCGAGGTGCTCGTTCAAATGCCCGTAGATCGCGTTGATCCCACCGAGCGGCGCCTGGTTGAGATCCTTCATGATCTGGAACTTGGTGCGCCGATCGACCTTGAGCGTCGCCACCGCATTGGAGAACGCGCCGACGATCGTCGCCGGCCCGAGCGGGTTCGCCTCGGTCGGCAGGTCGGGCTTGCCGAGCAGATAACCGACGCCGCGATTGAGGGTCGCCAGCTCGTCGTGACACAGGTTCTCGACCACGCGCGTGATGTTGCCGGTGAGCACCGCCTCGTCCATCGATTGCGTCTCGATGAGCGTGAGATTGGTCGCGTCGGCCTTGTGGAACTCCTGCCGGCGTTCGCTGCGCCCGGCGACCCGCTCATCGATGAGCTGGCGCAGTTGCCGTTCGAACTCGACCATGAGTGCCGAGCGCTCGGCCTTGAGGGT
Source organism: Burkholderiales bacterium (assembly GCA_020852555.1). Taxonomy (GTDB): domain Bacteria; phylum Pseudomonadota; class Gammaproteobacteria; order Burkholderiales; family Casimicrobiaceae; genus VBCG01. The sequence continues at coordinate 9,038 of JADZAQ010000013.1, forward strand.
GCCGCGGGCGTCGAGGAACATCTGCTGCTCCTCGCGCACGTCGCTGCGGCTGGCGCGATCCATGAGCTGGTCGCACACGTGGTCGAGGATCTGCGCGAACGACGTCGTCAGGCGCGTGACCGCCATGTCGCGGCACTCGTTGAGAATGCGCGCGAGCTCGCGGGTGGGTTGCCGCTTGGCAACGGCCTCGGAGGTCGTGGCGTTCACGTCGTCGATTGAAGGATGCTTGCCTGACCCGTCAATGTCTTAGGCAGCAATATGGCGAAGTTACTGTAGCACGGCCGGTGGCGATCCCGCACGCCTTCCCCGCGCCCGACCGCGCCGGCCGTCGCCACCCTGTACCATTCGTGCCCGCCGCGCGCCGCCGGCCCGATGCAGGGTCCGTCCCGCGCTCAGCGGCTGAGGTCGGCCCAGGCGCGCTCGACGCGCTTGAACGACACCGGGAACGGCGTCTTCAGCTCCTGCGCGAAGAGCGACACCCGCAATTCCTCGAGGAGCCAGCGAAAGGCCTCGAGCCGCGGATCGCTGCGACCCGCGCTGCGGTCGGCGTCGCGACGCTCGACGTAACGCCGCCACCACTGCGCGACCTGCTCGGCGTGGTGAGCGTCGCGGTCGGGGCGCTCCGAGTACTTGACGATGCGGCGATCGAGCGCCGTCAGGTAACGCGGAATCTCGGCCAATTGCGACCACGGCGTCACGCTGAAGAATCCGGGGTAGACGAGCGCATCGCGGACCGCCCGAACTTCGGTGGTGAGCCGCGCCGAACCCTTGGGCGCCGCGGCGAGCCGCTGCCCCAACGCCTGGTGGCGTTCGGCGATGGTCGCCAGCAGCCGAAAGGCGCCCTCCATCACCGCCGGCAGCCGGGCCCGCGCGCGCTGCACCAGCTCGGCGAACTCGCGCTCCGCGCGCGGCAGGGCATCGTCGGCGAGATACGCCCGCGTGCTCGCCGCGGCGAGCACGTCGGCGTGCAGCCGATCGGTGGCGATCGTCGCCTTGAGCTTCAACGCCGCGTCGTTGAAGGCCGGGCCGGGCTTGGCGTAGCGGGCGGCGGCGTCGCGCAGCGCGAGTCCCACGAGGCGCACGACGCCGGCCCGCGTCGACGCCTGCGCGGCCTCGGCCGTATCGAGGAGCGCGAGCGCCACCGAGGTCCCCTCGTCGACCAGCGCCGGGTAGCCCATCACCCGGGCACCGTTGCGCACGACCGCGATCGACGCGGGCAGGTCGCCCACGTCCCAGCGCACGAGTCCCTTACGCTCGAAGCCCGGGGCCGTACTCGCGAACGACAGCGCCGCGGCCTCGCCTAACCGTGCCCGCAGCGCGGCGAGATCGCGTCCGGAAGCCAGTTCCTTGCCGGCGCCGTCGACCACCGCCACGTTGACCATGAGGTGCGCCGGCAGCTCGGCGTCGCGCCAGGCCTCGGGCTCGATGCGGGTGCCGAGCCGCGCCTCGAGAAAGCCGCGCAGCGCGTCGGCCAGCGCGACCTCGTCGCCGGTCGCCGCGTCGAGGAACGCGGTGACCGTCTCCGGCACGGGAATCACCCGCTGGCGCAGCGCCTTCGGCAACGCCTTCAGCAGATGCGTGACCTTGTCGCGAACCATGCCGGGAACGAGCCACGACAGCCGCGCCTCGGGTAATTGATTCAGGAGCTCGAGCGGTACGGTGAGCGTGAGGCCGTCGAGCGGATGCCCCGGAGCGAAGCGATACTTGAGCGGCAGTGCGACCCCGCCCAGGTGCCACGTCTCGGGAAAGAGCTCGGCGGTGACCGCGGTCGCGCCATGGCGCATGAGGTCGTCGCGGGTGAGGTAGAGGACGCGCGGTGCCGCGCGTTCCGCGGTCTCGCGCCAGCGCTCGAACGTGGCGAGCGAGTGCACGTCGGGCGGGAGGCGTGCGGCGTAGAACGCGGCGATCGTCTCCTCGTCGACCAGCACGTCCTGGCGACGCGCCTTGTGCTCGAGTTCCTGCACGTCGGCGACGAGCGCGCGGTTGTGCGCGAGGAATGCACCGCGGGTGCGCAGCGCCCCCGGCACCAGTGCCTCGCGGATGAAGACCTCGCGGGCCGCCGCGGGATCGATCCGGCCGTACGATACCGGCCGACGCGCGACGAGCGTCAAGCCGTAGAGGGAAACGCGCTCGCTCGCCACCACCTCGCCGCGCTTGTCTTCCCAGTGCGGCTCGAAATGCTCGCGCGACACGCGCTCGCCCGCGACCGCCTCGATCCACTCCGGTTCGATCGTCGCCGCGCAGCGGGCGAAAAGGCGCGTCGTCTCGGTGAGTTCGGCCGCGAGCACCCACTTGACGCGCTTGCGCACGAGCCCGGACCCCGGGTGCAGGTGGAAGCGGATGCCGCGCGCGCCCTGGTAGCCTTCGTCGGCGTCGGCCTTCACCCCGACGTTGCCGAGGAGCCCGGCGAGTATCGCCTGGTGCAAGGCTGCGTAACGCGTGGCGTCGAACGCCGCCGGCAGCGCCGGGTTCCAGGTCCATCCCGCCTCTTCGAGCGTCGCGACGAGCTGGCGGTGCACGTCGCGCCACTCGATGAGGCGCAGGAACGATACGTACTGCGCGCGGCAGGCGTCGACGACACGGCGGCGGCCGAGCTTCCGTGCGCCGAGGTCGGCGAAGAATTCCCAGAGCGCGACGAGTGACAGGAAGTCGGAGCGCTCGTCGCGGAAGCGCAGGTGCGCCTGGTCGGCCGCTTGCTGGCGGTCGAGCGGCCGCTCGCGCGGATCGGGAACGGCGAGCGCGCTGGCGATCACCAGCGCCTCGGCAAGGCAGCCGCGCTCGCGCGCGGCCAGCACGATGCGCCCGATGCGCGGATCGAGCGGCAGCCGTGCCA
>JADZAQ010000014.1 GCA_020852555.1 Burkholderiales bacterium
CTCATCGGCCGGCGCCTCGCGGTCATCCGCTCGATGGCGGCGTCGGAGGCCAAGGCAACGACCGATCCGCTCACCGGGCTATCGAACCGCCGCGTCCTCGAGACCGGCCTCACGCGGCTCATCCACCAGCGAGCGCAGTTCGCGCTGGTGCTCGCCGACATCGATTTCTTCAAGAACGTCAACGATACGCATGGCCACGACGTCGGCGACCGCGCGCTCAAGCTGCTGGCGACGACGCTCAAGCAGTTCGTCCGCCGCGAAGACCTCGTCTGCCGCTTCGGCGGCGAGGAATTCGTCATGCTGCTCGCCGGCCTCGACGCGAGCCAGGGCGCGACGCTGGTCGAGCGGGTCCGCGCCGAACTGCCGCGGGCGACCGCACGCGACAAGGTGCCTGCGTTCACCATCAGCGCCGGCGTCGTCGATGAACGCGACGGCAGCGACGCCGAAGCGCTGTTGCGCATCGCCGACGGCCTGCTCTACGAGGCCAAGTCGCGCGGCCGCGACCGCGTCCTCGCCTCGCCGCACGCCGCGGCCGGCGCGGCTGCGCCGTTGGCCGTCGATCGCGCCGGCGCCGCAAGCTGACGCTCGCGGGGGGGTTGCGCGCCGGCGTCGAGCCGGCTCAAAGCTCGGTGTACTTCCGCGCGGTGCCCCGCGCCTTCTCGACCGGGTATTTCTGTGCATTCCTGGCGATCTTCTTCTCGGCGGCGTGCACGAGGTCGACATCGAGCACATCCGCGAGGCGAATGAGATAGAGAAAGACGTCGGCGATCTCGTCGGCGATCTCGCCGCGCTTGTCCGCGGGCATCGACCGCGAGCCCTCCTCCGACACCCACTGGAAGTGCTCGAGGAGTTCGGCGGCCTCGACGCTCAGCGCAATCGCGAGATTCTTCGGCGCGTGGAATTGCTCCCAGTCGCGGGCCGCGGCAAAGGCGCGCAGGCGATCGCGCAGCCGGGTCAGCGCCAAGGGATCGTCGGCGTGAATGGGGGCTGTCCCTGGTACTTCTTCTTGCTGTGCCATCGATGCGTCTCCGGATACCAATGGATTACGGCCGTACTGCGCATCGTACGATGGGTGCCGATATCGGGCGATCGCCTCGATGTCCCCCCAAAGCAACCAGAAGTACTATCAGGTTAATCAGGCTACGAACCGACAGTCGCTGGAGGTGATCGACGCCTTCTTCGCCTCCCTCCAGCACCGCGCCTTCCGCGGCGATCTGTAGAGCAGCCCTCACCCAGCCCGTTCGAGGTACACCGACGGACTCAGGATGTCGATGCCGCGGAACGGGTGGAGCGATAGAAGGTCGCGATCGCCCGTGACGATCAGGTTTGCCGAACCGTTCACCGCGAGTTCGAGGAACGCGTCGTCCTTCGGATCGCGGCACGCGCGAATGCGCTGGACGATTTCCACCACGATCAGGTTGGGCGCCAGCCGGTCGAGCAACGCCACCCGCCGCGCCCGCGCGACGTAACGATCGAACTTCGGCGACAGCAGCTTCGCCGCGAGCTCGCGCAAGGTTTCCCTGGAAGCGAGAACCTGGTCCTGCCGAATGGCACGCTCGACGGCCCGCGCCGGAGTCGAAATCGCGGAGAGCAGGCCGGTCAGGAAGACGTTGGTGTCGATGACGACGCGCTCAGGCGCCATCGTCGTGCAGGAGTTCCGCGAGCCGCTCCGGCGTCAACCCGGCCGCCGCGGCCTCGGCGGCGACCTCGTCGCGCAGTTCAAGCAGTGCGGCGACATTGGCCGACCTCAGGCGCTCGTAGTCCGCCATCGACAGCAGGACCGCGATATCGCGGTCCTGCCGGCGAATCACGATCGGCTCCCGCTGTGCGGCGTCCAGGACCGCACCAAGCCGATTCTTGGCCTCTGTTGCCGGGATCGTTTTCATCTGTCGATAGTAGCTAAAACCGCTATTTCAGGCAACCCTGCCCACCAAACCCAACACCCGCCAAATCAACCATTGATTCACGTTGCTGGCGCAACCTAAAACAAAGATTGCTCTTGTTTTAGGCTCGCCTCCCATGCACCGGCCCGCTCCCGGCCGCTACGTCAAGGTCACGACCGCGGGTGAACCGTTTCCAGGCCTTCGTGCCTGCGCCGCTGCCGCCGGAGCCGCCGGTCGTCTGGTCGGCCGCTGCGTGGCAGCGCTCGAACGCGGCCTGAAGAAGCTGCGCGGCGGGCTGCCGCTGTGCACCCGCCTGCTGTGCGAGATGCACAAGGTGCTGCTGACCCATCCCGGCGGCCAGGGCAAGACGCCCGGTGAAGTGCGCCGCTCGCAGGTCTGGATAGGCGGCACCCGGCCCGGCAACGCCGTCTTCGTGCCGCCGCCGGCCGAGGCGGTGCCGCAGTTGTCGATGACGCCCAGAAACCACGGGTATTTGCCGCGGAGTGAAGTGAAGGTGGCGCCGCGTCATGCAAGAAGCTCTTGAACCGCGGGGATTTGCAACCGTGAAGCGCAATCCGTGCATTTCGGCCAATCCGCGGACCGCGTCCGTTCGCAAGAGACTGATCTACATGAGTTTTTCGGCGAGCGGTTTGCAACGAGCCGCGCGCAGGTTGCAATCACGGAGCAAATCGTCGCAATCGGCCGGTCCAGTGACGGCGATCCTGCCTTTCACATGGATTGCCGGGGGCGCCATGCTAAAGGCTGGCTAAAACAAGGGGGCATCGAGGAGTGAGCCAGTTCACCTTCCTCCAGCACGAATGGGCCGCTGTCTTCGACGCGGCGGCCAGGGCGGAGACCGCCGTGCACGCCGATCCACGCACGGCGTGCTTCTACGCGCGGCGCGCGCTGGAACTCGCGGTGAGCTGGGCGTACAAGCACGACGCGGCGCTGAAGCTGCCCTATCAGGACAACCTGTCGGCGCTGATCCACGACCCCAGTTTCAAGGAAGCCGCGGGCGAGGCGGTATTCAGCAAGGCGCGGGTCATCAATACGCTGGGCAACCGTGCCGTGCACGGGCATCGGGCGATTCCGCTCGACGACGCGATGGTCGCGGTGCGCGAGCTGTTCCACGTGGCGTACTGGCTCGCCCGCACCTACGGTCGCGCGGTGCGACCGGCACCGGGCCTCACCTTCAACGCGAGTGCGGTGTCGAAGGCGACACCGGTGCGCGGGCCGACCGCCGAGCAGTTGCAGCAGCTCGAAGCGGGCCTGCGCGAGCGTGACGAGAAGCTCGCCGCCTTGCTGGCCGACAGGACCACGCTGGACGAAGACCTGAAACGCCTGCGCGTGGAGGTGGCGGCGGCCAAGCAGGCCGCAGCGGCACAACCGGACACGCACGACTACTCCGAGGCCGAGACGCGCGACTACTTCATCGATCTGCTGCTGAAGGAGGCTGGCTGGTCGCTCGATCAACCGCCGGGCCACCCAAAAACGCGCGAGTTCGAAGTCAGCGGCATGCCGAACAACGAAGGCAAGGGCTTCGTCGACTACGTGCTCTGGGGCGACGACGGCAAGCCGCTGGGGCTCGTCGAAGTCAAGCGCACGCGACGCGATGCGCGCGTCGGCCAGCAGCAGGCCAAGCTGTATGCGGACTGCCTTGAGCGTCAGTTCGGCCAGCGCCCGCTGATCTTCTACTCGAACGGATACGAGCACTGGCTCTGGGACGACACGCGCTATCCACCGCGCGCGGTGCAGGGCTTCTACAAGAAGGCGGAACTGGAGCTTGCGATCCAGCGACGCGGCACGCGCAAGCCGCTGGCGGCGGGCGCGATCAATCCGGCGATCGTCGAGCGCTACTACCAGACGCGCGGCATCCGGCGCATCGCCGAGGCCTTCGAGCGCGACCACGACCGCAAGGCGCTGGTGGTGATGGCCACCGGCGCCGGCAAGACGCGCACGGTCATCGCGCTGGCC
>JADZAQ010000015.1 GCA_020852555.1 Burkholderiales bacterium
GCGATCGATGGCCGACGGCACTATCCCCGACGAAGTCAAGCGGAGGCGCACCTTCGGCATCATCTCGCACCCCGATGCCGGCAAGACCACGCTGACCGAGAAGCTCCTCCTCTACGGCGGCGCGATCCAGCTCGCCGGCACGGTCAAGGCGCGCAAGAGCGCGCGGCACGCCACCTCCGACTGGATGGAGGTCGAGAAGCAGCGCGGCATCTCGGTCACGAGTTCGGTCATGCAGTTCGACTACGCCGGGCACACGATCAACCTCCTCGACACGCCCGGTCACCAGGACTTCTCCGAGGACACCTACCGCGTGCTGACCGCGGTCGACGCCGCGGTGATGGTGATCGACGCCGCCAAGGGCGTCGAAGCGCAGACGGTCAAGCTCCTCGAGGTATGCCGCCTGCGCGCCACCCCGATCATCACCTTCATCAACAAGATGGATCGCGAGGTGCGCGAGCCGCTGTCGCTCATCGAGGAGATCGAGTCGGTGCTCTCCATCGATTGCGCACCGGTGACGTGGCCGATCGGCATGGGCAAGTCGTTCCGCGGCGTATTCGACCTGCGCCGCGACCGCCTGGTGCGCTTCACGCCGGGCGAGGAGCACCGCTCGGAAGACAGCGAGGTCATCGAAGGGCTCGACAACCCGCGGCTCGCCGCGCTCTTCCCGCAGGAGATCGCCGCGCTGCGCAACGATGTCGAACTGCTGCGTGCCGCGTCGGCGCCGTTCGACCTCGCCGCCTTCCTCGCCGGCCGCCAGTCGCCGGTCTTCTTCGGCTCGGGCATCAACAACTTCGGCGTGCAGGAGATCCTCGCCGCGCTCATCGAGTGGGCGCCGCCGCCGCAACCGCGCGATGGCGGCACGCGCATGGTGGCGCCCACCGAGGAGCCGTTCACCGGCTTCGTCTTCAAGATCCAGGCGAACATGGATCCGCGCCACCGCGACCGCATCGCCTTCTTCCGCGTGTGCTCCGGCCGCTACTCGCCTGGCATGAAGGTGCAGCACCAGCGCCTGGGGCGCGAGATGAAGCTCGGCAACGTCATGACGTTCATGGCCAACGAGCGCGTGCAGAGCGAAGACGCGGTGGCCGGCGACATCATCGGCATCCACAACCACGGCCAGCTGCAGATCGGCGACACGCTGACCGAAGGCGAGGCGCTCGGCTTCAAGGGCATCCCCTACTTCGCGCCGGAGATGTTTCGGGTGGCACGGCCGCGCGATCCGTTCAAGGCGAAGCAACTGCAGAAGGGCTTGCAGGAGCTGGGCGAGGAAGGGGCGATCCAGGTCTTCGAGACCGTGGTCGGCAACAACCTGCTCCTGGGTGCGGTCGGGCAGCTCCAGTTCGAGGTCGTCGCGGCGCGGCTCGCGAGCGAATACAAGGTCGACGCGCTCTACGACGACGCCGGCATCGCCACCGCGCGCTGGCTGACCTACCCGGACGAGAAGCTGCGCCGCGACTTCGAGCGCGACCGCGCGGCATCGCTCGCCACCGACGTCGACGGCAATCCGGTCTACCTCGCCCCCAACCGCTTCAACCTCCAGGTCGCGATGGAGCGCTGGCCGAAGGTCGGCTTCCACGCCACCCGCGAGCACGGGCAGCGGATGACGCACCGGTAGCGAATCGCGGCACGCCCTCCGGCGCGACCACGCGCGGCGGCGCGCGCCAACCAGGAGAGGGAGGGCTTGCAGCCGATGCGGATCATGGTAAGCTAGTAATAGGTTACTAACTTTACCGGAGGGCAAGGTGGCGCATCCCCGACACCTGCCGGCCGACGAGCGGCGCGCGGCGACGGTCGCGGCGGTGATCGCGCTCGCCGCCGAGCGCAATCCGAGCGACATCACGACGACCGCCATCGCCCAGCACATGGGGCTGACCCAAGGCGCGCTGTTTCGCCACTTCCCGACCAAGGACGCGATCCTGCAGGCGGTGATGTCGTGGGTGGCCGAGCGGCTGCTCGCCAGGGTCGACGCGGAAATGCGCCGCGAAACCGCCCCGCTCGCCGCGCTGGAGGGGGTCTTCATGACGCACATCGACTTCGTCTGCGCGCATCCGGGCGTGCCGCGGATGCTCTTCGGCGAATTGCAGCGACCGGGCGAGACGCTCCCGAAGCGGATGGTGCAAACGCTCGTCGGAGGCTACGGCGAGCGGCTGCGCCGACTCCTCGTCGCCGGCAAGGCGTGCGGCGACCTCGACCCTCGCCTCGACGTGGAGGCCGCGAGCGTTCTCTTCATCGGCACCGTCCAGGGGCTCGTGATGCAGTCGCTCCTCACCGGCGGCGTCGCGCGGATCCGCCGCGAGGCGCCGGGCGTGTTCGCGATCTACCGCCGCGGCATCGGGAGTGCGCCATGAAGATGCCGCGCATCCGACGGCGCACCATCGCGCTCGTCGGCGTCGTGGTGCCGCTCGCGGCGCTCTTCGTCTACGTCGCGCTGCGCTCGGGGCCGCTTGCCCCGGTCGCCGTGACGGCCACCACGGTCGAAGCGCAGGCGATCGCGCCCGCCTTGGCCGGCATCGGCACGGTCCAGGCGCGCTACACGTACAAGATCGGCCCGACCGCCGCTGGACGCGTCAAGCGACTCGACGTGCATGTCGGCGATGCGGTGGCGGCGGGTCAGGTCCTGGGCGAGATGGATGCCGTCGATCTCGACGACCGGATCCGCGCGCAGCAGGCGGCGATCAGCAGCGCCGACGCGGCGATCCGCCAGACCGAGGCCAAGCAGGTCTACGCGCAGGCGCAGGCGCGGCGCTACCAGGAGCTGCTGGCGGTCCGCTTCATCAGTGAAGAGATCGCCGCCAACAAGCGGCAGGAACTCGCCGTCGCCGACGCCGCGCTCGGCGCCGCACGCAGCGACGCCACGCGCCTGCGCGCCGATCTCCAGGCGCTCCAGGCGCAGCGCGGCAACCTGCGCCTGATCACACCGGTCGGCGGGCTCGTCGTCACCCGCGATGCGGACCCGGGGACGACGGTCGTCGCCGGGCAGGCGGTGGTCGAGGTGATCGATCCGGCGACGCTGTGGATCGATACCCGCTTCGACCAGATCAGCGCGCAAGGGCTTGCGGCCGGCCTGCCGGCGCAGATCGTGCTGCGCTCGGGGCGCGGGGCCGCGCTGCCCGGCCGGGTGCAACGCGTCGAGCCGCGGGCCGACGCCGTCACCGAGGAGACGCTCGCGAAGATCGTCTTCGACGCGCCACCCGTGCCGCTGCCGCCGATCGGTGAACTCGCCGAACTGACGGTTCACCTGCCGCCGCTGCCGGTAGCGCCGACGATTCCCAACGCCGCGCTCGTCACCGTCGGCGGCAAGCGCGGCGTATGGAAGCTCACCGACGGCAAGGTCGATTTCGTGCCGGTCGTGCTTGGCCGCGCCGACCTCGACGGTCGAGTGCAGGTGCCACAAGGGCTTGCCGTCGGCGAGCGGATCGTCGTCTACAGCGAGCGCACGCTGACCGCGCAAAGCCGGATCAACGTCGTCGAACGCATCCCCGGTGTAGCGCCGTGATCAGCCTCGCCGGGCGCGACATCCTGCACGCGTGGGGGAAGTTCGTCTTCACCGGCGTGGGTCTGGGGCTCCTCATCGGCGTCACGCTGACCATGGCCGGCGTGTACCGCGGCATGGTCGACGACGGCAAGGCGCTCCTGGACAACAGCGGCGCCGACCTATGGGTCGTGCAGCAGGACACGCTCGGCCCCTACGCCGAATCGTCGAGCGTGTTCGACGACCTGTGGCGCGACATCCGCACCATGCCCGGCGTCGCGCAGGCGGCCAACGTCACGTATCTCACCATGCAGGTGGGCAGAGGCGACGAGGACGTGCGCGCGATGGTGGTCGGGATCGCCGCCGGCGACTCCGGCGAGCCTGGCTGGCCGCCCACTCTCGTCGCCGGCCGGCACCTCACGCGCGGGCACTATGAAGCGGTCGCGGACATCGGCACCGGCGCACGCCTGGGCGACGTGCTGAAGATCCGCCGCAACCACTACACCGTGGTCGGGCTCACGCGACGGATGGTGTCGTCGTCGGGTGACCCCATGGTGTTCATTCCGCTCAAGGATGCCCAGGAGGCGCAGTTCCTGAAGGACAACGACGCGATCCTGATGCAGCGCCGGCGCACCGAAACCAATCCCGCGTTCAACCGACCCGGCGTGCCGGGGCTCGTCGACGCGGTGGTCGCGTCGCAGACGAGCAACAGCTACGTGAACGCGATCCTCGTTCGCTTGCGGCCCGGCGTCGCGCCGCAGGACGTCGCCGAACCGATCCGCCGCTGGAAACGGCTCACGGTGTACGACCGCGCGCAGATGGAGGAGATCCTGGTGGGCAAGCTCATCGCCACCTCGGCGCGGCAGATCGGCATGTTCCTCGTCATCCTCGCCTTCGTGAGCGCGGCGATCGTCGCCTTCATCATCTACACGCTGACGATGGACAAGATCCGCGAGATCGCCGTGCTGAAGCTCATCGGCACGCGCAATCGCACCATCGCCTGGATGATCATGCAGCAGGCGCTGGTGCTGGGCGTGATCGGCTTCGTGGTGGGCAAGATCGCCGCCACCTTCGCGGCGCCGATGTTCCCCAAGTACGTGCTGCTGGTGCCGATCGACTCGATCCTGGGCTTCGTCGCCCTCCTCGCGATCTGCATGCTGTCGAGCCTCGTCGCCATTCGCGTCGCGCTCCAGGTCGACCCGGCGCAGGCGATCAGTTAGCGACCATGGGCAAGGGCGGCATTCGCATCGAGCGTCTGTCCAAGCGCTTCGGCAGCGGCGACACCGCAGTGCTCGCGCTGAAGGACGCGAACATGGACGTGGCCCCCGGCGAGGTGGTCGGGCTCATCGGCCCGTCGGGCTCGGGCAAGAGCACGCTGCTCAAATGTCTGGGGGCGATCATCGACCCCACCGCGGGACGGATGATCCTCGACGACACGGTGATCTACGACGACGGCTGGAAGGTGCGCGACCTGCGTGCGCTGCGCCGTGATCGCATCGGCTTCGTCTTTCAAGCGCCCTACCTCATCCCGTTCCTCGACGCGACCGACAACGTGGCGCTGCTGCCGATGCTCGCCGGCGTGCCCAACGACGAGGCGCGCCAGCGGGCGCTCGACCTGCTCACCGCGCTCGACGTCGCACACCGTGCGCGGGCGATGCCGGCGCAGTTGTCGGGCGGCGAGCAACAGCGCATCGCGATCGCCCGCGGCCTCGTCAATCGCCCGCCGGTGATCCTCGCCGACGAGCCGACGGCGCCGCTCGACTCGGTGCGCGCGATGGCGGTGATCCGCATCCTCAACGACATGGCGAAGCGCTTCGAGACCGCGATCATCGTCGTCACGCACGACGAGAAGATCATCCCGACGTTCAAGCGGATCTACCACATCCGCGACGGGGTGACGCAGGAGGAGGCGGGGGAGGGGCGGGGATTCGATTGATGCAAGTCCCTGATCTCGACGTCGCGCCGTCATTCCACCAGATCCACATTCCGGCGGGATCCCCGAGTATGGAGTACCGCCTCGATCGAGATCCGGCGAGAACTATGTGGAAGTGACCTCACGCGGCAATACCAGTCGAGCAATGTCGCGCCGGGTCGCCAGGGTTTTCAGGTCGTAGTCGGCTTGCAGCGCCAGCCACGATGCCGCGTCGCCGCCGAAGTAGCGCGCCAAGCGCTCGGCCGTGTCGGCGGTGACACTGCGGCGCTCCTTCACGATCTCGTGAATGCGTGTCGCAGGTACGCCCAGCGCCATGGCGAGTGCGTTCACGCTCAGGCGCAATGGCGCCAGATACTCTTCGCGCAATACTTCGCCAGGATGTACGGGACGCATTCGGTTGACTGCCCGCCTCATCGCCACACTCCTTCAGTGATAGTCCACGATCTCAACCTCGTTGGGACCGCCGTCGGTCCACACGAAGCACAGGCGCCACTGGTCATTGATGCGGACGCTCCACTGGCCGGCCCGATCGCCCTTGAGCGCTTCGAGTCGATTGCCCGGCGGCGAACGCATGAAGTCCAGCGTTTTCGCCGCGTCGAGCATCGCGAGCTTGCGGGTCGCCACGGTTTCGATACCGCGGAAGCGCTTCGGATGTCTGCCTTCGAACAAGGCCTGCGTATCCTTGCAGCGAAAGCTCCGAACCATGTGCGCACTATATTACGCGTCGCGTAATACGACAAGCGGGACGGCGATACGGCGTATCACGCCACCCCGCGAATGGATGCACTACCTCGCGCTCAACTCGCCCCAGCCGATGACGAAGTGCCTGCGGGGGGATCGCTCAGCCCGGGCGGCGCGGGCGTTCCCGGCGGCGGATATGCCGACGGTGGATAGCTCCCACCATTGGCTGGGGCGATGCTCAGCGGCGGTCCGGGCTGGACCGGCCCCGGCGGCGTGCCGTAACCCGCAGTGGGCGCGGCAGCCGACAAGGACGAACCCGACGGCGAAGCCGCGGCGGTCGCCGCCGACGGCGGCGCGAGGCGCGGCGCCGGTACGCGGGCACCGTTGCCCGGGGTCGTCGCGTAGCCGCCCGCACCCGGGGTCGTCGCGTAGCCGTTGGCGACCGGCGCACCGGCGGCGGCCGCGGGCGCGGCATAGCCCGACGGGGTCTGCCAGCCACCCGACGGTGACGACGATCCGAGATTCGGCGGTGGGGTATTGGGTGGCGGAATCGCCGGGACCGCCCGCTGCGGCGGTGGCGCGCGCATGGCGACCTGACCGGGAACCTGGTGACCGTTCGCGTACATGCACTGCAGGTACGCCGCGTCGTAGCGTCGCTGCGTTTCCTGCGCGCTGAAGCCCGCTGCATTCGCTCCGGCGGCGCTGCCGAAGAGGAGCCCGGTGCCGGCACCCCAGGCCGCCGCCTCTCCTGCGTTGCCATACGCCGAGCCCATGATGGCGCCGGCGGCAGCGCCAATCGCCGCGCCGACGAGCGCGCTTGCCGCAGCGCTCTGGGCGGCCGCGTCCTGCGGGCTCACCCCGACCGACGACTGCGCGAACTGCTGGCACATCGCCTGGTCGGCCTGGAACTGCGGCAGGTTCTTGTACGGCCCGGGCAGCACGAGCACGCCCGGTCCACTCGGCACCGTGGCGCAGCCGGCGAGCAGCGCCACGGCAACCGCCGCCGCGACCGCAAGGCTGGGCCGCGCGCACCGTGGCGATCGCGCGGGCACGCCGACGGTCGCATCGACGCCGACACGGGCCATCGGGGCCATCGGAGCGTCTCCGTTACGGATGAGCGTAGCCATCGGCGGCATCACCCGCCGGCGCCCGGCGGTACCGATTGCGGCGTTACCGTGATCCACGGGCGACTGCAATTTTGCACATAGGGGAAGTAGCCCGCGGGCTCGGTGCAGTAGTACCACAGCGTCGGTGCCGGTACCGGCGCCGGTTGCGCGATGAAGGTCGTCTCCGGTTGTACGACGGCCGGTGCGGCAACCCAGGTGCCGGTCGTCCAGGTCGAGTCCCAAACAACGGGCCCACCAACGCTTACCCCGATAGTGGGTGCCCACCAACCACCCCAACCCCAGCCCCAGTTCGGACCCCAACCCCAACCCGGTCGCCAGGAAGCGCCCCACCAGCCGCCGCGCCAGCCGTTCCAGCCCCACCCCCAGCCGGGATGCCAGCCCGCGTTCCAACCCGGCGGTCGACCATTCCAACCGTGGTTCCAGCCGCCGCCCCAGCCGGGTCGCGAGCCGTTCCACGAACCGCCGCCCTGCCACGAACCGCCCCAACCAGGGCGCGAACCCCCATGCCAAGACCCGCCGCCCTGCCACGAACCGCCCCAACCGGGTCGCGAGCCGCCCTGCCAGGAGCCACCGCCCTGCCAGGAACCACCGCCGCGTCCCGAATTTCCCATCGCGACGGGCCGATAACCAGACGTCGATCCACCAGCGTAGCCGCCGCGATACGCGCCGGCAGACCCACCCGCGTAGCCGCCGCTGAATCCCGCGGTGCTGCCCCGGGGCCCGTGCTGCGCGTCGGCAACGCCATACACACCGAACCCGGCGATGGCCACAGCCACGACGAAAATGAATTTCACGGCAGCCCTCCTGGCGACGAAGCGCCTTCGACACGACGACCGGCGTACGGTTCGTGACGGCCCCTTCAAGGTCGGCGCGGCGCGCCAGGAAAGCAAGCCGGCACCCACCCGACGGTAGCGCATCACCAAGAACGCCTCCCGGGCCGGCCGGGTTGACATCCGGCCTGGCGCCACGACCTTGGGAAAGACTCGCTTACACTTACGTCATTCCGGCCTCGCCGGCCATACCCTCCGTCCGAGAAGACACCGCCATGCCCGCCGATACCCGCCCTTCCACCGACGCCGCGATGGACGCGACCTCCCTCTATCGCGAAGAAATCGTCACCGATCGCAAGGTCGGCACCATCCGCGTGCTGGTGCCGCTCACCGCGCAAGGCACCGTCGACGCCGGACGGCAGACGCTCTATTCCGGCGAAGCGCAGATCATGACCAACATGGGTGCGCTGCCAGTGAGCTTCGAGATCGACGCGAGTTCGCTCGCGGAAGCCGTGGCGAACTACGGCGAGGCTGCGCGCGTAGGCATCGAGCGCACCATGCGCGAATTGCAGGACCTGCGGCGGCAAGCCTCGTCCGGACTCATCGTGCCCCCGGCCGGCACCGCGGCGGCGCTGACCGGCGGCGGGGGCTTGGGTGGCATGCCGGGCGGCGGCAAGATCCAGTTGCCGTAGTCGGCGCGCACCGTCGCTGCCTGGCGGCGTGCTGCCGCCAGGGTCGTCGCGAGCGCCGGCGTCACAGCAGGGAATCGGTGAGCCGCGCTAGATTCTCGAGAACGCGCGTGCCGCGCGGCAGGTTCGCGCGGCCCTCGCGCGTGACCGGCTCGCTGTTGCGCAGATAGCCGTCCTGGATGTGTCGCAGTTCGCGCACGAAATCGGGGTCGTGGATGAGCACGCTGACCTCGGCATTGAGCGCGAACGAGCGGATGTCGAGGTTCGACGACCCCACGAGCGCGACGTCGTCATCGACGCTCACGTGCTTGGCGTGGAGAAAGCTCCGCTTGTGCCGATGGATGCCCACCCCCGCGGCCAGCATGCCGTCGTAGAACGACTGCTGCGCGAGCTGGACGAGCGGCTTGTTCGATTCGGCGTCTACGATGAGGTCGACCTGCACGCCGCGCCGCGCGGCAGCGAGCATCGCGGCGAGGAACGGCTCGCTCGGGATCACGTACGGGGAGGTCAGCACGATTCGTGACCGGGCGCCGTACATGAGCGCGATCATCACCGCCTCGGCGGTTCCCTCGTTGTAGCCCGGTCCGCTCGGCACGACCTGTGCGAAGCCGCGGTCGGCCCGCGAGGTCGGCGCCGGCGACAGGTCGTCGGATTCCGGCGGGAGCGTGCCGGTCTCGAGGTAGCGATCGCCCAGCAACACCGCGTGCAGATGGCGCACCAGCGGGCCGGTGACGCGAACCAGGAGCTCCTCGTTGACGAGTCCCCGATTGGCATGCGCGCTCACGACGTTCTGCGATCCGAAAAACGCGCACTCGCCGTCGACGACGACGATCTTGCGGTGATTGCGCAGGTCGAAACGCGCCGCGTTGGGCCCCCACAGGCGCAGCGGCATGACCGCGACGACCTCGGCGCCGGCCGCGCGCAGACGCGGACCGAGATGGGCGAGGCCGGCGCGCGAGCCGATGGCATCCATGAGCACGCGCACCGCGATCCCGCGCCGGGCGGCGGCCACCAGCGCATCGGTCACGCGCGCGCCGACCTCGTCGTTCTCGAAGATGTAGAAGAGCATGTGCACGTAGCGGCGCGCACCCGCGATTTCGTCGAGGATGCGCTCGAGCGCGGCGTCGTAGTGCGGCAGCAGCGTGAAGGCATTGCCGCTGGTGAGCGGAAACTCCGACAGCCGATCGGCGAGCCGCACTGCCGGGACAAGCTCCGCTGCCAGCGTGCGCAGCGAGCGCGCCGGATCGTCGCAGGTACGCTTGGCCGAACGCGACGACGCGGTCGATTCACCCGCGAGCGCGGTGGTGAGCGCCGCCGAGCGCGGCGCGATCCGCCGGACGAGCTCGGCAATCTGCTTTTGCACCTCGAAGCGGCGGCGCGGCAGGTACGCGCGGCCGATGAGCGAGTAGAGGACGAGCCCTGCCCACGGCAGGAAGAAAATGAGCAGCAGCCACGCACGTGCGGCGTTGGGTGGCCGCCGCTGCGGCACGTACAGGAAGGCGCCAATGCGTATCGCCCATTCGCTCGCGACGTACAACGAGCCCCAGTCGAGGTGACGAAGGGTATCCACGGGCGGCATGGCGAGTCGCCGCGCATGTTACCGTAGACGGCCCTCCACACCGTAATCGCGCGCCGCCATGGCCGATTCCCCCTCGCTCACGATCGTGCACAACGCGGCGCAGCAGCGCTTCGAAGCGGCAGTCACGGGCGGAACGGCGTACGTCGTCTATCGACCGGCCGGGAAGGTCCTGCACCTCGTGCACACCGAGGTGCCGGCCGAAGCCGGTGGCGCCGGCGTGGCCGGCAAGCTCGTCCAGGCGGCGCTCGATCATGCAGCCGCCAACGGGCTCAAGGTATTTCCGACCTGCACCTACGTGCGCGCGTACATGAAGCGGCACCCCGAGACGCACGCACTGCTGGCGCCCGGCGTCCACCTGTAGCCCCGCGCCGCGCGAGACGACCCAGCCGCGTCACGGCCCCGAGAAAATTCTCGCCTTTGTGTCGAATAAATGTTCTAATTCGCAAAAATACGGAATAGATATTCCGCGCCTGCCCCGCGAAGGAGGATCGACGGCATGCCAGGCAACACGCGCTACGAGGAGTTGGCGCGCTCGATCACCGAGCGCTACGCGCGGCTGCCCAATCGGCTGCAGGGCATCGCGCGCTTTGCGCTCGGGAATCCGGACGCCATCGCACTGTCGACGGTAGCCCAGATCGCCCGCGACGCGGCAGTACCGCCGTCGGCGGTGATCCGCTTCGCCAATGCCTTGGGCTATCCCGGCTTCACCGATCTGCAGCGGATCTTTCGCGAGCGCCTCGTCGCGCGCTCGGCGACGTATCGCGAGCGCATCGAGGCGCTGCGCCGCGGTGGGGACGACGAAGGGCACGTCTATCCGCAGGTGACCGCCAGCGCGGTACGCGAACTCGAACGCCTGCGCGATCACGGCGACCCCCGAGTCCTCGCCGCGGCGGCGCGTCTCGTGGCCGGCGCGCACACGGTCTACCTGCTCGCACAACGGCGCGCCTTCGCGGTCGCCGCGTACCTCGCCTACGGCCTCGCGCAACTCGAGATCCGTGCCGTGCTCCTCGATTCGGTCGGCGGCATGTTGCGCGACCAGGTGCGCAGCCTGCGCCACGACGACGTATTGGTCGTCGCGAGCTTTCGCAACTACACCGACGACGTGGTCGCCGCGGCGAACACGGTCCGCGCCCAAGGCGGCAGCGTGGTCGCGTTGACCGACACCGCGGTGTCGCCGCTCGCCCGCTCGGCGAGCATCACGATCGAGATCGGCGACGATCCGTCGGTACCGTTTCGTACGCTGGCCGCGCCGCTGTGCGCGGCGCAGGCGCTCGTCATGTCGGTCGGTTACGTCCTGGGCGAAGGCGGCGAACCCGCGCCGAGCGAGCGTCAGTGCAACCGCTCGCGCGACTTGCGGCCGGCGTCGGTGAGCACGCGCCGAGCGCCGCTGCCGCGCGTCTGAGTGGTGCGCTGCGCCTGCCAGAAGCGATAGATCAGCACCGACGCCACCGCGAGTTCCTCGACGAGGCTCGCGCGCTTGTCCTTGTCGTCGATCCATTCGGCAAACTCGGGATCCTGTTCGCCGAACGCCAGCGCCTCGATCGGGAAGATCCAGTCGCGCGCGTCCTCGGCGTCGTACAGCGGCTGCCAAGCCTCGTCGCGCAGCTTGACGCCGGCCATGTAGCCCTCGCACCACGCGGTGCCTTCCGGCGGCTGTCGCTCGTCGCTCTTCTTCTCCTCGGGCAGGTAGAGCAGCGGCTTGAAGCGCGTGGGCGCCTCGGCGAGCGTGCGCTGGATGCCGACCATATGGCGCAGGATCAGCGCCATGATCCGTTGCGCGTCGGCGCTCTTGCCGTACGCGGGTGCGGCGCTGCGTCCGTCGTCGCTCCACACCTGCGGCAGCCATTCCGACGGCTGGATCGACTCGGGTCCGCTCACGATCGCGGCGAGAAAACCGTCGAGCATCTCCAAGTCCATGCAATCCTCGGGGACGGCGTCGGACGCGAGGAAGCCTTCGAGTTCGTCGAGCTCCGCATCGGAGAGCGGCTCGTCAAGGGCGCGGGTATCGGTCATGGCAGAAGGCGGCGGCACCCGCATCGAGGAAACCCCGCGATGCCGGGCCACGATTGGCGTCGAGCGCGCCATTATAGGCTCGCGCGGAGCGCCGGTCCGGCCGCGGCTTTCGACCCGTGCCGCGGCGCCCGGCGCGACGGCACCGCGCGCTGCCGAATTCAGCGCACGGCGTGGGCGACGTTGAGCGCGAGACCGAAGACGATCACCGCCCCGGCCTGGTGCAACGCGGCGAGCGACAGCGGCACCACGAGGACGAGCGTGGCGATGCCGAGCGCGATCTGTACCGCCAGCATGCCGACGAGGAGCGCCGCCCCGGCGCGCGCGCGCGCGGGCGCCTCGGGCGTCGCGCGGAGCTTCCACCACAGCGCCGGCACGGCGACGGCCAGCACGTACGCGACCAGACGGTGGTCGAACTGGACGGTCGCCATGTTGTAGAAGAAGTTGCGCCACCACGGCTCGATGACCATGATCTCCGGCGGCACCACGTGCCCGTTCATGAGCGGGAACGTGTTGTAGGCGAACCCGGCCCGGATGCCGGCCACGAAGCCGCCGCTGGCGATCATCAGCAGCACCAGCGCCGCCACCAGGAAGGCCAAGCGGCGCAGGCCGCGGATCCGCGCGCCGGCCTGGCGCACGGGTTCGGGGGCGAGCAGCGACAGCGCGACCCACAGCATCGCACCGAAGATGACGACCGCGAGCAGCAGGTGCGCGGTGAGCCGGAACTGCGAGACGCGAGGATCGTCGACGAGCCCGCTCATCACCATGTACCAGCCCATCGCCCCTTGCAGGCCGCCGAGCACGAAGATGCCGACCAGCTTCCCGCCGTAGCCCGCCGGAATGGCCCGGCGCAGCGCGAACCAGGCGAGCGGAACGAAGAACACCACGCCGATCAGGCGACCGAGGAGACGGTGGAAGTACTCCCACCAGAAGATGCCCTGGAACTCGGCGAGCGACATCCCGTGATTGACGAGCTGGTATTCGGGCGTCGCGCGGTACTTCGCGAAGGCCGCCTCCCAGTCCGCGCCCGACCACGGCGGCAGCGTGCCGACGATCGGCTGCCATTCGGTGATCGACAGCCCCGAGTGCGTGAGTCGCGTGACGCCCCCGACGACGATCATCGCGAAGACCAGCGCACAGCAGGCGAGGAGCCACACCGCGACGGCGCGCGGACGCGCGCTCGCCGCCATCGGCGGCGCCGCGGCAATCATGGACGTCGTGCTCGTCATGCGCAAATTATCGCATGCGGCCCGGAGCACTCCGATCGATCGCCGGGTCTCCGCGGGACCCGCGCCGCGTACAATGCGCCTCGCCATGCGCCATCGTCGTTGCACGAGCGGGTTCCTGCTGGTTGCCTTCGTCCTCGCGACGGTGCTGCCGATGCACGTCGGCGCCCTCGGCGCGCACCGCGACCGGGTGGGACGCGACCTTTGCACAGCGGCCGGAACGAAGGAGGCTCCGGCGCACCCCGAGCGTGCGCGCCAGAGTGCCTGCGCGACGTGCTTCGCCTGCGGCGCTGCTGCCGCGCTGCCGGCCCACCCGCAACTGGTCCCGGTCGTCGCCGGCCGGTGGCTGCCGATCGCGCCACCGGCAACGCTGGCCGCGGCGATCGGCCACCGCCACGCGCTGGCGCGCGGGCCGCCGCTCGGCGCTTGACCGCCGTTGCGCCGCAACCGCGGCGCTGAATTCCGACGCGCGTCAAGGCGACCCGGCCGGCGCGCGCCCCCAGGGCATCCCTCGAGGAAACCTCATGAACACCAAGTACCTGCTCGCGGCCATCGCCGCAATCGTCACGCTCAGCGCTCACGCCGAAGTCACCGTCAAGGACGCATGGATCCGCGGCATCGCTCCCGGACAACGCGCCACCGGAGCGTTCATGCTGCTCACCAGTCCCGTGGACGCGACGCTGGTCGAAGTCGCCTCGCCCGCCGCCAAGGTGAACGAGATCCATACGATGGCGATGGACAACGGCGTGATGCGCATGCGCGCGATACCGTCGCTTTCGCTGCCCGCGGGAAAGACGGTCGAACTCAAACCCGGTGGCTACCACCTCATGCTGATGGAACTCAGCGGACCGTTGCACGACGGCGCCAGCGTGCCGCTCACGCTCACCTTCAGCGATGCCGCAGGCAAGCGCACGACGCAGACGGTGCAGGCCACCGTGCGGCCGCTCGCCGGCGGCCCTCCCGCGAAGCACTGACCCTGCGCTCGAGCTGCCGCGCGGGGCGCGCCCTCCCCGCGTGGCGGCCGATACGCGCGCCGCACCGTACGCCGTGGTCGTCGATGCCGTCAGCGGGCACCTGCGCGGCACTCACGCCTGCCCCTCGCCGATCGGCGTGCCACGCCGCCGCACGAGCAGGAGATTGGTGCCCTCCTGCACCACCGCCCCGTCCTGATTCGTCGCGGTGATGCGCAGGGTGAGGATGCCGCGATCGCCCTTAGCGGTCAGCCGCTTGTCGACGACCTCGACGCGGGCGCTCAAGCGGTCGCCTGCGAAGAGCGCACCGCGGAAGCTCCAATCCCAGTGCAGCGAGGCGACGCCGGCGAAGCGCCGGCTCGCGCGGTTCTTCAGGCCGTCGACGAGCGCGAGCCCAAGGATGCCGTGTGCGACGCGCCGGGGAAATCCCAGCTCCCGCGCGAATGCGTCGTCCATGTGCACGTCGAAGAAGTCGCCCGCGAGCCCGGCGAACTGGACGATGTGCGCCTCGGTCACGTCGATGCCGCCGGTGGCGAACTGCAAGCCGATTGCGACGTCCTCGTAGTGCAGCAGATCGCTCATATCGTTCGCCCTTTCCCTCGTTGGCGTGGCGCCGGGCCCGACGACGTGCGCACCACCAGCGTCGGCGCGAGTATCTTCCGGACCGGCGACCCACCCGGATCCTCGATGCGCTGCCACAGAACGCGCGCCGCGGTGCGTCCGATGCCCTCGGCGTCGACGGCGACCGTGGTGAGCGCCGGTGTCCACAGCGCGGACTCCGCGATGTCGTCGGCGCCGACCACCGAGCACTCGCGTCCGACCGCCACACCGAGGTGCTGCAGGCCGAGCAGCGCACCGAAGGCGAGGAGGTCGTTGAAGCACACGACGGCGGTCGGTGGCCGCGGCGCCGCGAAGAGTTGCCGCACGGCATCGAAGCCGGACTGCCGGCTCGCCGCGCACTCGACGACGAGTTCGGCTGCGAGGGCCACGCCGGCGCCGGTCAGCGCCGAACGATACCCGGCGAAGCGATCGCGACCGGTGCTCGTGCCCCGGTTGTGACCGACGAAGGCGATGCGCCGATGGCCGAGGTCGAGGAGGTGCCGCGTCGCCAGCACCGAGCCCAGGCGATTGTCGTTGCCGACATAATCGCAGCGGACCCCCGCGACATAGCGGGTGACCATGACCAGCGGAACGTGCCACGCGCGCACCTCGTCCACCGCGGCGCGTGGCGTGCCGACGGCGGGCATCAGGAGGACTCCCTCGACGTTGTACTCGCGCAGCGTCGCGAGGAAGCGCGCCTGCCGCGCCGGCGATTCGCGCGCGTTGCCGAGCACCAGGACGCGCCCCTGCTCCTCGAGGATCTGCTCGACGCCCGCGGCGACCTCGGCGAAATACGGATTGAGCAGGTCGCAGGTCGACACTCCGACGATGTCGGTGCGCTTCTTGCGCAACTGCGCCGCCGCGCGATGATAGACGTAGCCGCGTTCGCGGATGACGCGCAGCACGCGCTCGCGCGTCGCGGCGGCCACCAGCGGGCTGTTGTTCATCACCATCGACACCGTGCCGGTCGCCACCCCGGCGAACCGCGCAACGTCCTTCAGCGTCACCCGCCGCTTCACAGCTTGTGGATGTGCAGGCCGCCATCGACGTGGACGGCGTCGCCGGTGACGAACGGCAGCTCGCCCGCCGCGAGGCAGGCGATGACGCGTCCGACGTCCTCCGGCTCCCCCCAGCGCGCGATCGGCGTCAGCCCATCGGCGATCAGCCGATCGTACTTCTGCGTCGCCACCCGCGTCATCTCGGTACGGATGATGCCTGGCCGCACCTCGTAGCAGGCGATGCCGGCGCCGGCGAGGCGCAACGCGTAGAGCTTCACCATCATCGACAGCGCGGTCTTGGCGAGGCAGTACTCGGCGCGATCGGGCGACGCGATCAACGCATTGGCCGAGGTGACGGTGACGATCGCGCGTGGCCGTGCGGGAACCGGCGCCCGCAGCATCGCGCGGGCGACCGCCTGGGTGAGGAAGAACGTGCCGCGCAGGTTCACGCCCAGCACGCGGTCGAGGCTCTCCGGCGCGACGTCGAGGATGTCGCCGCGCCGCGCGACCGAGATGCCGGCGTTGTTGACGAGGACGTCGAGCGTGCCGTGCCACTGGCAGGCGTGCGCGACGAGGTCGGCGTGCGCCCCGATCTCGGCGATGTCGCCCGCGACGAAATCGGCGCGCGCGCCACGCTTCGCCGCCTCCGCGCCGGTCACCGCCGCGTCGGCCGCGCAGGCGGGAAGATCGAGCAGCGCGAGGTCGTAGCCACGGGCGGCGAGTGAGAGCGCCGCCGCCCGCCCGATTCCGCGGCTCGCGCCGGTGACGAGCGCCAGGGGGCGCGAGGTGGCGGACATGGAAGAGGGCGATCGCAGCGTTCGCCGGTGCGCTTGACCGGCGATTTGAACCGATTCAAAATGCACCGGCATTAGAGCACTGACGCAGCGGCACCGTCAACCGTTGAAGGCCCGCCGTGGCACCTGCTGACGCGACGGCGCCGCAGGAAGGAACGAAGACGAATGGACGCGACGACCCCGCTCGAGGGAATGCGCATCGTGAGCTTCTGCCACTGGCTGCAGGGGCCGGCGGCGCTGCAGTACCTCGCCGACCTCGGCGCCGACGTCGTGCGCATCGAACCGCCGCACGGCGGCTTCGAGCGCCAGTGGTCGGGCGCCGGCACCCGTGTCGCCGGGGTGAGCACGATGTACCTCGCCGGCAATCGCAACGTGCGCAGCATCGCGGTGGACCTCAAGGCCACCGACGGCGTCGAGGTGGCCTGGCGACTCATCGCGCGCGCCCACGTCGTCGCCGAGAATTTCCGCCCTGGCGTGCTCGATCGCATCGGCCTGGGCTACGACGCGGTGCGCGCGCGCCACCCTTCGATCATCTACGCCTCGGCGACGGGTTATGGGCAGGGGCCGCTGCGCGATCGCCCGGGACAGGATCTGCTGCTGCAGGCGCGCACCGGGGTGATGGCGGGCACCGGCGTGAGCGGCCAGCCCACGCCGGTCGGCAACGCCGCCGTCGACCAGCACGGCGCCACCGTGTTCGCGCTCGGCATCCTCGCGGCGTACGTGCGGCAGCAGCGTACCGGCGAAGGCTGCCGGGTCGAGGCGAGCCTGTACACGGCGGCGATCGACCTCGTCTCCGAGGCGCTCACGCACTACGCCTCGGGCGGCCACTCGCGCGAGAAATTCATCCGCGACCGCCACCTCGCGAACTGGTACAACGAGGCGCCGTACGGTGTCTACGCCTTGGCCGATGCGCACGTCGCCGTGTCGCTCAATCCGCTCGCCAGGCTCGCGGCGGCGCTGGGCGACGCGCCGCTCGCCGCGCTCGCCGCCGCCGACCCGTTCGCGCGGCGCGACGAGTGCGCCGCCGCGGTGGCGGCGGCGTTGCGCGGTCGCCGCTACGCCGACGTCGAGGCCGCCTTCGAGCGCCACGGCATCTGGTACGAGCGCGTGCGCGATTTCGACGACGTCCTCGCCGATCCGCAGGCGGCGTACGCCGACGTGTTCCGGCGCGTCCCCGTGCGCGACGCCGCAGCCACGCTCGTCAACCACCCCGTCCGCTACGACGGTGGCGTCCCGCCGCTGCGCCACCTCGCGGTCGAT
Source organism: Burkholderiales bacterium (assembly GCA_020852555.1). GTDB lineage: Bacteria > Pseudomonadota > Gammaproteobacteria > Burkholderiales > Casimicrobiaceae > VBCG01. Next base: position 18,111 of record JADZAQ010000015.1, read on the forward strand.
CCGGGCGAGGACACGCGCGGCGTGCTGCGCGAAGCGGGCTACGCCGACGCCGAGATCGAGCGCCTCGTGGCGAGCCGCGCCGTGGTCGCCGCGGGCGCCGCGGCGGCGGCGCACACCGAGCGGGTCGACCGACGCGTCCCGCCGCACCGAGAGGTCGACACACCATGACGACGCGGCACATCGGCTTCACCATCGAGGACGGCGTCGCCACGCTGACGCTCGATCGTCCCGAAAAGCACAATGCGGTCACGCCCGAGATGGCCGCGGCGATCGAGCGCCACTGCGCGACGGTCGATCGCGACGATGCGGTACGCGTGCTGCTGGTCGAGGGTGCAGGTGAGCGCGCGTTCTGCGCAGGCACCGACCTCAACGCGCTCGCGCAGTATCCGTCGACTTGGAAGTTCCGCAACCGCATCGAATACTCGACCGCGGTGCGCAACGTGCGCAAGCCCGTGGTGGCGGCGCTCAAGGGCTGGGTGATGGGTGGCGGCTGCGAGCTCGCTCTCGCCGCGGACATCCGCGTCGCCGCCGCGAGCACGCGCTGCGGCTTCCCCGAGGTGACGCGCGGCTGGGTCGGCGGCGGCGGCGCATCGCAACTGTTGCCGCGGCTCGTCGGCTACGGGCAGGCGATGCGGCTCCTCCTCACCGGCGAGACGATCGACGCCGACGAGGCGTTTCGCCTGGGCATCGTCGAGATCCTCGTCGCCGACGCCGAACTCGATGCGCGCGCACGCGCGCTCTGCCGCCAGATCGCCGGCCACAATCCGATCGCGGCGGAAGCGGTCAAGGCGGCCGTCCGTGCCGCGCTCTCCACCCCGCTCGACGCCGGACTGCGCTACGAGAACGAGATGAACACGCTGTGCTTCGCAGGCGGCGACCACCTCGCCGGCATCCGCGCCTTCCAGGAAAGGCGTCACGCGGACGGCGAGCGGTGACCCGCACATCCGCGCGCGCCGTGGCGGCGCGTCCGCACCGGCACGATCACGCCAGGCCGTCGAGCGTGGCCAGGCGCGGCGAGCGCAACGGCGCGCCCTTGCGCGCGAGCTCCTGCGCGAGGCCGATCGGCTGCGGCCGGAAGAGACGCGGGTCCATCGTCCGCGGCGGCGCCGGCACGAGCGGGCGAAACGCCATCTTCGCCAGCACGTCGCGCCCGATGTCGATGCCGGGCGCCACCTCGACGAGCTCGAGTCCCTCGTGGACGAGCCGGAAGACCGCGCGCTCGGTGACATACAGCACGTCCTGGTCGCGCTCGCGACCCAGCGAGCCGCTGTAGCTGATCTGCTCGACCGCCGCCACGAACTTGCGATGGGCCCCGTCGCGGGCAATGCGGGTCGTACCGTCCGCCCAGCTCATCTCGGTGCCGCCTGCGGTGAACGTTCCGCTGAAGACCACGCGCTTCGCGTTCTGCGCGATGTTGATGAAGCCGCCCGGGCCGATGATGCGGTTGCCGAAGCGGCTGACGTTGACGTTACCCTGCGCATCGACCTCGGCGAATGACAGGAAGGCAAGATCGAGCCCGCCGCCGTCGTAGAAATCGAACTGGTACGGCTGGTCGATCATCGCCGTGTAGTTGCGCGACGCGCCTGCTTCCGAACCCGACGCCGGCGCCCCGCCGATCAGGCCTTGCTCGTTGGTGAGGCAGACCTGATCGAGCACCGCCTCCTCGGCGGCGACGCTGGCGATGCCCGTCGAGATTCCCGAGCCCAGGTTGCAGACGGCGCCGGGAAAGAGCTCGAGCGCCGCGCGCCGCGCGATGATCTTGCGCGCATCGAGCGGCAGAACCGGCAGGTCGGACAGCGGGATGCGCAGCTCGCCCGCGTATGCCGGGCTGTACGCGGTCGCGTAGGTCTGCCGCTGGCCGGGCACCACCACCACGCAATCGACGAGCATGCCGGGGATCTTCACCTGCTTGGCGGGCAGCGTGTTGCGCACGGCCATCCGCTTGACCTGGACCACCACCACGCCACCGCAACGCCGCGTCGCCTGCGCCTCGGAGAGCATCTCGCCGAACACCGCCTCCTCTTCCATCGTGACATTGCCATCCTCGTCGGCGGTCGTGCCGCGCAGGAAGCACACGTCGACGTGGAACGGCTTGAAGAACAGGTACTCGTCGCCCCGAAACGTCACCACCTCGACGAGATCCTCCGCCGCGCACTTGCTCTGCCGCCCGCCGCCGTGGCGCGGATCGACGAACGTGCGCAGGCCGGTCCTGGTCAGCAGCCCCGGGCGGCCGGCCGCCATCTCCCGCATCAGCAGCGACAGCACGCCCTGCGGCAGCGTGTACGCCTCGATCCGGTCGGCCAGCGCCAGCGCGCCGACGAGCGGCGAGTTGACGAGCGTACCGCCGACGTCGCGCTTCAGAAGCCCCTCGTGCGCGAGGTGCCCGAGGCCGAGCGACTGGTCGTCACCGAGGCCCACCGGGTGAACGACGGTGAGGTCGCGCGGCAAGCCCGCGCTCAGGAACCGGCGGCCAACCGCGGCGAGCAGTTCGTCGGGAACGGCATGGCCACCGCCGGATCCGCCAACGAGCAGCGTGTCGCCGGAATGGACCAGCGTCGCCGCCTGATCGGCCGTGATGCGTCGCACGTACGGCTCTCCTTGGTCCGTCGGCCGAAGTCCCGGGATGGCACGATGTTGAATCGGTTCAAATACCAAGTCAAGCCGC
>JADZAQ010000016.1 GCA_020852555.1 Burkholderiales bacterium
ACACCATGACCTGGGAAACCGTCATCGGCCTCGAGACGCACGCGCAACTCTCGACGGCCGCCAAGATCTTCTCCGGCGCCTCCACCGCCTTCGGTGCCGCGCCCAACTCGCAGGCGGCGGCGGTCGATCTCGCGCTGCCCGGCGTGCTGCCGGTGTTGAACCGCGGCGCGGTCGAGCGCGCGATCCGCTTCGGCCTCGCCGTCGGCGCGACGATCAACCGCCGCAGCGTCTTCGCGCGCAAGAACTATTTCTACCCCGACCTCCCGAAGGGCTACCAGATCTCGCAGTTCGAGATTCCGGTGGTGGTGGGCGGCAGCATCGCCATCGTCTCGCCGACGCGCGGCGCACTGCGCGTGAACCTCACCCGCGCCCACCTCGAGGAAGACGCCGGGAAGTCGCTGCACGAGGACTTCCACGGCATGTCGGGCATCGACTTGAACCGGGCCGGCACGCCGCTCCTCGAGATCGTCACCGAGCCCGAGATGCGCAGCGCCGAAGAGGCGGTCGCCTACGCGCGCACGCTGCACGCGCTGGTGCGCTGGATCGGGATCTGCGACGGCAACATGCAGGAAGGCAGCTTCCGCTGCGATGCCAACGTATCGGTGCGGCCACTGGGGCGGCAGGCATTCGGTACCCGCTGCGAGATCAAGAACCTGAACAGCTTCCGCTTCATGCAGGAGGCGATCGACCACGAGGTACGCCGGCAGATCGAACTCATCGAGGACGGCGGCAGCGTCGTGCAGGAGACGCGCCTGTACGACCCCGAGCGCCGCGAGACGCGCTCGATGCGCAGCAAGGAAGACGCGCAGGACTATCGCTACTTTCCCGATCCCGACCTGCCGCCGCTCGTCATCGACGATGCTTGGATCGAGCGGGTGCGCGGCGAGATGCCGGAGCTGCCCGAGGCGATGCAGGCGCGTTTCGTGCGCGATTACACGCTGTCGGTGCAGGATGCGGTCGCGCTCACCGCGGCGCACGATGTCGCGACCTACTTCGAGACCGCCGCGAAAGCCGTTCCCGAGCCGAAGCTCGCCGCCAACTGGGTGCTGGGCGATGTGGCGGCGGCACTCAATCGCAGCGATCTCGACCTCCGCCGCGCGCCGGTATCGGCCACCGCCCTCGGCGGCCTCTTGCGGCGCATCGCCGACGGCACGATCTCCGGCAAGATCGCCAAGGACGTCTTCGAGGCGATGTGGCGAGGTGATGCGACCGGCGACGACGCCGCCGACGCGATCATCGCCGCGAAGGGCCTGCGGCAGATTTCCGACGAGGGCGCCATCGAGACGATCGTCGACGACGCCATCGCCGCGCATGCCGCCATCGTCGCCGAGTTCCGTGCCGGCAAGGAGAAGGCGTTCAACTCGCTGGTCGGCAAGGTGATGGCAGCATCCAGAGGCAAGGCCAATCCGGCGCACGTCAACGCGATCCTCCGCCGCAAGCTCGCCGGGTAGCGACCTGCCCTCGCGCTATCGCTTCGCGACGCAATCCGCGTAGGTCGTGTACCCGTTCTCCTGCACGAACGCGGTATTCCCCTTGTTCCAGAAGACGATCGTTTCCGCCTTGTTGGCGTAGCGCGCGCCATCGGCGGACATCGCCTGCGGCAGCGTCATCCCGCGGCCGTCGGAGAAGACGAGTTGCACCCGGCTCGTGCCGGTGTTGATGAAGCTGGCCTCGATCGACGTGCCGCCAGGGCAGGTGAAGGTCGCCTCGACGCGCGCCGGAAGGCCGCTCGCCGTCGTCGCCGGCATCACCTCGCGCGAGCACCTGCCCTCGACGTACGCCGCGGCATTGCACTTGCTGCCGTTGGCGAACGAACAGGTGCCGCGCTCCTGCGGCGTGTTGCTCGCGCCCGTGACCGCGTAGGTGCCGCCGGTGATCGCGCAATAGCGCGCGGCAGGCGTCGCGTAACCCGTGACCTTGATGCCGCCCTTGGGGCACTCGCCGCGCAGCAGCGCCCATTCCTCGCACTGCCGGTCGTCGTCGAACGTGCACACGCCGAACTCGCCGCCGCGTGGATTCTTTTCGATCGCCACCTGACCGCCCTTGGCCAGACAGTTCTGCGACGCGGGATTGGCGAGCTGCGTCCCCTGCGCCGCGGCGCCGGATGCGATCGCCGCGGCGGCGGCTACCGCGAGCACGGCAACGCAGAAACGAACCGACGAGGAAAGGATGGGGTTCACTATAGCTCCATTGGTCCGCCAATTTACGCCGCCATACACGACACTTCGCATTCAACGTCGAGTCGGCCGCCGGTCGACTCGACGTCGGCGACCATGGATCACGCAGCGAGTTTCCGGTACATCCCATGCAACGCGTCGGCAAATTTCCTCGCAAAGGCTTCGTGATCGAGTAGCTTGTTCGCCTGCAAATGCTCCCTGCTGGTTCGGCGCCATGCGGACAGCGACTCGATATCGGACGCCAAAGCGATGTTGAGCTCGATCCATTCCGTACGGTTACGGACGATCCACTGCGGCAGATTCGCCGCAACGAGCATCGCCGCTGTTTGTGATGAGATCATGGACGTGCCGAGCCGCCCAACGATGGGCAGGCCCATGTACAGCACCTCGGCTGTCGTAACGCCTCCGTTGTAGGGGTGGGTGTCCAGCGCGATATCGATCTCGTTGTACTCCATCAGCATTTCACGATGTTCGGATCGCCCGCGAAGCGATAGTCGGACGGCGTCGATGCCCCGGGCGACGAAACGCCTTGCCACCGCATCACGAGTGGTTCGACACTCGAATGCCGAACTCTTGAGTATGAGGACGCTGTTCGGAACACGTCGCAACAGCTCCGACCAATCGTCCAAGAGCGGATCGGTGAGTTTCGAGAGGCGATTGAAGCTGCCGAACGTGATGTACTCGTTGACCAGGACCGGTGGCAGAGCCAGGTCGGGCGCATAGGCCGGCGGCATGTACACGAGCCGGCACGGATCGATCCGTAGCTGGACCTCGGAGAAGAGCTGCGACCCGCCAAGGGGATTCGACGTCCAGTCACCGACGAGGTAGTCGATGGCCTTGCTGCCCGTGGTGTCGAAATAATCAAGCCACGTGACCTGAAGCGGGGCGACCCGGTGCGACCAAGCTTGCAAGCGATTGCCCGGCACATGTCCATCGAGGTCGACGAGGATGTCGAGGTCGAGCGACCGCACCAACGAAACCAACTGTTGGTCCGACTCGACATGAATGTGATGCCACTCATCGAAAGGTGCGTCGAGCCGGCGTGCATAGTCTTTCGCGACATACGCGGCGTTCACGCCGACCGCGACAAAGCGCGAGCGATCCAGGGCACCGATCACCGGCGACAGGAATGCCTTGAAGGCCTGCCTCGTGAGATCGAAGCTCGCGAAGCCTATGCGAAGGCGTTGTCGACCACGCCTGCGTACGAACGCGTCCCGGGCGAGAGGGGCGCGCGCACCAAAGCGGCGATCCCATTCGACATGGGCGTCCAGCATCGACGACGCCGACAGACCGTCGTAGTAGTGATAGCTGAGCAGCAGGTTGTCGTAAACCTCCGGATACGCCGGCTTCAAGTCGAGCGCTCGCTGGAAGCACCTCGTCGCCTCCGGGGCCTGGCCGACGTCGAGATGGGCATTGCCGAGCGAGACCCAAGTCTCGACGTCGGAGGGATCGATCGCGACTGTCGATTCAAAGGCGGCAATCGCCGAGAAGAGATCTTGCTGGCGCTGAAGAAATCGGCCATAGCGCGACCAGAGCCGAGGCGATTCCCCCCCCCCCCGCGCAGCGCTGTTTCGAATGCGTTCCGGGCCGTTGCAACGTCCCCCGTCTGCTCCAAAAGCCGTGCGAGTGCCAGATGGATGTCAGGGAATCCGACGCCTGCGTCGACGCCGTCGGTGAGCGTCTGCAACGCATCTGAGATCGCCCCCTTCGAGTGCTGCCAGCGCGCGAGGTTGAGCCTCGCAGGTACGTAATCGGGACGCATCCGCAGCGCGTCGACGAAATGCTCACCGGCGCGCGGATCATCCAGCATTTCCAGCGTAAGCCCGTGCGCATTCAGCGTCTCGGGCCGCGGCGTGGTCTGCAGCAGCGCCGATCCCACGGCCGCCGCGTACTGCAAGTCCCCCGCGTCGCGCGCGAGATTCACGCGCATGAGCTCCCAATTCCACGGGGCGTTGGGTGTCGCCTGGAACGCCGCGTCCAAAACGACCCTCGCTCGTGCAATTCGACCGAGCTGCGCTTCGCACACCGCGGTCAGGAAGAGGCGCTCCCCGGTCGCCGACTCGTCTCGACCGAGAATCTCGAGCGCCCCTTGCGCTCGCCCGTCGGCAAGGAGTCGACGTGCCGCATCTAGCGACATGATGTTGACCTCACGCAATTTTCAAAGCACCAACGCCACGAGCGCCGCGCCGATCATCGCGAAGGCGATCGCGAGCTTGGCTGCCGTGCCGACGACGAGCCCGACCCAGGTGGCCACGCCGACCTTGCTCGCGTGGATCGCATCGCGGCGGGCGATGAATTCACCGATGGCCGCACCGGCGAGCGGCATGACGAGCAATCCCCACAGCCCGGTGAAGATGCCGACCAGCGTGCCCGCGAAAGCGCCGATGACCGCGAACCGACTCGCCCCCATCGTCTTGGCACCCGCCGCCGCGGCGACGTAGTCGATCACCCAGGCGATGATCGTCAATACCGCGCACAGCACGACGAGCCACACCGGGATGCGCGTGAAGTCGTCGATCCACGCTGCCAGCACCACGCCGCCGAAGACCAGCATCACGCCGGGAATGGCGGGCAGGACGGTGCCGAGGATGCCCACGAGCATCAGGACGGCGACGAGAATCCAGAGGAGAGCGGTCACTTGGCGATCCCGAGGAACACTGCCAGGCAACGCTCGACTTGCAACAGGTTATCCGCGTCGATGCGTCCAAAGACCGGCCGCACCCGGTCGCGCTTCACGGTCATGACCTTGTCCACCATCACTTGTGAAGGCTTCTCCAAGCCGTTCTCAGCGTTCGGCTGCACGGTCACGCGAAGGAGCGGTGCGGCAACGAGCGTGCTGGTGATGAGCAGTACCGTTACGCTCGTCTGCTCGCTGAATTGATCGGCTTGAATGACCAGGGCCGGCCGCGGCTTTCCGAAGTCGCCCTGCATGGCGATGGTGACGAGATCGCCACGCGTCATGGCGTCCAGCCGTCGACGTCTGCCAACGCGTCGTCCATGAATTGCTGCAGGGTCGCGTCAGCCTTGTCGGCCTGCGCCACCAGACGGCTCTGGCGGCGGCATTCTTCCGCAAAGCCCGGGTGCCGCGTGTCCGGTACCCAGATTTGCACTGGGCGTAGACCGGCTGCGCGCAATGCGTCGCGGTGCTTGCGAACCCGTGCGTTGAGATCCGTGGCGCCCATGTCAAGTCTCCGATCATGTTACATGTAACATGATGCATGACAATGGCGGGCCGCGCAAGTGAAGTGAAGGCGACGCGCGAAACGGGCGCGCAACCGCGCCTACCGCTGGCTCGCGCCCGACCCCCGGCGCGGGCCGGCGCAAACGCCTACATCAACCCCTTGTACCGGATGCGGTGCGGCTTGGCTGCTTCCTCGCCGAGCCTGCGCCGCTTGTCCGCCTCGTACTCGCTGTAGTTGCCCTCGTAGAAGAACCACTGCGAGTCGCCTTCCGCCGCCAGGATGTGCGTGGCGATACGGTCGAGGAACCAGCGGTCGTGCGAGATGACGAGCGCGCTGCCGGCGAATTCGAGGAGCGCTTCCTCGAGCGCGCGCAGCGTCTCGACGTCGAGGTCGTTCGACGGCTCGTCCAGGAGCAGCACGTTGCCGCCCTCGAGGAGCGTCGCCGCGAGGTGCAGCCGTCCGCGCTCGCCGCCGGAGAGCTGGCCCACCATCTTCTGCTGGTCGGACCCCTTGAAGTTGAAGCGGCCGAGGTACGCTCGGGACGGCATCTCGAAGCGTCCCACGGTGAGGATGTCCTGCCCGTTGCTGATCGCCTCCCACGCGGTCTTGTCGTTGGGCAGCGATTCGCGCGTCTGATCGACCATGGCGAGTTGCACCGTGTGCCCGATCTTGATGGTGCCGCTGTCGGGTTGTTCGCGGCCGGCGATCATGCGAAAGATCGTCGACTTGCCAGCGCCGTTGGGGCCGATGATGCCGACGATGGCGCCGGGCGGCACGCGGAACGTGAGATCGTCGATCAGGAGCTTGTCGCCGTAGGCCTTGCGTACGTGCTCGAACTCGATCACCGCGTCGCCGAGGCGCTCGGCGACGGGAATGAAGATCTCGTTGGTCTCGTTGCGCTGCTGGTGCTCGTAGGACGCGAGGTCGTTGAAGCGCGCGATGCGCGCCTTGCTCTTGGCGCGCCGCCCCTTGGCATTCGAGCGGACCCACTCGAGCTCCTGCTTCATCGCCTTGATGCGCGCCGCCTCCTGCTTCGATTCGGTGGCGAGCCGTTGTTCCTTTTGCTCCAGCCATGAGCTGTAGTTGCCCTTCCACGGGATGCCGTAGCCGCGATCGAGCTCCAGGATCCACTCGGCCGCATTGTCGAGGAAGTAACGATCGTGGGTGACCGCGATCACCGTACCGGAGAATTTCTGCAAGAACTGCTCGAGCCAGTCCACGCTCTCGGCGTCGAGGTGGTTGGTAGGCTCGTCGAGGAGCAGCATGTCGGGCTTCGACAGCAGCAGGCGGCACAGCGCGACGCGGCGCTTTTCACCGCCCGAGAGGGTGGCGATCTTCGCCTCCCACGGCGGCAGCCGCAGCGCATCGGCGGCGACCTCCATCTGCACGCTGGAATCCGCGCCGGAGGCCGCGATGATCGCCTCGAGACGCGCCTGCTCGGCAGCGAGCGCATCGAAGTCGGCGTCAGGCTCGGCGTAGGCCGCGTAGACCTTCTCCAGCGATTCCTTGGCGGCGAGCACCTCGCCCATGCCTTCCTCGACCGCCTCGCGCACCGTCTGCTCGGGATCGAGGCGCGGCTCCTGCGGCAGGAAGCCCACGCGCAGGCCGGGCATGGGCGTCGCCTCGCCTTCGCATTCCTTGTCCTCGCCCGCCATGATGCGCAGCAGGCTCGATTTGCCGGAGCCGTTCAAGCCGAGGACGCCGATCTTGGCGCCGGGAAAGAACGACAGCGAAATGTCTTTGAGAATGACGCGCTTGGGGGGAACCATCTTCCCCACGCGGTTCATCGTGTACACGTACTGGGCCATGGCGTGCCGATTCGAAAGCAGCGAAAGCGTGCATTATCGCAGCCTCGCCGCGCTGTGCTTTCGAGGATCGCGCATGGCGCTGGTCGCCACGCCCCTCGCCACGGGGTCGCTCGCGTGGCCGCCGTCGCGTCGGCGCCGCGTCGCCCGCTACTGCCGCGCCGTGGGTGCGACCGGCAGGTCGCCGGTGCGCGGCGCTGCGGCGCCGCGCATCTGCGCCTCGGTGGCGGCGCGCAGCTCGCGCCAGCGCTTCTTGTCGACGTCGTAGCGAGTGTTCACCACCACGATCTCTTTCTGCTTGGCGGTGAGGAGCTCGTCCTGCCGCGCGAGCTCGGCATCGATATTGGCGAGCTCGCGCTCGAGCGCCGGCGGCACCGGCTTGTCGCCGAGCGTGGCCTTGCGCTGGACCACGTCGGCCTTACGCTTGGTGAGCTGCGCGGAATACGCCGTCGACGACTGGACCTGCTGCTCGATCGTCGACAGCGCGCGCCGGCGCGCGAGGTCGATCTCGCTCTCCATCGTATAGGTGGCGAGCAACGCCCGATCGCGTCGATCGACGAGTTCGCGATCCTTCGCGAGCTGCTGCGCCCGCGCCTCCTCTTCGGCGATCTTCTTGCGCTGCTCGGGCGACAGGGCCGGCTCGGTGCGCTTGATCGGAACGCCGTACTTGTCGAGCTGCACGTTGCCCTTGTTGATCGCCTCGGGCGGCAGCTTGTCCGTGTAATGGACGACACCCTGGTCGTCGATCCACTTGTAGGTCGCCGCCAGTGGCGCCCCCGCGGCGCCGGCCGCCAGCACCGCGACCGCCACGATGCGGATGCAGGTCGCCGGCGCGCAGTGCGATCGCGGCACGATGTCCGGGTGGGAGAGGCTCATGCGAAGCGCCGCGCGGTCACCGGGCGGCAACCGGTTCAGGCGCGCGCGTACCGTAGCGCGCGCGGTACGCGGCAACGGCCGTGGCGTGTGCGGTCAGCTCGGGACGATCGGCCAGGAAGCGCATGACATCGTCGAGGGTGGCGATCGCCACGACCGGCATGCCGTACAGCGCCTCGATCTCCTGCACCGCCGATGCGTCACCACGCCCTCGCTCCATGCGGTCGAGCGCCACGAGCACGCCAGCGGGCTGCGCGCCGTGCGCACGGATCAATTCCACGGATTCGCGCACCGAGGTGCCGGCGGTGATCACGTCGTCGACGATCATCACGCGCCCGGCGAGCGGCGCACCGACCACCACGCCGCCCTCGCCGTGATCCTTCGCCTCCTTGCGGTTGAAGCTGAACGGCAGGTTGCGCCCGCCCTCGGCAAGTGCGCAGGCGGTGCCGGCGACCAGCGGAATGCCCTTGTACGCCGGCCCGAAGAGCTGGTCGCAGGCGACCCCCGAGGCGAGCAGCGCGCGCGCGTAGTAGCCGCCCAGCGCGCGCAGACTCGCGCCGTCGTTGAAGAGGCCCGCATTGAAGAAATACGGACTCTCGCGTCCCGCCTTGGTGACGAAATGACCGAAGCGCAGCACGTCGCGTGCCAAGGCAAAACTCAGGAAATCCTGTCGAAAATCGGACACGGCGCCAGAAGAGTGGAAGATCTCGCGCGGAGTATAGCGCCGGAATCCCTGGTGCAAGCCCCGGAACGGGGCGTCGTGTAGACTTGCGCGTTTTTTCCCGATGCGCGTCATCACCTTCAACGTCAACGGGATCCGCGCTGCCGAGCGCAAGGGTTTCGCTCGGTGGCTCGCGCGCACCGAACCCTGGGACGTCGTGTGCCTGCAGGAGGTCAAGGCCCACGACGACGACGTGCCACGCAGCCTGCGGGCACCGCGTCGCTCGCGCGCCGCCTTCCACGCCGCGCAGCGCAAAGGCTACGCCGGCGTCGGCGTCTATGCCCGCGGCGAGCCGACGTTCAGCGCCGGCTTCGGCAGCCCGGAGTTCGACGCCGAAGGGCGCTACCTGCAGGCCGACTTCCGCGACCTCACGGTGGTGAGCCTGTATCTGCCATCCGGATCGAGTGGGCCGCACCGGCAAGCGTCGAAATTCCGCTTCCTGGCCGAGTTCCTGCCGCACCTCGCACGCCTGCGCACCTCGGGCCGCGAGGTGATCCTCTGCGGCGACTGGAACATCGCGCACCGCAACATCGACCTCACCAACTGGCGCAGCAATCAGAAGAACTCGGGCTTCCTCCCCGAAGAACGCGCGTGGCTCACGCGGGTGTTCGACGAGTTGGGCTTCGTCGATGTCTTCCGCGGCGTCGATCCGCGCCCCGAGCAGTACACGTGGTGGTCGAACCGCGGTGAAGCGTGGGCGAAGAACGTCGGCTGGCGCATCGACTACCAGATCGCGACTCCGGGCATCGCCGCCCGGGCGCGCAGTGCGTCGATCTACAAGCACCGCCGCTTCTCGGATCACGCCCCGCTCGTGATCGACTACGACTTCGACTTGCGCTAAGGCCCGTTCACGCCATGCTGCGTATCGTCGACCTCACCCTCGCCCGCGGCACGCGGCGCCTCCTCGAAGGCGCCAACCTCACGGTGCACGACGGGCACCGGATCGGTCTCGTCGGCGCCAACGGCAGCGGCAAGTCGACGCTCTTCGCCGCGATCCGCAACGAGATCCTCCCGGACGTCGGGCGCATCGAGCTGCCCGCGGCGTGGACGGTGGCGCACGTCGCGCAGGAAACGCCGGCGACGCACGCGAGCGCGCTCGATTTCGTGCTCGACGGCGACGCCGAGCTGCGCGCGATCGAGGAGAGCCTCGCCGCCGCCCAAGCCGATCCGGCGCACGACGGCGCGGCGATCGCCGAGCTGCACCACCGCTACGAGGCGATCGACGGCTACAGCGCCCGGGCGCGCGCGGCGATGCTGCTGTCGGGACTGGGCTTCGCCGAAGCGCGCCACCGCGATCCGGTCGTGAATTTTTCCGGCGGCTGGCGGATGCGGTTGAATCTCGCGCAGGCGCTGCAATCGCGCTCCGACCTCCTCCTCCTCGACGAACCGACCAATCACCTCGACCTCGACGCCGTGCTCTGGCTCGAGGACTGGCTGCGCCGCTATCCGGGAACGCTGCTGCTCATCACGCACGACCGCGACTTCCTCGACGGCGTGGTCGACGGCATCGTGCACATCGAGGATCGCAAGCTCGTTGCGTATACCGGCAACTATGCGCAGTTCGAGGAAGAGCGCGCGCAGAAGCTCGCGTTGCAGCAGGCGACCTACGCGAAGCAGCAGCGGCAGATCGCGCACCTGCAATCGTTCGTCGACCGCTTTCGCGCCAAGGCGACCAAGGCGAAGCAGGCGCAAAGCCGGATCAAGGCGCTCGAACGCATGGAACGGATCGCCGCCGCGCACGTCGACAGCCCGTTCGAGTTTGCCTTCGCGCCGATCGGGCGCACCGCGCGTCAGCTGGTGCTGCTCGACGATGTCACGCTGGGCTACGCCGGCGCTGCGCCGGTGCTGCCGAAGGTGACCTTCAGCCTCCTGGCCGGCGAGCGCATCGGCCTCCTCGGGCCCAACGGCGCCGGCAAGTCGACGCTCCTGAAAGCGATCGCCGGCACGCTCGTGCCGCAGGCCGGCGAGCGGCGCGTCGCGCAGGGATTGCGCCTCGGCTACTTCGCGCAGCACCAGGTCGAGCAGTTGCGTCTCGAACATTCGCCGCTGTGGCACCTCGCGCGCCTCGAACCCAGCGCGCGCGAGCAGGAGCATCGCGACTTCCTCGGCGGCTTCGACTTCCGCGGCGAGATGGCAAGCGCCGCCGTCGGCAATTTCTCCGGTGGCGAGAAGGCGCGGCTCACGCTCGCGCTCATCGTGCGCGAGAAGCCCAACCTGCTCCTGCTCGACGAGCCGACCAACCACCTCGACATCGAGATGCGCGAAGCGCTCACCGAAGCGCTGCAGGATTACGACGGCACGCTCGTCGTCGTCGCCCACGATCGCCACTTGCTGCGCGCGACCACCGATGCGCTGTGGCTCGTCGCCGACGGCAAGGTGGCGCCGTTCGACGGCGACCTCGACGACTATCGCGAATGGGTGCTGGCGCAGAAACGGCGCGAGCGGGCGGCCGCCGATGACGCCCTGGATGCGGCCACCTCGCCGCCGGCCAGTGCAACCGACCGCAAGGCGAGGAAACGCGAGGAGGCGCAGGTGCGCCAGCGCCTGGCCGACGCGCGCAAGCCGCTCGCTGCACGCCAGGCGAAGATCGACGCCGAGCTCGAAGCGCTCGGCCGCGAGAAGGCGGACCTCGATGCATGGCTCGCGAGCGATGCCGCGTACACGGCGAACGCCAGGGAGGCGCTCAAGGAGAAGATCGCGCGCCAAGGTGAGCTCACCTGGCAACTGGCGCGCCTCGAGGGCGAGTGGCTCGACAACGCCGAAGCACTCGAGCAGATCGCCGCGCAGATCGCCGGCGGCTAGCAGCCGGTCGGGCTCGGTCATAATGCGCCGATGGCCGATCCGCGACACTTCTCGCTGCTGCGCAGCTTTCGCCTCGCCGATTTCCTCACCCTCGGCAACGCCGCCTGCGGCGTGGCGGCGGTGTTCTGCGCGATCGCTTTCGCGCGCGACGGCGCGCTCGCGTGGTTCTTCGCCGCCGCTGCTCTGGCGCCGGCGGCCTTCGTTTTCGACGTCCTCGACGGCAAGGTCGCCCGCTCGCGGCACGCGCACTCGGCCTTCGGACGCGAGCTCGATTCGCTCGCCGACGTGATCTCGTTCGGCGTCGCCCCGGCCGCACTGGGCTTCGCCGCCGGCCTCACCGCAAGCCTCGACTGGCTGGCGCTCGTCTACTTCGTCTGCTGCGGTGTGAGTCGCCTCGCGCGCTTCAACGTGACCGCCGACGCGCTCGCGCAAGGAGGCGACAGGGTGAAGTACTTCGAGGGCACCCCGATCCCGACGAGCGTCGTGCTGGTGGCGCTGCTGGCACTCGCCGCGTGGTACGGGAACGTGGGCGACGCCCTCCCCGGTGGCGTGTGGACAATCGGACCGCTCGCGCTCCATCCCTTCGCGCTGCTCTACGTCATCTCGGGATCGCTCATGATCAGCAAGACGCTGCGCATACCGAAGTGGTGAGCCGCACCGACTCGCCGCAGTCGGGCGCCCGGCACGCCGCCGCGCGCCCCGCTGTCACGCCGCACCCCGGGTCGCCAGCGGCCGCCGGCGGGTTGACTTGCGCGACGCGCGCCCACATCATGCGGGCTATGTGTACCGAGCGCCGCCACCCCCGTTTCCGCCACCACGGCGGACAACGCCTCGCAGGCTCCTAGCCCCGGGTTCGGTGCGGCACGCCCCGGGCTCGGGGCACCCTCATCCGGCTTCTCTCCACCGACACGCCCGGCGTCCGACGCTTCGTGGCTCACGGTCGCATCCGCACCCGTCTTTCGAAAAGGTATCGCCATGAACGTTCGTAGCCAGTCCTCGCGGCCGCCCATCCACATGATCGACACCGAGGCGGATACCCTCATCCACCTCGCGCAGCGCGCCGAGGATCGCATGCCGGACCTGGCGGCGATGCTGCTCACCGAGATCGAGCGCGCGGAGCTGCACGAGGCGAGCGACATCCCGCGCGACGTCGTCACCATGAACGCGACCATCGATTTCGTCGACGAGGCGAGCGGCGCCACGCGCACCGTGCAGCTCGTGTATCCCGCCGAGGCCGACATCGCCGCCGGCCGGGTCTCGATCATGACGCCGGTGGGCGCCGGACTCATCGGCCTGCGTCAGGGTCAGTCGATCCTGTGGCCGGATCGCGACGGCAAGCAGCGCAACCTCACCGTGACGAAGGTCGAGCAGCCGGCGTAGCGCGCGTGAGGTCGGCGCGATCGAGATCGAGCGCGTCCGACGCGACGACGCGCAGTCCCGGATGCCGCGTGCGCAGCGCGTCGGCGACGCTGGCGTCGCCGGCGACCACGATGGCGAGCGCCGCGGGATCCCAGTGCGTGCGGGCGAAGGCCAGCACGTCGTCCGCGGTCACCGCCTCGAGGGCGGCGACGGTGCGGGCCATCTCGGCCGGCGCGATGCCGGTCGCCTCGAAGCCGGCGATCACCCCCGCCAGACTCGCCGTCGTCTCGTAGCGGCGACTCACCGCGCCGATCACCGTCATCTTCCGCGCTTCGAGCTCGGCCGCCGACGGCGCGCTCGTGCTCATGCGTGCGACCTCATCCAGCGTGACCTGCACGAATTCGGCGACGGAGGCGTTCTTGGTCTGCGCGGCGATCCGCCACACGCCGCCGCCGCGTCGCGCGTCGAGGCTGCTGCCCACACCGTAGGTCAGACCGCGCCGGATGCGCAGCTCCTGGTTGAGTCGCGACGAGTACCCACCGCCCAGGATCGCATTGGCGATGACGCCCGGATGGTAATCGGCGGCGTCCCGCGCGATCGTCGGTGCGGCCAGCGCGATGCCGGCCTGACCCGCGTCGGGCAAGGTGAGCACGACCGATGCCGGCGCGACGCGCCGCGTGCCATCGACGCCCGCTGCCGGCAGCGCCGCCGCGGGGCGAGCCCAGGCGCCGAAGGCCGCAACGGCGAGCCAGCGCGCTTCGTCGGCGTCGAGGTCGCCGGTCAGGATGAGCGTCGCATTGTCCGGGCGATACCACGCCTGGTGCTGCGCGACGATGTCGCCGCGCGTCATGCGGGCGAGCGATCCGGGCGTGCCGCCCGCGGGATGGCCGAAGGCGCCGTCGCCGAAGGCGGCGCGATCGACGGCCAGGCGCGCGAGCGAACCGGGGTCACCCATCGTCACCGCCAGGTGGTCCTGCGCCTGGCGGCGTGCGCGAGCGAGCTCGCGCGCAGCGAAGCGCGGATGCAATACGACGTCGGCGACGAGCGCGAGTGCCGCGGCGGCGTGCGGCCGGGTCACGGTCAGCGAGACCTGCGAGCGATCCCAGCCGGCGCCACTGGCGAGCTCGCCGCCGAGCGCCTCGGCCGCATCGGCGATCTGCGTCGCGCTGCGCGTCGTCGTGCCCTTGGTGAGCAAGCCCGCCGTCAGGTCCGCGAGCCCGGCAAGCGCCGGCGGGTCGGTCTCGGCACCCGAGCGCACCAGCAACTGGATGGTGACGAGCGGCAGCGTCCTGCGCGATGCGACGACCACGCGCAGGCCGTTATCCAGCGTCTCGACGTGCGGCACCGGCGTGACGAAGGGGCGCGGTGCACCCGGTGCGGGCAACGTGTCGAGCGACTGGGCGAAGAGCATGGCGGGCAGGGCGGTCATGGCAGCGGCGACGGCAAGCGCGACCGGAGTCACGGTTTGCTTCCGGCCGCACGCGGTGGGCCATCCGCCGCCGGGTGCGGCGTTGCCTTCGCCTGGCGAAGCGATCGAGGCGTGGCCTTGCGCTGCTTCTCCTGCGTATACTCGATCGTCACCCGCTTCGCGTCGATCACGTAGCGCCGCAGCACGCGCTGCACGTCGGCGGCACTGACCGCCTGCAGCTCGCCGAGGTCGCGATTGGCGAACGCCGGATCACCGTGATAGACGACCGCCTCGCCGATGGCCATCCCCTTGCCGATCGGCGTCTCGCGCTCCTCCAGCTCCTGCGTGACGAGTTGCAGCTTGACCTTGGCGAGCTCGGCCGCCGGGATCGGGCGCGAGGCGAGCTTCGCGATCTCCGCGTCGAGCGCGGCGGCCAGCGTCGCCGGTGTCGCGCCGTTGGCGCCGATCGCGTAAGCGACGACGAGGCCCGCGTCGGTGGTGGGATCGATGCTGAATCCCACGTACTGCGCGATCTCCTGACGGTACACGAGCGACCGGTAGAGGCGCGACGAGTCGCCTTCCGCCAGCAACGCGGCGGCCACGTGCAACGCCGCGGCGTCAGGGCTGCGCGCGGACGGGCCGAGCCAGGTCAGCGCCACCGCCGGCAGCGGGACGTTGGGGCCGGTCTCGCGGAACGTGGTATCGCGCGTGCGCGCCGGTTCCCGCACGTCGACGCGGGGAATCGGCGTCTGCGGACGCGCAATGGCACCGAAGTAACGGTCGACCCAGCGGTCGAGTTCACTCGGGTCGAAATCGCCGGCGACGATGACGAGCGCGTTGTCGGGGCGATAGTACGTCGCGTGGAAGGCGCGCACGTCGGCGAGCGTGGCCGCGTCGAGCTGCGCGATGTCGCCGATCACCCCGTGCCGATACGGATGCGTCGTGTACGAGCGCGGCGCGAACGACTCGAAGAAGCGGCCGTACGGGTCGGCCAGCACGTGCTGGCGGTACTCCTCCTGCACCACGGCACGCTCCGACTGGAAGTTGGCGTCGTTGACGTCGAGGTTCGACATCCGCTCGGCCTCGGCCCAGAGCAGCCGCTCGAGGTGATTCGACGGCACCACCGCGTAGTAATTGGTGACGTCTTCGTGCGTGCTCGCGTTGTTGGTCCCGCCCACGTCCTCGGTAAGTCGATCGAATTGCTCGTTCGCGAGGTGCTTCGTGCTCTTGAACATGAGGTGCTCGAAGAGGTGCGCGAAGCCCGAGCGGCCGGCGGGATCGTCCTTGCCACCGACGCCGTACCACACCTGCACGCTCACCGTCGGGCTCGAATGATCCTGCACGCTCACCACGCGCAGCCCATTGGCGAGCGTGCGGTCGCGGAAGGCGAGCGGCGGCACCGCGACGGCTTCGGCCACCGCGGCGGAAAGGGACGGCGATGCAACGGGCACGGCGGCGGTAGCGGTCATGCAGGAACCGAGGACGAGGAGGGCGAGGCGGCGCATCGCTGCGCTTCGACAGCAGCCGGCGAGTATACGTTCCGGGAGCCCCACCCGCGACCTACCGCTGCGCAGGCCCCCGCTCCGGCGCCGGCGTCCACGGCGCCACGCGCAGGAGCAGGAGCATGCCGGGCAAGGCGAGCGCGGTGCACAGCAGGTAGAAATGGAACCAGCCCAGGTGCTCGACGAGCACGCCGGTCGTCGCATTGACGAGCGTGCGCGGCACCGCGGAGAGACTCGTGAAGAGCGCGAACTGCGTCGCGGTGAAGCGCGGATCGGTCGCGCGCGCGATGAAGGCGACGTACGCCACCGTCCCCAGCCCGATGCCCACCGCCTCCGCGCCGACCACCACCCCCAGCGCATAGAGGTTCGGTGCGCCCACTGTGGACAACCACGCGAAGCCCAGGATCACGACCATCTGCACGACGCCGAAGATCCACAGCGCGCGGTCGATGCCGATCTTCACCATCCACAGCCCGCCCGCCATGCCGCCCGCGACGCTCCCCCACAGGCCCGCGTTCTTGGCGACGATGCCGATGTCGGTCTTGGTAAAGCCCATCTCGAGATAGAACGGCGTGGCGAGCGCGGTCGCCATGCTGTCGCCCAGCTTGTAGAGGAAGATGAAGAGCAGCACCAGCGCCGCGTGCCGCCAGCCGGAGCGGGCGATGAACTCCTGGAAGGGCAGCACCACCGCATCGCGCAGCGTCCTCGGCGCCGCATCGGTCGCTGCCGGCTCGCGCACGACGAGCGTCATCACGAGGCCGGGCAGCAGGAAGAGCGCGGTAATCGTGAACACCGACGACCAGGGCAGGCGGTCGGCGAGAATCAGCGCAAGCGAGCCCGGCACGAGGCTCGCGATGCGATAGGCATTGACGTAGAACGAGTTGCCGAGCCCCAGTTCGTGATCAGGGAGGATTTCGCGCCGATAGGCGTCCATCGCGATGTCCATCGACGCCGAGAAGAACGCCACCGCCGCCGCGAGGTAGGCGATGGTCCAGATCCGCTCCTGCGGCGCGAGAAAGCCCAACGTCGCGATCGAGACGATGAGCGCCACATGCATCGCGAACATCCAGCCGCGCCGGCGGCCGAGCCACGGCAGCGCGTAGCGATCGAGGAACGGCGACCACAGGAACTTCCAGGTGTACGGAAACTGCACGAGCGCGAAGAGCGCGATCGACTTCAGGTCCACGCCCTCGGTGCGCAGCCACGCGGGGACGAGGTTCAGCAGCAGGTAGAGCGGCAGGCCCGACGAGAAGCCGGTGAAGATGCAGATGAGCATCCGCCGGTTGAGGATCGCCGCGCGCCAGTCGGGGCGGGAAGCGGCGGCGGTGGATGCCTCCGGTCCGGTGTCGGGGCCCGCCACCGAAGGCGAGGCATCGGTCATCCCGCGATTGTAAGCGTGCGCAGGTCCCCCGGCCTCGTGCGCCCACATCCAAGAACGCGCACGCCCATCGCGGCAATCCGGTCGCACAACTCCCGGCTCATGTGCCCCAGCCCGACGACACCGACCACTTTGCTGTTGAGCTCGTGCCGGAATGGCCCACCAGCCGAGCCGCTCCATGCCCAGGAGCCGCCGCGAAAGCTGTCCTCGACCTCCTTCCAGCGGTGGGTCCACATCAGCATCGTCATCAGGGCATACTCGGCCGCAGCCCGCACGTGTCCAAATGCGTTGCACACGGCGTCCCGCTCGAGGGCCGACATTGCACCGGGCACGCAGGCGACCTCGTACGGAAAATCGGCTTTCGCCTGCAGTCGATGCAGGTTGGCGACGATCATGTCGCCGAGCAGCACGATTTTGAGCGGCCCCGCCATCAGAGATCCTTGGCGGTCGTGGTGCGACGGTGCACACCGCCGCGTGCGTCGAGGTCGGGGTGTAGCGACACGCCGTGGCCGGGCGCCTCGTTCACGGTGATGCGGCCATTCGCCACCGGCGGCAGCCCCGTGGTCACGTCCCCGTACCAACCGTAGTAGAACGCGCGCACCATCTCCTGGATCGAACAGTTTGGCACATGCAGCGCAAGGTGCGTCGACGTCGCCAGCGCCACCGGCCCCGTGCAGTCGTGGAACGCCACCGGCACCTTGTAGGTCTGCGCGGTTGTCGCGATCTTCCGCGCCTCCGAAACGCCTCCGCACCAAGCCACGTCCATGATCAGCAGGGAGAGCGCATTCAGATCCAGTAGGTATTTGAAGTCGGCGGCCATCCCGCGCGTCTCGCCCACCGCGATCGGCGCTCGCGTGGAGCGCGCGACCTCGCCGATCGCGTCCATGTGGTCCATCATCACCGGATCTTCGACCCACATTGGGTCAAACGGTTCGAGCGCACGCGCAATCTTCACCGCTTGCGGGCGGTTCCACATGCCGTGCAGCTCGCACATGACATCGATTCGATCGCCGACCGCCTTGCGGATCTTCTCGAACGGCTCGAGCGCGCGTTTCAGGTCAGCCGTAGACAGCCATTGGCCCTGCGAGGCTTCGGCCGCGTAGTCGAACGGCCAGATCTTCATCGCGTCGATACCCATGTCGAGCAGACTCAGCGCGACTTCGTCGGCTCGTTCGAGAAACCCCTGCAGGTCCTCGTACTTGCCTTTCTTTGCGTCAAGGCCGAAATTGTCCGTGCCCTGCGTCGGCCGCGTCTGCACGTAGCTATAACCGGCGCAAGTGTTGTAGACGCGGATCGAGTCGCGTACTCGCCCACCGAGCAAATCGACGAGCGGGAGGCCCAACGACTTGCCGAACAGATCCCATAGTGCGATGTCGATCGCCGAGCGACCCCGCGACTCGGCGCTCGCGCCGGTAAAACCAACGTAGCCGGTAAGGTGCAACTGGTGGCGCTCGATGTTGCGCGGATCCTTGTCGATCAGGTAGGGCGCGACCGTCTGGTGCACGTGCGCCTCGGCCGAGTGCGATCCGTAGAAAGTCTCGCCCAGGCCGGTCACGCCTGCGTCAGTGTGGACCTGCGTCCAGAGGATATTTGGGAATGCATCGAGGCGCACGGTCTCGATCGCGGTGACCTTCATGGTTGTCTCCTGTGGGGGTTCGTTGGGTTCTTCGGGTTCATGCGCCCGCGGGGAGCGGCTCGCGCTGCAGCAGGCGGCGCTCGCCGTTGGCGAGGTGCCGACGCATTTTCGCGTGCGCGCTCCACCGCGCTGCCCTCCGAGCCGCGCAGCCGCTGCACGCCCTGGCCGGGGGCCCGGCGAACGACGAAAAGCCCGAGTCCGGGCTGCGTCTCGACCAACGGGTCGGCCTTCAGGCGCGCGATCGCCTCGCGCACGACGGTGCGGCTTACTCCGAATTGCCGACACATCTCATTCTCGGCCGGCAGGCGCGACCCCGGAGCGGCTCCACCCGATTCGATCTGCGCGGCAAGTTGATCGACGACCGAATCGACCAGCGACTGGCGGGGCGGCATGGCCGAGAACTGGAATGCGGCGGGAGAGTCGGACGGCCCAGGGTGCATGGCACGCCATGTTGACAGACGCCGGTACGCGCCGTGAACTCTCCGACGCTCGCGAAACACCCGCATTCAGCGCTCCCCGGACCCCGCGGCGACCCCCGCCCCCCTCGCTTCCCGTAGGTGAAAAGCCATTACGCCGCCCCCGACGACGCGCCAGAGACGTTCAATCTACTATCCTTCCGGGGATCGCTCACTCGAGCTTCAAATTCGCTTCCTTCACGAGCTTCGCGTAGCGCGCGGTCTCGTTGTCGAGGAACGCCTTGAAGTCGACCGGCGTGCTCGCGACACCCTCGGCGCCCATCGCCGCGAAGCGCTGCCGCATTTCGTCGCTCGCGACGATCTTGGCCACTTCCGACTGGATGCGCGCGACCACCGCCGGCGGCGTGCCCGCGGGGACCATGAGCCCGGTCCAGCTGTCCGCCTCGAAGCCGGGAATCGTCTCGCCGACCGTGGGCAACTCCGGGGCGAGCGGCGTGCGCTTCGCCGTCGAGACCGCGATCGGTACCAGCCTGCCCGCCTTGGCGTTGGCCATGGCGGTGGGCATGGTATCGAAGGCGACGTCGACGGTGCCGCCGAGGAGCGCCTGGTTCATCGGCGCGCCGCCGTTGAACGGCACGTGCAGCACGTCGACCTTGCCCATGAGCTTCACCATCTCGGTGCCCAGGCCCCCGCTCGTGTTGGCGCCGAACGACCCGAAATTGATCTTGCCCGGATTCGCCTTCGCCCTGGCGAGGAGTTCGGGGACCGTCTTGACGCCGAGCTGCGGTGTCGTGAGGAGCACCAGCGGATAGCGGTTGACCTGCGTGACCGGCACGAGGTCCTTCGCCGGGCTGTACGGCAGGCGGTCGGCCATCGTGGTGGGTGCGAGCGTGATCGCGGTCGGCGAGGCCAGCAGCATCGTGTAGCCGTCGCCAGGCGCCTTCGCCACCAGCGACGCGGCGAGCGTGCCCGCGGCACCCGGGCGATTGTCGACGACGACCGACTGGCCGAGCGCCTGCCCGAGCCGCTCGGCGACGAGACGCGCCATCACGTCGGAGGCGCCGCCCGGCGGGAAGCCGACGAGGAGCTTGATCGGCTTGTCCGGCCACGCGGCCTGCGCGAAGGCCGCCGGTGAGGCGAGTGCGAGTGCGGCGATCACGACGGTGGCGCGCAGCGCGCGCCGGCGAAGCAGCGAATGGTGCATGGTTCCTTCCTCCTCGTTGGCCGGCGCGCAGCGCGGCGGCTAGAAATAACCACCGGCGGCGCTGATCTCCGCCACCGACTTGCCCTGACTGACCCATTCGAAGATGCGATCCTCGTTGACGAGGATCTCCTGCGCGCGCGCGAGCACCGCCACGGCGATCTCGCGCGGCACGCACACCGCGCCGTCGATGTCGGCAACGATCACGTCACCCGGACGTACGAAGACGTCACCCACCCGAACCGGGATCTCGTAATGCGTGATCTGGCAGCGGCCGAGGCTGCCGTTGGGGCTGCGATAGCGGTAGTAGACCGGGAAACGCTTGGCGAGGATCTGCGCGGTATCGCGGATTCCGCCGTCGATGACCGCGCCCTTGACGCCCTTGCCGACGACCTTCGCCGTCATCACGCCGCCCCACATCGTCCCGTGCGTGTCGCCCGACGTGTCCCACACGATGAACGCATCCTCGGCGAGCGCGTCGAGCATCTCGCCGCGAATCGTCATCTCGCCGGTGATGCGCGTGTTGGGCGAGCTCTTCACCGTGAAGGCGATGCCGGCGACGATGCGCTCGGTCAGGAGCGGCACCAGATTTCCCGGAAACGCGCAGTCGAGGAGCGCCTGCTCGCGCAGGACGTCGCTCACCGTCGCCGTGGGGATCTTCTCGTACTGCGCGAGCAGCGTCTTCACCGGCACCGCGAGCGGCGCGGGCGGCGGCGGCTCGTGGCGCGCCACGAGCCGGTCGATGCGAATCATGCTGGGAACGTCGGCGCCGCGCGCTTCGGACATGGCAAGGGATCCTCTCGGGTATCGAACCGTCGTACCGCGCGTGTTACGGGGGCGGTCCTCCCGCTCCACGGTTGCGCGCGTCTCACTTATGAGACATCATGTCTCATATGCGAAACGATACCACAACTTCCGGAGGCGACGTGCCCGCGCTGCGGCGCGGCCTCGCGCTGCTGCGCGGCATCGCCGCCCGCGACGGTGGAGCCACGATGGCCGAGCTCGCGCAGGCCGTGCCGATGCCGCGCGCGACGGCGTACCGGCTGCTGCGGGTTCTGGTCGACGAGGGGTTCGTGATCGCGGCGCCGGCCGCCGGCCGCTACGTCCTCGGCCGCGCGATCGCCGCGCTGCGCGCGGACCGCGCATCGCCGCGCCTCGAGGAGGTCGCCGCGCCGGTCATGGACGCGCTCGCCGCCGCCATCGGCGAGACCGTCAAGCTCGTCGCGCGCGACGGCGTCGAGGCGGCCACGGTGGCGGCCACGCTTCCCCCGCGCGACTCGTGTATCGCCTCACGCGTGGGCACGCGGCTGCCGCTGCACGTCGGCGCCTCGCAGCGCCTGCTGCTCGCGCACGCACCGGAAGCGGTGCGCGAAGCGGTATACGCCGGGAAGCTCGCGCGCTTCACGCCGCGCACCATCGTGTCGCCCGCGCGCCTGCGCCGTGAGACCGAGCGACTCGCGAAACAGCGTGCGTTCGCGAGCCACGACGAGGGCATCGACGGCGTCGGCGGCGCGGCCGCGCTCGTGGGTAACGACGCGCGAGCGGATGCCGCGCTCGTGGCGGTCTACGTACACGAGAGCCGCAGCGCGACGCAGCGACGTGCGATCCTGCGTGAAGTAATTGGCGCCGCCGGCCGGCTCACCGCGGCGCTGGCCGACGCGCAGCCGCGGTAGCGCGGAATTTCGCCGATCACGGCACCCAACACCGGCGCCACCACGCGCACCCTGCTCAGGAAGTTCGGGCGTGCCGCGGTGACGTGACGCGGGCGGGCCGCTGTCGCGGCGACGCTGTCCGCAGTTCCTCCACTACGTCGAGAAACGCCTTCACCATCCGCGCGGTCCGCCGCTCCTCGAGGCAGACGACGTGTGCGTGCGTGTACATGCGCGCCCCACGAACATGGAGCATGCGCAGGCGGGGGTCGGGCACGTATTCGATCTCGGACACCGCGCCAATCCCGACGCCCATGATGACGGCTTCGCGGATGGCCTCGCGGCTGCCGATCTCCATCACCACGCGGCAGCGGACGCCGGCCTTGTTCAGCGCGTCTTCCAACGCCTTGCGCGTAGTGGAGCCTTCCTCGCGCAGGACCATCCGTTCGCCTTCGAGCTCCTCGATCCGGATCGACTTGCGCTCCGCCAGCGGATGCCGGTGGCTCACGAGAATACCGACCGGGTGCGAGCTGTACGGAACCAGGTGCAGCTGCGGATCGTCCATGAAACGCGCCAGCACGGCAACGTCGGTCTGGTAGGCCTTCAACGATCGCAGCGCCGATTCCGAATTCCCCATGCGCACCGACAGATGGATGCCCGGGAAGCGCTGGTTGAACAGCGCGAGCATCCCGGTGACGTGGAACGGACCCACCGCGCCGATGCGCAGCTGCCCGGACCGCAGTTCTCCAGAGTCGCGCAGCAGCTGCACGGTCTCGCTCTCCAGCGCAAAAATCCGCTTCGCCAGCACGTAGAGCGCCTCGCCCATCGGCGTCAACCTGATCGAGCGGCCGGACCGGTAGAAGAGCTCGACCCGGTACGCCTCCTCGAGGAAGCGTACCTGCGTCGTCACCGTCGGTTGGCTGATGTGCAGGAGCTTCGCCGCACCGGTGAAACTCCCGGCGGTAGCGACCGCGTAGAAGGATCTGAGATTGGTCAGCCGCATGCGAAACCTGGCGATCGTTCCATAGCACTTTTCAATACTTTAGCGGAAATAAATGTATTGGACGAATGGCTCGACCCTCCGGACACTGCGAGCACACGCAAGCAGAGCGCCGGCGTCATACGACCCGAGGCGCCGCGAGGAGGAGCGCTTGACCTACCGGTATCACAATCCGGTGGAGATCCGATTCGGGTCTCGGACCGTCGACGAGATTCGCGCGATGCTCGGCGGGCGTCGGGCTGCCATGGTGACGTTTCCCGAGGCGCGCGGCCTCGGCCTCGTCGATCGCTTGCGAGGCCTCCTCGGCGCATCGCTGGTCCACGTGGAAGATCGGGTCCAGCCGAACCCCGACGTTCAGGAGCTTGCCCCCATGTACGAGAGCTTCTGGCGCGATCACGCGTCGTGCGAAGCGATCATCGCAGTGGGCGGCGGCAGTGCGATCGACACCGCCAAGGTGCTCATGGTCGGCACCGAAACGGGCCGCCTGGATGAACTCGTCTCCCTTCGCAAGACCGGACGGAGCTTCACCCCGCGGCACGTCAAGGGCCTCATCGCGCTGCCCACGACCGCCGGAACCGGAAGCGAAGTCACCCCCTGGGCCACCGTGTGGGACCGGGTCTCGGGCCGCAAGCACTCGCTGCATCTGCGCGAAACCTGGCCCGAGGCGGCGATCGTCGACCCCGACCTCATGCTGACGCTGCCGCCGTCGGTGACGCTCCCCAGCGGGCTCGACGCGCTCTCGCACGCACTCGAAGCGATCTGGAACGTCAACGCCAACCCCATTTCCGATACGTTCGCAGTCGCCGCGGCCCGCGGGGTACTCGCTACGTTGCCCGCCCTCATGGCAACACCGCACGACCTCGAATTGCGCTCTGCCATGGCGCTCGCCGCCCTGCAGGCGGGGCTCGCGTTCTCGAATACCAAGACCGCGCTGGCGCACTCGATTTCCTACGAGATGACGCTGCGCCACGGGCTCACGCACGGGGTCGCCTGCTCGTTCACCTTGCCGATGATTCTCGATCGCGTCATCGGGCTCGACAGCCGGCGCGACGCGCTCTTCTCGGCGATTTTCGACGGGAATCTCGCCGGCGCGCCACGACGACTCTCCCGCTTCCTCAACGACCTCGGCGTCGGGACGGAATTCGCCGACTACGGGGTGAGCGACGAAGAGTCGCGACAGATGATCCACGAGGCGCTGGGCGGCGTGCGCGGCAGGAATTTCTTCGCGGCGGCGGCCTGGGGTCGCAGTTGAGGAAATCGGACATGCCGCGGCGTACGTCGAGTCCGCTCGCGCTTGAACCATCCCGACGAATCACCAACCGAGTCAGCCGATGAGCAAGCGCAAACCGGGAGCGACGGATCGGATCATCGGGACCATCGATCGGATCAGCATCTGGTCCGGGAAGGCCGCGGCCTGGCTCATCATCCCGATGTTCGCTGTCCTCGCCTATGAAGTACTGATCCGGAAGTTCTACAAACCGACGCTATGGGCAATCGACATCTCGACGATCGCCTACGGCACGCACTTCTTCATCGCGGGCGCCTTCACGCTCTACATGCAGAAGCACATCCGTACCGATTTCATCTCGAAGAACTGGTCGCTCAAGACGCAGATCGTCATGGACATCGTGCAGTACGTGGTGTTCTTCATTCCGGGAATGCTCATGTTCACCTGGGTGAGTTGGGAATTCGCGTCGGAATCCTGGGCCATGAACGAATCCATGATGACTACGTGGCGACCGCCGGCGTACTGGTTCAAGACGGTCATACCGGTCAGCACGGGGCTCATCCTCCTCCAGGGCGTGAGCGAGATCCTCAAGTGCATCAAATCCCTGCGCACCGGTGTCGACTACCGCCACCATGAGCCGGAAGCCGAGCTCACCTGAGCCTTCGTGATCCAACCGGAGCAATAGATGAGTCACGAGATCCTTGGCCTGGTCCTGCTCGGCCTGCTGTTCATCGTCATTCTTGGCGGATTCCCGATCTCCTTCACGTTGATATTCCTGGCTGTCGCCTTCGGATACATCGGAATGGGCAGCCGGGTGTTCTACCTGATGACCTAC
Source organism: Burkholderiales bacterium (assembly GCA_020852555.1). GTDB lineage: Bacteria > Pseudomonadota > Gammaproteobacteria > Burkholderiales > Casimicrobiaceae > VBCG01. The sequence continues at coordinate 25,173 of JADZAQ010000016.1, forward strand.
CAGACGTGGAACACGATGAACGACACCGTCCTCGGTGCGGTTGCGATGTTCACGTTCATGGGCTACGTGCTCGAGAGTGCCGGCTTGATGAACCGGCTCTTTCATGCGGTGCAACTGCTCTTCGGCCGCATGCATGGCTCGCTCTATCTCGCGACGATCCTCACGGCGGCACTGTTCGCCGCGGCCACCGGGATCGTCGGCGCCTCGGTGACCATCATCGCCCTTATGGCGGCACCGGTGATGGCGAAGTCCGGCTACGACCAGAAGCTGTGCGCTGGCACGATCTGCGCCGGCGGCACGCTGGGCATCCTGATCCCGCCCAGCGTGATGCTGGTGGTGATGGGACCGGTATTGCAGGTTTCGGTGGCGCGCCTGTTCGCCGCCGCATTGCTTCCGGGGTTGTTGCTTGCTGGCATCTACCTTGTGTACACGATGACCAAGGTGTGGCGCAATCCGAAGCTCGGCCCCGCGTTGAGCGCGAAGGACCTCGACGTGAGCAAGGGGTACATCGCACGTGAGTTGTTCTTCGGATTCATTCCCGTGATCACGCTCATCGTGGTGACGCTTGGTGCGATCGTGTCCGGATGGGCGACGCCCACCGAGGGCGCCGCGCTCGGCTGCGTGGGCGGCCTCGCCGTCACGGCCGCGCATGGCAGGCTGACCTGGGCGGTCTTCAAGGACGCGGTGTTCCGTACCGCGTATACCGCCAGCATGGTCATGGTCTTGCTGCTGGCGTCGAACATCATGGGAGCGGTGTTCTCCGCGCTGGGGACGCCGGAATTCATCGCCCAGACGCTGATCAGTTGGGACATCTCGCCGACCTTCATGATCCTGGCGATCCTTGCGCTGTGCTTCATCCTCGGCTGGCCGCTCGAATGGGTGCCGATCGTGGTGATCATCGTGCCGATCTTCGTCCCCATTCTCCTGCAGATGAAAGTCGACATGATCTGGTTCGCCATTCTCCTTGCGGTCACGCTGCAGACCTGCTGGCTGTCGCCGCCGGTCGCGCTCTCCGCGTACTACCTCAAGGGAGTGATGCCGAAGTGGGACCTCCTGGAGATCTACAAGGGAATGCTCCCCTTCATGGGCCTGCAATGGATCGCTGTTCTGATCCTCTATTTCTTTCCGAAAGTCGTTTTGGTGCTTCCGAATCTCATATTCGGAGGCTGATGGCGTTAACGGCAACTACCACCCAGGAGGATCCATGGAGCGCCGTAAATTTCTTGCAGGTACCGGACTGGCAGCGGGTGTCGCGGCCATACCCGAAATCGCCAATGCGCAGACCACACACCGCTGGAAGCTGCAGAGTGCGAATCCGGCCGGGACGCCGAACATCGAACTCCTCAACAGGTTCGTCTCGAACATCGACAAGATGTCGGGCGGACGGCTCAAGATCGAGGTCCTCGCCAGCGGCGCCATCGTCGCACCCTTCGAGATCCTCGACGCGGTGAACAAGGGCGTGGTGGACATGGGTCAGTGGTGGCCCGACTACGCCTTCGGCAAGCATCCGGCGGGGAGCCTGTTCGGCGCTCCGCTCGGGGGCTCGGGCAGCGGCCTCGACCAGATGTCGCACCTCGCGTGGTACATGGGCGGCGGTGGACGCGAGCTGTACGTCGAGTACTACCAGAAGATGCTCAAGGCCGACGTCATGCCGTTTCTCTATGCGCCCGACGGTCCCGAGGCGCTCGGCTGGTTCCACAAGCCGCTCAAGTCGGTGTCGGAACTGCTGCCGTTGCGCTACCGCATTTCCTCGGGGCTCGCGACCGATACGCTGAAGGAAATGGGCGGGACTCCGGTCAACATGGCCGGTGCGGAACTAATTCCGGCGGCGCAGAAGGGGATCGTCGATGCCGTCGAGTGGATCAACCCGGCCAACGACCTCAAGGTCGGCCTCTACGACATCTTCAAGTTCTACTCGCTGCAGGGCCTGCACCAGGCGGTCGGCATCGGCGACATCATGATCAACGGAGCGAAGTGGCGCGCGCTGGGTCCCGATCTGCAGGCCATCGTCGAGACGGCCGTCACGCGGTCGCTTTTCGACGTGATACTGTACTTCATGCAGGCGAACGCGCGGGCGCTGCAGACGCTGAAGACCCAGCACGGCGTTACGGTGTTCGACGCCCCGTCGGATTACGCGCCGGCATTCGTTGCGGCCGCGCGAAAGATCCTCAAGAAATACGAGGAGAAGGATCCGTTCTTCAAGAAGGTCCTCGACTCGCAGCGGGAGTTCGCGAAAGTGGTCGCCCCCTACTGGCGAGAGAACGTGAAGCTCTCCGTCATGATCAGCGGCTCGGTGGGCGGGACCTCCTGATGCGGCTTGTACCAATGCGGGAGCTGCCGCGAACTCCGGGCCTCATCCGGAGAAAGCGGCGGCTTCCCTCTCTCAACACCTGAAGCGCAGAGGTTAGTGATGACTGATTCCCTGATTGCCCGCATTTCCGCGGTCGGCCGGGTGCCGGACGACATCCGGCACGCCGCCGCGCAGCAGCAGAGGTTCGACAACGACAACACGCAGCGCAGCGTAGGCTACGTCATGCTGGACTGTTCGGGCACGGTGATGGACCGCTACGTCGACGCGCCGGCGATCGTGTTCGTCGAGGTGTTCAAGAGATACGGCCTGGAGATCTCGATGACGGAGGCGCGCGCACCGATGGGATTGCGCAAGGACCTGCACATCAAGGCGATCACCGAGACGGCCTCCGTGCGCGATCGTTTCAAGGCCAAGTTCGGACGCGAGCCGAACCAGGGCGATGTCGATGCGATGTTCGCCGACTTCGTCCCGACGCAGTTGAACCTCCTGCGCAACGGCAACTACCACGAGTTATTGCCCGGCGTCGCCGAAGTAGTCAAGGGCTTCCAGGACAAAGGCATGAAGATCGGAGTGACCACCGGTTTCACGCGCGCGATGCTCGACATCCTGCTCGACGGCGGCCGGAAGCAGGGCTTCCTGCCGGACGCGTCGTGCGCGGGGGACGACGTCGAGGCGCCGCGGCCGATGCCGTACATGGTCATCAAGAACCTCGAGCGCATGGGGGTCGTCAACCTGGAGAACGCGATGCGGCGCACGATAAAGGTCGACGACACGGTATCGGGGGCCGGCGAAGGCGCGCCGCTGTGCTGGCGCGTCGGAGTGTCGAAGTGGAGCAACTACGTCGCGGACAGCTGGGATGCGGTGCGCAAGATGAGCCCCGCCGAGCTGGAAGCACGTGAGCGCGCTTCGAAGGAGAAGCTGATTCGCGAAAGTGGCGCACACTACGTCATCGACGACCTGCGCGATCTGCCGGCGGTGATCGCCGATGTGAACACACGGCTTGCCGCCGGCGAGAACCCGTGAGGATACGCGCTCCCGAGTAGGGTGGGATCGCGCCGCCCGGCCCTCGCGCACCCGGCCTTCGATCGACCGCCGAGGGTGTCGGAGGGTTCGGGTGTGGCGGCCGCTTTCTGTGACAAGGCGCGCCGCCGCAGGTCGACGGCACGCACAGGTGGCTGCACTGGCGGCCCGCGCCGGGCGCGCGACTCTGACGGACGACACGCCGCAGCTTGTCTCCCTCTGCCGCATCGACTAGACTCGCGCCGCTGCCGCTGCTTTTCACCAGCACTCTACCGATGCCGGCCCGCCTCTTCCGCTTCGTCCTCGTCTGCTTCGCCCTGTTCGTCGTCGTCACAGCACCGGCGCGCGCGCAGGCGCCGAAGCCGTTCACGCAGGACGAGCTCGACCAGATGCTGGCGCCGATCGCGCTCTTTCCCGACGCGCTGCTCGCGCAGACGCTAATGGCGGCGACGTATCCGTCCGACGTCGCGCAGGCCGTCGACTGGGCCTTCGCCAATCGCGGCGTCGAAGGCGACGCCGCGGTGCGCGCGGTGCAGGACAAGCCTTGGGATCCCAGCGTGCAGTCGCTCGTCGCCTTTCCCGAAGTGCTCGCCATGTTCGGCGAGAGCCCGCAGTGGGTGCGCAATCTGGGTGACGCCTTCCTCGACCAGCCCGAAGACGTGATGAACTCGGTGCAGTTCCTGCGCGCCAAGGCGAAGGATGCGGGGAACCTCGCGACCAATCAACAACAGATCGTCACGGTCGAGGCCGCGCCTGCGCCCGCCACGACGATCATCGTCAACAATGCGCCGCCGCCGCCGGCGCAGATCATCACCATCGCGCCGGCCAATCCGCAGGTCGTGTTCGTGCCGATCTACAACCCGACGTGGGCGTTCGGACCGTGGTGGGCGCCCGCCTTCCCGCCGTTCTTCTATCCGCCGCCGCCGCGTTGGGGCTGGGGTTGGGGAAGTGCCGCGAGTGCCGGCTTCTGGTGGGGCGTCGGGGTCGGCGTGTCGTATTCACTGTGGGGCGGCATGAACTGGCGCACGCACAACGTCAACGTCAACGTGAACCACTGGAACAACATCAACGTCAATCGCCGGATCGACTCGCGTGATCGCAACGTCGACTGGCGCCACGACGCGCGCAATCGCCGCGACGTCCCGTATCGCAGCCCCGCGACGCGCGATCGGGTGCAGTCCGCGGCCAGTGACGCGCGCTCGCGTGAAGCCTATCGCGGCCGCGACCTGCAGCGCGACCAGGCGCGGGCGGCGGTCGAGAACCGCGTCGGTGCCGGAAACGTGAGCCGCGAGGCGTTGCGCGACGTCGATCGCAACATCCAGCCGCAGCGCCCGCCCGCCGGGAGCGTCGGCGGCAACGCACGCGACCGCGCGGCCAGCGTCGACCGCGGACAAGTGCAGGATCGCGCGGCCAGCATCGACCGCGGGCAGGTCCAGGACCGGGCCGGCACGATCGATAGGGCGCAGGTACAGAATCGCGTGCAGAGCGCGCCGACACCGCAGCGGCCGCAAACCGGCAATCGGCAGCCGACGCAGCAGCTCCCGTCGCAACCCAATCGCGCCGACCTGCAGAATCGGGCGAATCAGGTCAATCGCGACAATGCGCTGCGCGGCGCCAACAATCCGCAGCAAGTACGCCAGCAGGTCGATCGGGGCAACGTCAGCCGACAGTCGATGCAGCAGCAGGCCGCGTCACACAACGTCAATCGCGGCAACGCGGGCGCGGCCGCCGCAGCGAGACGCCGATGATCGTGGCCGTCGACTCGATACGAGTGCTCGCGACGCACGAGATGGCGCAGGTGCCCGTCGGCGCTGCCCGAGGCATGCGCGCCGCCTTGCGCACGAGAACGCTCGCCGTGGCGACGATGCTCGCGGTGGCGACGCTGTTCGCACCCTCCGCTGCACAGGCGCAGGCACCCTTCCCAACCCCCGAAGCGGCGTTCGATGCACTGGTCGACGGCCTCGCCCGCCACGACGACGCGGAGGTAAAGCGAGCTCTGGGGCCGAATTACGCGAAGGTCCTGCCGCTCGGCGACGTGTCGGAAACTGATCGCACCGACTTCCTCGCGGCGTGGGCCAAGGGACACCGCATCGAACGCAGCGGGGATCGCGCGAACCTCGTCCTGGCCGACGGCTGGTCGCTGCCGCTGCCGGTCGTCCAGGGCAGCGGCGCGTGGCGCTTCGACCTCATGGCTGGCGCGGTCGAGATGCAGGTCCGCCGCATCGGACGCAACGAGCTCGCGGCGATCAACGTGATGCAGGCCTACGTCGATGCGCAGCGCGAATACGCGGCGGTCGATCGCAACGGCAACGGCATCCGGGAATACGCGCGCCGGATCATCAGCCGACCTGGACAGCGCGACGGGCTCTATTGGCCCACGTCCGGCACCGAGGCACCGAGCCCGGCGGGCCCGCTGCTCGACACCGCCGACCTCAAGGACGGCTATCACGGCTACCGCTTTCGCATCCTGCACGGACAAGGCCCCGCGGCGGCCGGCGGCGCGCGCAGCTACGTACTCAACGGCCACATGACCGAAGGCTTCGCCCTCGTCGGGTGGCCCGCTCGCTACGGCAATACCGGCGTGATGACGTTCGTCGTCAACCAGGACGGCGTCGTGTTCCAGCGCGATCTCGGGCCGGAAACCGCGAAGCGCGCCGCGGCGATCGCTCGCTTCGATCCGGGCCAGGGGTGGGCGGCGGTGAAGTAGGTCAGGTCTGCTTCGGCAGCGTCTGCACCTTGGCGCGACGGCATGCTTCACGCAGTTCGTGGTCCAACGTGGCGAGCGGCAGCCTGAGCCGCTGCGCGAGTTCGAGATAGGCGGCGTCGTACACGGTCAATCCGTGTTGCACCGCGAGACTCAGGGTAGAGCCCCAAGCATTGCGGTCGGTGTCGACATCGACCGCAATCGGGAATGCGAGAAGATCGCGAAGCGACGCGTCACGAAAGGCGGCGTCGATGCGGCGGCGCCTGACCGCCATCTCGAGCGCGTTGGCAACTTCGAGCTTCAACAGCGAAGGTACGATCGCTCCGGACTGCAGCACCTGCCGCAGCAGGGCGTCGGTCCCGGTCGTGTGTTCGTCCCGAAACAGCCAGGACAGAACGACCGAACTGTCGACGACGATCAACGCCTACCTTCGCTGACGAGATCCTTGACGTGGAGCCCGCCAAGCGACGCTTGGACGCGCCTTGCGACGATGCGCTCCGCGGCGGCCTGCGCGTCGGCCTGAGCGCCGCGCTCATCCCCGGGAACCAGTCTGGCGACCACCTTCCCGCGCCGGGTAATGACGACCTGCTCGCCGCGCTCCACCCAATCGAGCAGGGTGCCAAAGCGATTCTTCGCGTCGAACGCTCCAATTTCCCGCATGGCCTCTACCACCTAGCTTACTAACTGGTCTAGTATACCTTTGCGTGAGGAGCCACTGCAAGGCGAGCAATCGCGGTCAGACGACCTCGACCGGGTCGCCGTACGAGCCGAGCAGCGCGTCGGCCGTGAGCAAGCGAAGCGAATCCGCCGTCGCTTGCGCGACGAGCAGCCGATCAAAGGGATCACGATGATGCGGCGCCAAGGCGGCGACGAGCACCGCGTGACGCGCGAGCACCGGCAACTCCTCGAATCCACTCGCGGGGATTCCCTGCAGCACCGCCTTCGGCTCGATGCGGAGCTTGCCGAGTGCCGACTTGATGGCGACTTCCCAAATCGAGGCGGCGCTGACGCACACCACGGTGGCGTCGCGGATGCGATGGCGCACCGGCCGAGATAGCCGCGCGGAGTCGGCAAGGAACCACAGGAAGATTTGGGTATCGAGCAGGATCGTCACGGTGCGCCGGCGAACCCCTCCACGATCGCATCGGGCAGCGGCGCATCGAAATCGTCCGGGACGTCGAGCTTTCCCTTGAGGTATCCCGGTTGCCGCACCGGTCGCCTCGGCTCCAACGGGACAAGCCGCGCGACAGGCCTTCCGGCCTTGGCGATGACTATCTCGGCGCCGGCACCGACCTCCTCGAGGAGCTGCGAGAAATGCGTCTTTGCCTCGTGAACATTGACCTGCCGAGTACTGTTCATGAACGATGACCCGATAAGGTGGACTACGTCGGGCTAAGTCTAGCACCTCTGGCCGGGATCAACCGTGACTGCTGGCGACCAATGGCGCGCAGGACTGCCCCAAGCTGTCGTTCAAGGCGGTGGTAACGGCGCGCTGGTCACCCCCGCCGGAACCGATACACCGCGATCTCGCCCAGGAGGTTGGGTAGCGTCGTGGCCTGACGCCCGCCGGCGAGAATGACGCGGTTCTCGACGACGCATTTCTTCTCGCGCAGGAATGCGTCGAAGTCCGCCACCGTGCACAGGTGGACGTTGGGCGTGTCGTACCACTGGTAAGGCAGGTCCTTCGACACCGGCATGCGCCCGCGGAGGACCTGCCAGCGGTGCGCCCAGTGACCGAAGTTGGGGAAGGTGACGATGGCCTCGCGGCCCACGCGCAGCATCTCGTCGACGATCTCCTCGGTGCGGCGCATCGCCTGCAGCGTGAGCGAGAGGATCACGCAGTCGAACGAGGCGTCGTCGAAGCCGGCGAGGCCGGTCTCGAGGTCGCCTTGCAGCACGTTCACGCCGTTGCGCACGCTGCCGAGGACGCGGGCGTCGGCGAGCTCGACACCGTAGCCGTGGACGTTCTTCTCGCGCGCGAGGTACGCGAGCAGGCTGCCGTCGCCGCAGCCCAGGTCGAGGACGTTGGCGCCGGTGCCGAGCCAGCTCGCGATGAGCGCGAAGTCGGCGCGTCCGGCCTGCCGCTCGCGCTCGGCAAGTTTGCGCCGGACGTCGGATCCGAAGCGAAATGTCGAATAGTTCGCGTCCCAGGCGACGTGGTCGAAGTAAGCCCGCACCAACCCGTGATACTGCGGATCGTCGAGCAGGAAAGCGTCGTGCCCGTGCGGGGCGTCGATCTCGGCGTAGCAGACGTCGTGCCGGCGGTCGACGAGCGCCTTCACGATCTCGCGCGAGCGCGCGGGCGGGAAGCGCCAGTCGGTGGTGAAGGAGGCGACGAAGAAGCGGCAGCGTGCGGGCGCCAACGCCTCGGCGAGGTTGCCGCCGGTACGCCGCGCGGGATCGAAATAGTCGAGCGCCTTGGTGATGCGCAGGTAGGTATTGGCGTCGAAGTACTCGGCGAACTTCTCGCCCTGGTAGCGCAGGTACGATTCGACCTGGAATTCGGGTGCGAACGAGTAGTTGAGCCCGTCGCGCAGCGTGCGCCCGAACTTGACCTCCATCTGCATGTCGGACAGGTACGTGATGTGGCCGACCATGCGCGCGATGCGCAGGCCGCGGCGCGGCAGCGTCGCGTGCTGCGCGAAGTCACCGTCGTGGAAGTCGGGATCGGTAATGATGGCCTGCCGCGCGACCTCGTTGAAGGCGATGTTCTCGGCGGACAGGTTGGGCGCGGCGGCGATGACGAGCGCGTGGCGCACGCGCTGCGGATAGCGGATCGCCCAGTCCAGCGCCTGCATGCCGCCGAGGCTGCCCCCCATCACCGCGGCGAACTGTCCGATGCCAAGGCGATCGGCGAGGCGCACCTGCGAATCGACCCAATCCTCGACGGTGACGAGCGGAAAGTCACCGCCCCAGGGTCGTCCGGTGTCGGGGTTGCGACTGAGCGGACCAGTCGAACCGAAGCAACTCCCGAGGTTGTTGACGCCGATGACGAAGAAGCGCGTGGTGTCGAGCGGCTTCTCTGGCCCGATCATGTTGTCCCACCAGCCGACGTTGCCCTCGTCGTTCGCGTAGTACCCCGCGACGTGATGCGAGGCATTGAGCGCGTGGCAGACGAGCACGGCATTGGACGCGTCGGCGTTGAGCGTGCCGTACGTCTCGTAGGCGAGGTCGTAGCTCGGGAGCCAGCGGCCGCAGGCGAGTTGCAGGGGCTCGGTGAAGGTGGCGACCTTGGACTCGACGATACCGACCGAGCGGCCGGTGCTCGCGGCGCCTGGCGTGGCGCCACCGGTGGTGGAGGAGAACGAAGGCATCGACGCGATCGGCAGCCGGCGCTGCGCACGGCCGCAATGGGAAAACCGCCAGCTTCGGCAGGGCGGGTTCGCGGGCGATGGGGCTTGGGGCGAGCCGCTTTAGCCGGATTTGTTCGAAGCCATCGATCGACCGGTGACTTCCGCGCCCGCAAGCTGGTTCAAATCGGCGCGAGTGATGATTCTAGCGCGAAACGCGACGCTCCCGAACAACCCCATGCTCTACAACGCGTTGAGCTTGTCGACCAGCGAGGCGACGCGGTCGGCGCTGGGCGCGCGGCGAATGCGATCGACGATCGATTTCATCGCGGCAACCTCGCTCGTCAGCACGCGCTGCTTGATGGCGAGAAGCTCCGCGGGGTGCATCGAGAAATGGCGCAGTCCGAGTCCCAGCAGCAAGCGGGTCAGCGTGATCTCCCCCGCCATCTCGCCGCACACGGCAATGGGCTTGCCGGCCTTGGTGGCGGTGGTGATCGCCTGCGCGAGCAGGCGCACCACGGCCGGATGCAGCGGGTCGTACAGATGCGCGACGGCCTCGTCGGAACGATCGACCGCGAGCGTGTACTGGATGAGATCGTTGGTGCCCACCGACAGGAAATCGAGCTTGGCAAGGAAGGGATCCATCGCGATGACCGCAGCCGGGATCTCGATCATGCCGCCAACCTCGACGGCGGCGTCGAATGGCACACCCTGATCGTCCAGGCTCGCCTTGGCTTCGGCGATCGCCGCGAGCGTCTGGTCGATCTCCGCGCTCGAGGCCAGCATCGGCACCAGGATGCGCAGCTTGCCGTAGTGCGACGCGCGCAGCAGCGCCCGCAACTGCGTCTGGAAGAGTCGCGGCTCGGCGAGGCAGAAACGAACCGCACGCAGCCCCAGTGCCGGATTGGCGGCGACGCGCGCGAGGCCGGCGAGCCCTTCGGCCTGCTTGTCCGCGCCGAGGTCGAAGGTCCGGATCGTGACCGGCTGCCCGTTCATGCCGGCCAGCACGGTGCGATACGCCTCGAACTGCTCGTCCTCCGACGGCAATCCGTCGCGGTTGAGGAACAGGAACTCGGAGCGAAAGAGGCCGATGCCCGTGGCGCCGTTGTCGAGCGCCGCCGCGAGGTCGTCCGGCAGCTCGATGTTGGCGTAAAGCTCGACCGCGACGCCGTCGATCGTCTCCGCCTTCTTGCTGCGCAGGCGCTTGAGCTTTTGCCGCTCCAGCGCGAGTTCGGTCTGCTTCAGCCGGTACTCGGCGAGCACGGCGCGGTCCGGGTTGACGATCACCACGCCCGCATCCCCATCGACGATGACGAGCTCGCTGTCGCGGATCAACTGCCGTGCGTTGTGCGTGGCGACCACCGCCGGCACGTTCAGGCTGCGGGCGACGATCGCGGTATGCGACGTGGCGCCACCGATGTCGGTGAGGAACGCGCCGTAATGCCGGGACTTGAACTGGATCACGTCGGCGGGGGACAGGTCGTGTGCCACGAGCACGGTCTGCTCCTCGGCGACCGGCGCCGGCAGCGGACCGGGTTTGCCGAGGAGACGCTTGAGGACCCGTTCGCCCACCTGGACGACGTCCTGCTTGCGCTCCCGCAGGTACGCATCGTCCATCTGCTCGAACTGCTCGACCAGCACGCCAAGCTGTAGGGTAAGCGCCCACTCCGCATTGCAGCGTTGCTCGGCGATGGTCTTCTTCGGAGCCTCGGAAAGCCCGGGGTCGGCGAGGATCATCGAATGCACGCGCAGGAGCGGGGCAAACTCGCTCGCGCCATCGGCGCCCATGGCACCCGTGCGCAGGCTCTCGAGCTCACGCTGCACCTCGTCGACCGCGTGTGCGAAGCGGGCGATCTCGGCGTCGACCCGGGCCACCGGGATCGTGTAGTGCGCCACCTCGAGCGTGGCGTGCGAGACGAGCTGGACGCGCCCGATGGCGATGCCACCGGACACGCCGACGCCATTGAGCGCGAAGCTGACCATTCAGCGACGCACCCGACAGGCTGCTAGCCCCGTTCGCCGAAGCCGTCGTGGAAGAGCGCCGTAATCGCCTGCATCGCGGCGACCTCGTCCGGCCCGTCGACCTCGATGCGCACCGTGGCCCCGACCGACGCGGTGAGCAGCATCACCGCGACGATGCTGCGCGCGCTCGCCCGCTTGCCCTTCACCTGGAGCGATACCGTGGAACGAAACGTCGACGCGATCTGCACCAGCCGCGCGCAGGCGCGGGCGTGCAGACCAAGCGGATTGCTGATGGGAACGGAACGAATCTGCATGGGACACCGCGCGAGGATCGACCGGCCGTGCGCACCATGCCACACGCCGCGATCCATCGTTGATCGCCGAGCGCTGCGATTGGTTCCGCGATCCGTTCGCCGCCGGCACGCCGCGCGTTGGCCGTCTCGGGGCAACCCCACCCGTCATCACCCGCACCCGCTGGTCGCGCAGGGCGCCGGTCGACGCAGGACAAACGGCGAGCACGGCAGCGCCGGTGCTCGCCGCCGGGTCTGTCGCGCCGCGCTCCGCTCGCATCGTGGACGCCTATTGACCCTCGCCGAAACAATCGCCGATGAGCGCGACGATCGCAGCCATCGCGTCGTGCTCGTCGGGCCCCTCGGTCTCGATCAGCACCTTCGACCCCTTGCCCGCGGCGAGCATCATCACGCCCATGATGCTCTTCGCATTCACCTTCCGCCCATTGCGTGACATCTGGATCTCGCTGCGGTAGCGCGCCGCGACTTGGGTGAGCTTGGCCGACGCCCGCGCGTGCAGACCCAGCTTGTTGACGATCTCAACCTCTCGCTGCTGCATGGGCTGCGTCGAGCTCGATGTGCAGCACGCCGTCGCGGCCGCCCGAAACGGCCTTGGCGATCATGGTCTCCATGCCCTGCGCACGGTAGGTGAACGCCCGCACGAGCATCGGCAGGTTGACGCCCGAGATCACCTCGACATGCCCGGACTTGGACAACTTCCCGGCGAGGTTGCAGGGCGTGGCGCCGCAGATGTCGGAGAAGATCACCACGCCCTCACCGCTGTCGAGCCGATGCAATGCCTCGCGCGCCGCCGGAAGCAGGGCCAGCGGGTCGTCGGAAGCGGCCACCGAGAACGCCTCGAACTGCGGCGGACGCGAGCCGAGCACATGGGTGACCGCCTCGACGAGGCTCGCGGGCAGCGCATCGTGGGCGAGGATGAGCACTCCGATCATGGCCCGAAAATGGTAGCACGCAGCGCGCCGGGATGGCGCGGTCGCCGGCCGCGTCGACCTCCCAGCAGAGCCGCTCGCGTCCCGAGGATCCGGCCGAGCGCGCGCCCGGACCGGGCACCGCGAAAGCGCTACGCCCCCGCCGCCGCCAGCAGCGTCTGCGTGTACGCCTCGCGCGGCGCGGTGAAGAGCGCCTCGGCTTCACCTTCCTCGACGATCCGCCCGTCCTTCATGACGAGCACGCGGTGCGCCATCGCGCGGACCACGGCGAGATCGTGGCTGATGAAGATGTAGCTCATGCCGTACTTCGTCTGCAGGTCGACGAGGAGCCGCAGGACCTGCTGCTGCACCGAGACGTCGAGCGCCGAGGTGGGCTCGTCGAG
>JADZAQ010000017.1 GCA_020852555.1 Burkholderiales bacterium
GCCTGGCGCTTGAGGGCGCGATGGCGACGCACCTCGTCGATCAGCGCCTGGCGCATGATCGTGGCCGTGGTGGCGAGGAAGTGGGCGCGGTCGCGCCACTCCATGCGGTCGAGCTTCAGCACGCGCAGCGCCGCCTCGTGCAGCAGCTCGGTCGGCTGCAGGCGATGCGCGGCGGCGTCGCCGGCGAGCAGGCGGTGCGCGATGCGGCGCAGCTCGGTGTAGCAGAGGCCGAGCAGCGTGCGACGCGCCTCGTCGCTGCCGTCGCGCGCGGCGTGCAGCAGCTCGAGGCGTTGCTGATGGGCCCCTGTGTCGGGCATTGGTTCTCCGTGGTGATCGGTCGGCGGTCGCGCGGTGCTTCGCCGCCGGGGTCCGCCGTGCGCAGGATAGGCGGTCCGCGCGGCGGGTCACAGCCCCCGATGCGGGTTCATGCCGGCTCGCCCCGGCGCGGCGGACGATCGGCGCGAACCACGGTCCCGATGCCGGTGGATGTCGGCGTGCCGCGACGCTGCGGACGATCGGGTGAATTACAGTCCCGGTGCGGGTGGATGTCGGCGTGCCCCGACACTGCGGACGATGAGGTGAACCACGTCCCCGCTGCGCGCGGATGCCTGAGTCAGTCCTCGTCGTCGAAGCGTGGCGGCCGGGCTTCGCCGAGCTGCGAAACGCGCTCGCGGTTCCCGTGCTCCATTCTCAGGCTGCTGGCGCGTTGCAGGGCGGTGCCACCGAACTTGCCGCGGATGGCATCGAGCGCGGCGTCGAGACGCGTCGCCTCGACGGGCCTGGCGGAGTCGAAGAGGCCGAGCTGTTCGGCGGGCACGAGCTCGGAGACACCGACACCGAGCAGGCGCAGCCTGGCGCCGGGATGCTGCGCGAGCCAGGTCGCGAGCAGCGTCTCGGCGAGGCGCGCGATGCTGCGGCTGTCGTGGGTCGCGGGCGCGAGCCGGCGCTGGCGGGTATGGGTCTCGAAGTCGTGGCGGCGGATCTTCACCGTGACGCAGCAGGCCACGAGCTGCCTGGCGCGCAGCCGGCTACTCGCCTTGTCGGCGAGCCGCACGAGCTCGGCCCGCAGAACGGCGGGATCGGCGATGTCTTCGTGGAAGGTCTCCTCGGCGGAGATCGACTTTTCTTCCCAGTCGGTCTCTACCGGTCGCTCGTCGATGCCGGCGGCGCGGTCGCGGATCCGCGCGCTGTCGCGGCCGAACAGCGGCCAGAGCCGGGCGTCGGGCGCACGGCGCAGCTCGCCGAGCGTGGTGATGCCGGCTGCGACCACCTGCTCGCCCTTCTTGCGGCCGAGGCCGGGCAGGCGCTTCACGGGCAGCGGATCGAGCACGGCGTGGATGCGCTCGGGCGTGACGATGGTCAGGCCATCGGGCTTGTCGAGATCGGAGGCGATCTTGGCGACCAGCCGGTTCGGCGCGACGCCGACCGAAGCCGTGCAGCCGGTGCGTTCGCGTACGAGACGCTTGATCTCGCGGGCGATCGAGACGGCATCGCCCTTGAGGCGCTGGCTGGCGGTGACGTCGAGATAGGCCTCGTCGAGCGACAGGCCCTGCACGATGGGCGTGAACTCGTGGAACACGGCGAACACCAGGCGCGAGACTTCCTTGTAGCGCGCGATCCGCGGCTTGACGCAGACCGCTTGCGGGCAGAGCTCGAGCGCGCGGCGTATCGGCATGGCCGAGCGCACGCCATAGCGGCGCACCTCGTAGCTCGCGGCGGCGACGACGCCGCGGTTGCTGGTGCCGCCGACGATCAGCGGCCGGCCGACCAGGCTCGGGTCGTCGCGCTGTTCGACCGAGGCGTAGAACGCATCCATGTCGACGTGCAGGATCGAACGGTGGGTCATGGTCGGCGGCTGCGGCGGGTCGTGGCGTCCTCGAGTGCCTCGCCGGCCGTGGCCGGGGCGGGTGGGAATTCTCCGCCGAATGTTCAGCCCGTGCCACCGCGCCCCGGCGGCCGGTGCGACCGGGCATGGCGGCACGGCGCTGTTCCTGGCCGTGCGGCGCGCGGCGCAGCAGCGGGTGCAGGACGGTACGGCGCCGCAGACCCTGCTCGCGGAGCTGCGCGTGGATGCCGTGGCGGCGCGGGCCGGCCGAGGGCGACGCGGCGGTGTACCGTCTCGCACCGATGCCGATGCGGGCGCAGGGTGAGCACGATTCCGGTGGGAGCGTCGGGCGTGGCACATCGCATCGATGCCGATGCTGCCGGCGCCGCCGGTGCGGAATGCTCAGCGTTCGAGCGCGACGCGCAGCAGGTGGAACTCCCGTCCGGGCAGCGGACCGACGTGGAAGACCACGAGCTTGTCGATCTCGGCGAGGTTCATGTGCCGCCCGCTCGGCGCGACCTCGATCGCCTCGAGCGCGTACTCGATGCGGCGTCGCGCTCGCGGCGCCAGCTCGATCGCGGCATTGAAGCGATCTTCGTAGCGGTTGTCGTGCACGCGGTCGTTGACGCGGATGCCGAGCTCGAGCGGCTCCGGACCTGGGTTCGCGAGCTCGACGACGAGCCGCCGATAGCCGCGCCAGTCGGGTGCGGGCTCGATGAGCGTTGCGCCAGGCCAGTTGCCGCGGTCGAGCTTCAGGCGCAGCGCAGGCGGCCGGGCGTCGCTCGCCGCCGCCGGTTCGTGGACAGTCGTACCGGGCACGTCGCCGATCTTGACGATGCCGGCCGGCAGGAGCGCGACCTCGGGACGTCCATCGTTGGCGGTCACGAACGCGAGCCCGCCCGGTACGGCGGGATCCAGCAGCACGGGGAACATCGCGGCACGGGCACGATAGTCCCGGAGCGTTCCGGCCAGCGGCACCGCCGACGCCATCAGCCCGAGCGCTGTGATGCTCCAGAGCAGGCGCCGCAGCCGCAGCGGCGTGGCGCGCTCGAGCGCGAACGCGACGCAGACGCCGAGCGCGGTACCGAGCACGTCACGCGCGATGTCGCCGCGCGACGACGTACCTCCGGTATACCGTTGCACGAGCTCGGTGACGATGCCCAACACGAGGCCCAGCGCCAGCGTGAACACGACGACGCGCATGCGATGCGAGGGTGCATCTCGGAAGCGGCGCAGCGCGCGTACGACGAACAGGCCCAGCACGCCAAAGACGAGCACGTGCCCGAAATCGTGGCCGTCGCCGCTGAGGCGCGTAGCCTGCGGTGGCGGCGCGAAACTCACGATCGCAACTACGGCCAGGACGACGAATGCGGCGACGGTGACGTCGCGCGAGAGGGATCGAATCATGTCGTAAAGCCAGAGAGTCCAGGGAGCGACGGCGCGAGTACGCGCCGCGCAACGGCGGCGCGGCGCGAGGTCAGGCTACCTGCATCCCTGCCGGTGGTGCGACGGTCGCAGGCGCGGGCATCGCGGCCGGCACGGGCGAGGCCCGCGTACCGAGCTCGTCGGGCGCGAAGTCGTCGACGGCGATGATCTCCATGACCTTGCGGTCGTAGTCGCGCAAGGCCGCGGCCTCGGTCTCGGAGACGATGCCGGCGGCGAGCGCCTGCGCGATCTGGCCGGGCACGTCGAGCGCGGTCACGCGGCCGGTCTTCACGCCTTCGACGCGGATGCGCTTCTCGATCGGCTCTGCGAGCGGTGCGAGCTCGAGCGCTTCCTGCAGCAGGCCGAGCACGTTGCCCTGCTCGACGGAGCGGTACACCGGGTAGCAGAGGCGGTCGCGCGCTTCGGTCGGGTTCAGCACGAGGTCCGCGATCTGGCGACCGGAGCGGTCACTGGGCGCGGAATACTGCAGCCCGGCCGGGAAGATGAAGAAGCGCAGGAAACCTGCCAGGAAGGGGCTCGGGAAGTTGCGCAGGAAGCTGTGGAGCTGCTCCTGGGCCTTGTAGAGCAGACTGCGGCAGGCCCACTCGACGATGGGCAGATCCTCGGGTTTGCGGCCCTGGTTGTCGTAGTGCTTCAGCACCATCGAGGCGAGGTACATGCAGGAGAGCACGTCGCCGAGACGGGCGGAGAGGTTCTCCTTCTTCTTGAGATAGCCGCCGAGGGTCAGCATCGCGACGTCGACCGCGAAGGCGAAGCTCGCGGAGAAACGCACGATGTGCTGATAGTAGCGCTTGGCGGGGCCGGCATCCGGCACGCGCGTGAAGCGCGCGTTGCTCAGTGCCATGATCAGCGAGCGCACCGCGTTGCTGATCGTGAAGCCGACGTGGCCAAACAGCGCGCGGTCGAAATCGTCGACGCCCTTGCGGCGGTCGGGGTTGCGCGCGGCTTCCATCTCCCTGAGCACGAACGGATGGCAGCGCACGGCGCCCTGGCCGAAGATGATGAGGCTGCGCGTCAGGATGTTCGCGCCCTCGACGGTGATCGCGACCGGCACGGCCTGGTAGCCGCGGCCGAGGTAGTTGCGGGGCCCCAGGCAGATGCCCTTGCCGC
>JADZAQ010000018.1 GCA_020852555.1 Burkholderiales bacterium
CCCGAATATTTCACCGCCCGGCGGATGTTGATGCCGATCACGGTAAACGATGCGTATTGAGTAACGCCGATGCTCATTTCGAGGCCTCCGCGGGTGATGGGTCGGATTTTGGGCGCACCGCCCCCTTACCCCCATTGTTTGTCAATGTGCCGGGGCAGCACTCACCATGCGTTATCCGGAGGGGGCGAAGCGGCGCGCGACCAGCAGGAAGATGTCGCGGTAGGGAAAGGCGCTGGAGATGAAGAAGCGGATGCGCCGGGTGTTGCGCACGATGACGGCACCGACCTTGAGCAGCTTGCAACGCAGGGTACCCATCTGGGCGCGGGCCCACTCGGTGCCGGTGAGGCCGACGTTGCGCAGGCGCTCCAGCAGCACGTAGGCGAGGCTCGCCAGCAGCAGGCGGAATTGATTGGGCCACCACAGATGGCAGCTGGTGCGATCGGCGAAGAGGCCGAGCTGACATTCCTTGATCCGGTTCTCCATCTCGCCGCGGGCGCAGTAGAGCCACTCGTAGGCGACCTGCGGCGCTTCCGGCAACGAAGTCACGATGAAGCGGGGGTTGGTACCCTGCGCGCTGTGCTCGATGCGAGCGATCACCCGCCGCGATCGCCGCCACGAGCGCGCCTGGTAGGTGAATTCGCCGAATACGCGCTGCGTCGTACCCTCTTGCTCGAACGCGGCTTGTGCTTGCGCGCAGGACGTCGCAGCCATGCTCAGCAATCTCGAATTCTTCTGCAGGCCGATGACGTAGTCGACACCGTGCCGCTCGCACCACGACAGCAGCAGCGGTCGGCAAAAGCCCGAATCGCCCCGGAACACCAGCCGCACCTGCGGCCACGCCTGGCGCAGGCGGTCGGTCAAGAGCTTCAGGATCGCCGCCGCGTGCAGCGCCCCGTCGTGCTTGGCCGAGCGCAAGTACGCCACCAGCAACTGCTCCCCGCAAAACACGTACAGCGGCAGGAAGCAGTAGTTGTCGTAGTAGGCGCTGAAGTGTCGGCCGATCTGCTCGCCGTGGACCAGATCGTCGGTCGCGTCGAAGTCGAGAATCAACTCCTGCGGCGGTTCGGTGAAGGAGTTGATGAACTGCTCGACCAGCACCCGGTGCACCTCCACCGCGGCCGGGCGATTGGCCCGTCCTTCGAAGCGACACAGCGTCGGGCTCGACGCACCATGCTGCGCCGCCGCCGACTTGCCACGCTTGTCCAGCGCCGTCTGCAGCGTCGGATCCAGGCGCAGCTGATCGTGATCGTTCAAATCCTCGTAGCCCTGACACAAGCCAAACACCCGCTGCCGCAGCAGCTGTTCCGTGGTGTGCACGATCAGGTGCGGGTTGCGCGGATCGGGCAGCACGCGCGCCGCCGCCTTCAACAACCCGAGCTTCTGTTCGACCTGCCGCAACAGCAGCAAGCCCGCGTCCGACGTGACTTCGCCACCGTCGAATCCAACTTCGATCTGGCGTCGACCTACGGTTCCAAACAGGTCGCGATCCTCGGTACAATTTGGCATCGGCGCAATCCCTTCGGTGAATGGACGTCAAGCACCCATTTAACGAGGGAAACCATGATTGCGCCGACATCATTTTCGAATTTTTCGGTGAAATATTCGGGCTACGTCTATACTCGCGAAAAGGTATCTGGCGTTACCATGATCCCGCTGCGTCGTTTAAGTAAACTGCAGAATCTAGGGGGAGGTATAGATGCGTGCGGATACTCAATGCCTATTCCCGGTAAGAGCATTCCCGTCATTCACACGTACACGACGATAAATTCGGAACTCACGGCCTTCATGGGCTCGTCCTTCGGAAATTGCTACAACTATGATGGTATTGAAGGCTGGATTGCCTCCACCAATTGGAATGGCGCACTTCAGGCACTGTACAGGCTGTACAATCCGAGTGCCGACAACTATATCTTGGTTCCGCAAAACAAGGTCACGATGGCTCAAGGGCTAGGCTACACGGCAAATCAAACGTTGCTAGGCTACGTAGTGCCGAACTAACGCTACTGCGAGGAGCACTTGAATGAGTCGTAAGGCAGCATCGTCATCGTTGGCGGCGACGCTTCTCGCCACTTTCCTTACAACTCTGTTTTCGATCTCGGCAGGAGCGCAGGCGGTAGCCACCTTTCAGCTGGTCTCGGGAGATCGGCAGATCGCGGTTGCCACTTTTCATCCACCTCAACCATTTCGTGTTCGAGCTTTGGATGTCGGTGGCAAGCCCGTTCCTGGCGCGAACGTTTTCATCGGACCTGCGGCGAGCCCTGGTTATGCTTACTTGAAGGATGAATTTGGCTTTCGTGGATTTAACACGATAGGAGATGTGATCTTTGATGCAGGCGTGCCCAACCCGGCCTATTTTGGCGTAACCGATGCCGATGGTTACGTGCAAGGCAAGGGTCAGTTTGTTGACTACCCGACTGCAGCTTTCTTGGTCGGTGTCGTACAAATTGGTATGGTGAATTCCGTTCAATCGGTCTTTAGTGTGGTGTCCGTTAGTGAGACACCGCAAGGCAGACCGAGCGTCGTTGTCGAGTATTTCAATGGAGAAGTCAAGCACTACTTCAACACGTTGAACGATGCTGAAGTGACAGCGCTAGATGGGGGAGTATTCAGCGGCTGGAAGCGCTCGATTGGATCGTTTATTGCCTACTCATCTGAGGGAGACGCTCCACCCGGTGCAGTGGCCGTCTGTAGGTTCTTTAGTGCCGCGTTCACGTCACATTTCTATTCCGCTGATTCCATTGAGTGTGATGCCGTCATTGAGAAATGGCCTAATCTATGGCAGCTCGAGACGAGAAATGCATTCTATATACAGGTTCCCGACGCGAAGACTGGTGTATGCGGTGCCGGACTTCAACCCGTCTACCGTCTATTCAACAACGCGCTTGCTCCGAATCATCGGTACGTGACCGATGCCAAGCTTCGAAGCGCGATGATTGCCGCCGGTTGGATATCGGAAGGCTATGGCTCAGATGGGGTTGTCTTTTGCGCAGCTGCGTAGACGTTGTATGGCAAGGCAGTATGTTACCTACCCGGCCAGCACCCTTCCATCACGTAACGCTTGCCAGCGTCGATCAACAACGGCACCATCCACTTACCGCGACATTCTCATCCAGATCGTCGCGCCATAGCTACCCCTGTCGGCGTTGCGACGGGCATGGTCGGTGATATTGTCTACGTGAACAATAGCGGCGATGCGACCGTGTCGTTCATCGACGTCACCACGAACGCCGTGGTCAGGACCCTGTCAGACTTGAGTGGGGCCGGGTCGCTCGGTCGTTTCGTCGCGCCGGACGTAGGTGACACGGCGCAGGCGATCGAGTACTACCATCAGGAGTTCGGCCACTACTTCCTGACCGCGAATAGAGAAGAAGTGCAGAAGCTCGATCGCGGCGAATTCACGGGCTGGCAGCGCACCGGCTATCACTTCGGCGTGCGCATGCTTCCGGGCGCGGAGCTATCCCCGGTGTGTCGCTTCTTCAGCACCGCGTTCCAGCCCAAGAGCTCGCACTTCTATGCGCCGAGAGGGCTGGGATGTGAGGCGGTGTTGGACCATCCCGACTGGCAGTTCGAAGGCGATGTGTTCTTCAGCCCCTTACCCACCGCCGACGGCGCCTGTCCCTCGGGGATGGCTCCCATCTATCGGCTCTTCAACAACGGCGCCGGTGGCGCGTCCAATCACCGATTCACGACCGACCTTGCGGTACGGCAGTCCATGCTCGCGCAAGGATATGTGGCAGAAGGCCGCGGGATCGGGGTAGGGATGTGCTCCTCGATGCAATAGCCAGCCTGCTGGCGCGTACCGTCACCAACCGTGCGATGATCGGAGCATGGACATCACGGTCGAGCGGCTCACGCCGTCGCGGGTCGACGACTACCTGCGCTTCTTCGATCACGAGCACGGCCCGGCATTCGCCGACAATCCGGAGTGGGCGCGCTGCTACTGCCACTACTATCACGTGGCGCCGGCGCTCGATTGGGCCTCGTTCACCGGCGAGATGAACCAGCGGGCGATGCGCGCGCGCATCGAGACCGGCGAGATGGAGGGCTATCTCGCGTACGTGAACGGCAACGTCGCGGGCTGGATGAATGCGCAGCCGTACACCAAGCTGCGGCACGCCTGCGCCCGGCTGCGCATCACGCCGCCGACGATGCCGGCATCGGCCCACGATGCGGCCGCGATCGTGTGCTTCGTGGTGGCACCCGACTTCCGGCGGAAAGGTGTGTCGCGCGCGCTGCTCGTCGCCGGACTCGCCAATCTCGCCGAGCGCGGCGTCGCCTTCGTGGACGCCTACCCCTGGAACGTCGGCGACGGTGACACCGCGGCAACCGACCATTACCACGGCTCGCGGCGCATGTTCGAGTCCGCGGGCTTCGTCACCGTCGCGGCGGACGAGCGCATGAGCGTCATGCGCAAGACGTTGCAGCCATGACACCGCCACACCTGAGCACGCGCCGTACGCACCGCCTCCAGTGAGCGCGCAAGGCCCACGAACGCTGCTGCCACACGCGCTGGCGCTCATTTACGGCGCCGCGATCGCCTTCGCGAGCCTGCAACCTTTCGCGCCGTGGATCGCCCCGGCGGCCGACGTCCCCTTCTGGCTCTTCGCCGCCTGGCCGTTGCGGTGGACGCGCTACGACGTCGCCGCCAACGTGATCGCGTATATCCCGTTCGGGCTCTTCCTCGCGCTGGTCCCGCGCCGGGCCACCCGCGGCGTTCGAGCGCTGCTCGCGATGAGCGTCGGCGTCGCACTCTCGTTCACCATGGAGACGCTGCAGATGTACCTGCCGCCGCGCGATGCGAGCCTCGTCGACCTCGTGGCGAACAGCATGGGCGCGCTCGTCGGCGGCATCGCCGGCGCCTCGCTCGTCCGCGCGCAGCGTCTGCGGCACGCGTTGTCGGGTGCGCGCAATCGTCTCTTCCTGCCGGGCACCCTCGGCGACGTGGGACTTGCGCTGCTCACGCTGTGGCTCGTCGCACACGTCAACCCGGGCATTCCGCTCTTCGCGGTGACCTTCGATCCGGGACAGCCGCCCCTCACCGGCAACCCACCGATCGCCGCCGCCGTGCTGGCACCCGACGTCGCGCTCGACTTCATCGCGGCGACGGTGACCACGTTCCAATTGCTCGGCATCGGACTGTTCCTGATCTTGCTGCTGCGCGATCGCCGCGACATCGGCGGCGCCGTGCTGGTGCTGGTCGGGGTGGCACTGCTCGCCAAGGGCGTGGCGGCGCTGCTGGTGCTGAAGCCCGTGGTCTGGCCGACATGGCTGAAACCCGGCGTCACCTTCGGCATGGCGGCCGGGCTCGTCGTGCTCCTTGGCGCCGTCTTCCTGCCGCGTCCCGCACAGGTGGCGGCGTGCGCCGTGGCCCTCCTGGCGTCGCTGCTGCTGCCCATCCTGGCGGTGGACCTGCCATCCGCACGCGCACCGTTCACGCTCTTCAATTGGCGTTACGGGCACCTGCTCACTTTCAACGGTCTCACGCAGTCGGTGCTGCTCGTGTGGCCGCTCGCCGCCGCGGGTTGGTTGTTCGCTCTCGCGGGGCAGCCGCACTGGGGAAAGGCCGGACCGGAGGGCGGACTATAATTCGACGATCCGCAGGCGCGCCGTTCCGAGCGCCAGTGAGCGTCACGGCCCGGCGGCGCCGGGCATTCCCATGAGCTACTACCGCCACCACGTCTTCTTCTGTCTCAACCAGCGCGACAACGGCGAGAAGTGCTGCGCCGACGCCGGCGCTGCCGATCTGCAGACCTACGCGAAGGGGCGCATCAAGAAGCTCGGACTCTCCGGCAAGGGGGCGATCCGCATCAACAAGGCGGGATGCCTCGATCGTTGCGAGGAAGGTCCGGTACTCGTCGTGTATCCGGACGACGTCTGGTACACCTACATCGACCGCGACGACATCGACGAGATCATCGACCGCCACCTCGTGCAAGGTGAGATCGTCGAGCGGCTGCGACTGTGATGCGGGGCGTGCGATGACGCCAAATACCCTGCGCCGGAGCACCGTGGCCGGTGCGGTCGGGCCAATCGAGACGGTCCACAACGTGCCGCCGACGCCGCCCATCGGCATCGCGCTGGTCGCGCATCCCAATCCGGTGCAGGGCGGCACGCTCGACAACAAGGTCGTGCAAACACTCGCCAAGACCTTCTTCGCCCTGGGGTACGTGGCGGTGCGTTTCAACTTCCGCGGCGTCGGTGGCTCGGCGGGACGCTTCGACAACGGCATCGGCGAGACCGACGACGCGCTGGCGGTGCTCGCCGCGGCACGCGCGACCTACGGCGAAGCACTGCCCGTCGTGCTCGCCGGCTTCTCCTTCGGCACCTTCGTGCAGACGCGGGTCGCGGCGCGGATCACACCGCAGCGCATGGTCCTCGTGGGGCCGGCGGTGGGGCGCTTCCCCGTGGGTGACGTCCCCGCCGACACCATCGTCATCCACGGCGAGGTCGACGAGGTGGTGCCGCTCGCCGACGTCTTCGCCTGGGCTCGCCCGCAGGAATTGCCGATCGTCGTCTTTCCCGGCTGCGGGCACTTCTTCCACGGCCGCTTGCCGCAACTCGCGCGCACCGTCACCGGCATGTGGCAGTGCGAAGCGCCGGCAGGCGCTGTCTGAGCGGCTACCGCCGCCTCGCGACCATGGCGCTCGTCAAGACGCTGCACATCGTGTTCATGGTCTCGTGGTTCGCCGGGCTCTTCTACCTGCCGCGCCTTTTCGTGTATCACGCGCAGACCACCGACCGCATCGGCAGCGAGCGCTTCAAGGTCATGGAGCGCCGGCTGTACCGCGGCATCATGACCCCCGCGGCGGTGCTGACGATCGGCTTCGGGCTGTGGCTGTGGCTGGGCTACGGCATCGCCGGTGGCTGGCTGCACGCCAAGCTCGCGCTGGTCGCGATCCTCGTCGCCTTCCACGTCTATCTCGGCAAGCTCGTGCGCGATTTCGCCGCCGATCGCAATGCGCACGGCGATCGCTTCTACCGCTGGATCAACGAGATTCCGGCATTGCCGATCCTGGTGCTCGCGACCTGGCTCGTCGTCGCCAAGCCGTTCTGATGAAGGCCTTCGCCAGCGACGCCGTCGCCGCGGCAGCGCGCACCAGCGCCACTCGCAGCCGAGTGACCTGCCCGTGAGCGAGCGCTTTTTCGCACCCTGTCCGCGCGGACTCGAGGCGGCGCTGGCGCACGAACTCGCCGCCCTCGACGCCATCGACGCGCAGGCGACCGACGGCGGCGTCGCCTTCACCGGCCCGCTGCCGCTCGTCATGCGCGCCAACCTCGAGTCGCGGCTCGCGAGCCGCATCCTGTGGCGCGTGGGCGGTGGCGCCTGCACCGACGAGCGTGCGCTGTATGCGCTCGTCCACGACATCGACTGGACGCGCCACTTCGCACCCACGCGCACGCTGCGGGTCGACGTGACGGCGACGCGCTCACCGCTGCCGAGCCTCGAATTCGCCACGCTGCGGGTGAAGGACGCGGTGTGCGATCGCTTCCGCAAGGAGCGTGGCGTGCGTCCGTCGATCGACAAGCGCGCCCCCGATGTACGCGTGCTCGCCTACCTCGATGCGAATAGCGCGACGATCTATCTCGACACCTCGGGCGAGCCGCTCTTCAAGCGCGGTTATCGGCGCGATACCGATGAGGCGCCGCTGCGCGAGAATCTCGCGGCCGGCCTGCTCGCACTCACCGGCTGGACCCCGGGCGAACCCTTCCTCGATCCGCTGTGCGGCAGCGGCACGATCGCCGTCGAGGCCGCACTCGTTGCCGCAGGTCGCGCGCCGGGACTCGCCCGGACCTTCGGCTTCCAGAAGCTCGCCTGGTTCGATGGGCCGTCGTGGCAGCGCCTGAAGCAGACCGCGCGCGACCGCATCCGCAGTGCACCGCTCGAGCCCACCCTCTTTGCGAGCGACATCGCCGCCGGCGCCATCGGCAAGGCGCAGGCGAACCTGCGCGCCGCGCAGGTCGATGCCTTCGTGCGCGTCGAGCAGGCGGATTTCCTCACCCGCAGCGCGCCGGCCCCGACGGGCGTGCTGCTGACCAATCCGCCGTACGGCGTGCGTCTCGCCGATCAGGGCGAACTCGCACGGCAGTATCCGCTCTGGGGCGACGTCCTGAAGCAGCGCTACGCGGGGTGGACCGCGTACTTCTTCACCGGCGACCTGCGCTTGCCCAAGCTCATCCACCTGAAGGTCGCCCGCAAGACGCCGCTCATGAACGGTGCGCTCGATTGTCGTCTGTTCGCATTCCCGATGGTTGCCGGCCGACCCGCGGCGGCGCCTGGGGCCTCCACCGCGCGATGCTAAAATGAACCTTGCGCCGCGTGCCGGCCGCGCATCACGACTTCCCTCCGACCCCGATTCGCCCACGGCCCTCCGCCATGCCCATGCTCCCCGCCCGCGACTACGTGTCCGAGCACACGCAGTTCATCCGCAAGCTCCTCGCCGACAAGCCCGCCATCGAAGACGTGCAGCGGCAAGGCCGCGCGCTGTTTTGGGACAAGAAGCCCGACGACCTCGCCGCACGCCGCGACATGGACGAGCGCACGGTTCCGCAGCGCGCCTACGTCTATTACAGTATCGACTGACGCGACCAGAACATTTCACAAAGAGGCGCAGAGACGCCGAGCTGGCCGAGTCTTTCTCTGCGCCTCGGCGTTTCATTGTGAAGGCACTTTCGCTCCATCCGCAACCGCATTTTGCGGCGTCACCGGGCCGTGGATGAAATAGCGCGGCGTCGTCACCAGCCCTGACCGGAAGCCGAGCGCATCGAGACGCTGCGCGAGGTCCGTGAGCTCGTAGTAGACCTTCACGATACGGAACGCACTGCCATCGTTGAGCTCGCGCTGCGCGATGCCCACCTCGCGTTGCGGCCGCACGTGATTCCTGGCCATCGACGTCGTGTCCCAGCCGGAGTCGATCACGTATGCAACGCCGCCGGGCGCCAGCGCCGCGCGCACGCTCTCCCAGAAGCGATCGAAGCGATCCACCGGCACGTGCGAGAGCCAGAAACTCATGAAGACGAGGTCGTACCGAGCGTCGGGCTCCCAGGCGAAGAGATCGGCGAGTTCGTAGCGGACGTTCGCCGACGCGACGCGCCCGCGATTGATCGCCTGCACCTCGGGCGACGCATCGAGGGCGACGAGTTCGCCGACCCGCGGCGCGAGCCAGCGCGTGAAGAGGCCGGTTCCGCAGGCGAGCTCGAGCGCGCGCGCCGGCCGTCGCGTATCGAGCCAGCGGCATAGCGCGCCCTCGACGATCTCGGCGTCGGCCTTCCACGCCGCATTGAGCTCGCCGCCGCGGTCGTAGCGGCCCGTGCGGAACCACCACTCGTCGTACTCGCCGGCGCGCCGGCGGTAGTAGGCGACCTGCTCGGCGAGGATCGCAGCGTCGGTGTCCACGGGACTGACCATCGGACGATGGTACGTCATGCGCGACGCCACGCGCATTGGCGCGCCGCCCAGCGCGGACGATGCGATGGCACTCGCTACAATCGCGCCATGTCCGATCCTTCGCCAGCCGAGTCCGCGCCGCCGTCACCCGCGCGGCGCAGCGCGCGCCGCTGGTTCACGGGCTTCCTCACGCTGGTCGCGGTGGTCGCGGGGTTCGAGCTCGCCTCACTCGTCGGATCGCATCGGGAACGCCCCACCGTCGCGCCAGCGGGTTCGGCTCCGCAAGCCACTGCGCCGGCGGGCACGGCGGCGACCGACGCGAGTGGCACGGCGAGCCCTCTTCCGGCAGGCCCGGCGGGTGACGTCGACGTGCCCACCGCGGAAGCGGTCATCGGTCCGAAGCTCACGGTCTCCGGGTGGGCGCTCGATCCGGCGGGCATCCGCGCCGTCGAGATCCGCGTCGACGGCAAGGCGTACCCCGCGCGGCTTGGCATCGCCCGCCCCGACGTGGCCCGGATCAAGACGGACCTGCCGGACAACGCGAACGGCGGCTACGAGCTGACGGGGGATTTTGGCCACCTCTTCGCGGGCTTTGCGGCACCCGACCGCTACATCGTCACCGTCGTCGCGATCGCCAGGGATGGCCGTGAGCGGATCCTCGGTACGCGCAGTCTCATCGATCCGCGCGCGCTCGACCGCTGGGCTGCCTTCACGCCGCGAACCAGCGAGCCGTTCCATCTCCTGCCGGCGCTCTCCGGACTCGATCTCGGCGGCGCCAACGAACTCGACACGATCTACGCACCGTACCTGTCGTCGACGGTGCGGGTGGGCTTCCGGGTGCCCATCCTCTACCTGCGCACGACGAAGGGAGCGGCGCACGATTGGGTGTTCGATCCCGACTGGGATCCGACGCGCAAGTGCGGCGAACGCCGCATCGCCGACGATTCGCTCAATGCGGCGCTCGCCCATTCGATCGCCAAGCACCTCCCCGTCCTCGTCACGCTCAACGGCGGGATCTGGGCCGACGCGTACTGCGACGTCCCCGAATGGGACGTCAACGACAAGCTCGAACAGGACACCGCGAACGACCAGTGGAACGAGAAGAACGAGGTCATGCCCGACGATTACCTGAAATCGCTCCCGGGCTCGCTCGATGCGCCGCAGCTCGCGCGCTCGCTGACCTTCAACGTGTACGCGACCGAGGTCCGCCGCTACCAGAAGCGCAACCTGCAGCAGGCGGGGACGATCCTCGCCCGCTTCGCGCGCACGCATCCCGACCTTTTCGTGGGCATCAACCTCGATCCCGACACCTACCTCAATCCATTCTTCTCGGAAGCGCAGTGGTACGACTACAACCCAGGTACCGTCCGCCAATTCCGCGAATGGCTCGCCGGCACCGGGCCGTACGCGGGTCGTGCCGGTGGCGCCTTGCCCGACCTCAGCGCGTATCGCCGCCCGCAGCCGTTGAGTCTCGCCGAGGTGAATCGTCTCGCCGGCCAGCAGTGGTGCGCGTGGCAAGACGTCGATCCGCCGCGCCGCTTCAGCCGCGACCCCGCTCGCCCCTTCTGGCAGGACGCGTGGGTCCACGAATGGGAGAACTTCCGGCGCCATCTGGTGCATCTGCACTACAGCGAACTCGCCGCGTGGCTCGTCGAAGCGGGCATTTCCGCGGACCGCATCTGGTCGTCGCAAGGACTGATGCCGCCACGCGGCGACGCGATGTCGTTCGCGATCGCCCTCACGAGCCCCACCCGCAACTACGATTCCGGCGGGGTGACGCTCACCGGATCGAAGCCGCGACTCGGCCATCTCGGCGTCATTCTTTACGGCGAAGCAGCGGTGAACGGCGTCCAAATGGATAACGGCCGGTCGCTCTTCGCGACTCTGGCGTCGATCGATCCGCGTTGGGCGGTCGGTGAGTACAACACCGCCGACTTGCGCGATCCAACCGCACCGCCCACGTACGCCGCGGCGTACCGCGGATTGCGCGATCTGTGGAATTACGGCGCGCGCTATGTCTCGCCGATGGCGTGGAACGGCAGCAACGGCGCCTTCGTCGGCCAACCCGGCTACAGCACCTTCACGGCGTGGCGCAACACGCCGCTCGAATCGGCGGCGCGCGACTTCCTGCTGGCACGTGCGGGACTGCCGCTCGATGCCTCGCTGTGGACCTTCGGCACGCCGTCGCACGTGGACGGTGATGGTTGGATCGCCGAGCAGGGGCGGATCACGCTTGGCAAGGGCACGCTCACCGTTGCGCCCGATGCCAACGGTCGCGCGATCCTGCTCTCGCCCGCCGACCTGCCGGCGAGCGTGCGGCGCGCCAACGAATTCGTCCTCGGCGTCGACTCCCAGGCGGGGTTGCGCCGCCTGCGCGTACAGGGACGAGCGGCGGGCGGCGGCTGGCGAACGCTCGCCGACGCGGCCGGCAGCGACTTGCGCGAGACCGCGGCCGGCATCGCGGTCACGCGTGCGCCGGGCGATCGAGCGCTCGCCGTCGACCAGTTGCGCCTCGAACTTACCTTCCGGGCGACGACACCGCGAACGATCACCCGCGTCGCGGTGCTGCCCGCGCGGTAGCAGCCTGTCGGGCGCCCGCCCGGCGAAGGGCGGCGTCCGCGACCATCGGCGCCCGCCGCTTCGTCGCGGCCGTCACGAGGTGCGCAAGTCACTTGTCGTCGGACTTGTACTCGACGTACGCCTTGTCGCGCACCTGCCGGGTGAATTCGGCGAACTGCTCGTCGGACTTGCGGGCGCGGATCGCCTGCCGCGCGACTTCGCGCCGGCGCTCCTGCGTCACGTCCTGCGTGCGCCGCTCGTCGACGACGATGAGGTGCCAGCCGAAGGGCGAGCGCACGGGAGTGGAGAGTTCGTCGACCTTGAGCTTGCCCATCGCCTGCTCGAATTCGGGCACGGTGTCGCCCGGATTGACCCAGCCCAGATCGCCGCCCTTGGTCGACGACGCGTCCTCGGAATTGACGCGTGCCTGGTCGACGAAGCTCGCCCCTTGCTGGATGCGCTCGCGAATGCGGTCGATCTTGGCCTTCGCCTCGCTCTCCGAGGTCGTCTCGTTCACGCGCACGAGGATGTGCCGCACGTGCGTCTGCTCGACGATCGTCGGCTGGTTGCGGCTGCGCGAATCGGTGAGCTTGACGATGTGGAAGCCGCCCGGGCTGCGCAGGACCGCCGAGACGTCGCCCTTCTTCATGTCCTTCAGCACCGTGACGAAGACCATGGGCAGCCGCGCCGGCGTGCGCCAGCCCAGGTCGCCGCCGCTGCTCGCGTCCTGCGAATCGGAGTACTGCGCCGCGATCTCGCGGAAATCGCGCCCGGAGCGGATGAGCGACAGCGCTTCGTCGGCGCGGCGCTTGCGCGCCTCGACCTGCTCGGGTGCGGCCTGGTCGGGAACCCCGACCATGATGTGCAGGAGCTGGTACTCGGTCTCGCCGCCGGCCTGGGCGTCGATCGTCGCGAGGTAATTGTCGACCTCGGCCTCGGAAACCTGCACCTTGCTATCGACTTCGCGCTCGCGCAGGCGCTGCACCGTGATCTCGCGCCGGATGTCCTCGCGATACTTGGCGTACGACACCTTCTCGCGATCGAGCGCCCGCTTCAGCTCCTCCGGCGTGATCTTGTTCTCCTGCGCGATGCGCAGGATGGTGCGCTCCACCACCGTATCGTCGACACGCACGCCGTTGTCCTTGGCGAACTGCTGCAATGCGCGGTCGATGATGAGCCGCTCGAGGAGTTGCGAATCGAAGATGTCGGTCGGCGGCGGCTTGACGTGCGACGCCTCCATCTGTGCCAGCACGATGCGCTTCTGCTCGGCGAGCTCGTACTGGGTCAACGCCTCGTCGTTGACCACCGCGATCACGCGATCGAGGGGAACGACGGCGGTGGCGGGACGGGCCGTCGCCACCGGAGCTGGACGCGGCGCGGTGGCCGGACGGGCGCCGGGAACCTCGATTCCGGACGAGGTCGGTTGGGCCAATGCCGGCAATGCCAGCGCCAGCGCGATCAGGAACGTCCCTGCAAGGCGTAGGAGCATCGGAGTCATCTCGGCAAGTGCTAGAACTCGGGTAGAGGGTCGAAGCTGCGATCGCGCCGGTTGAGCGTGGGATCGTTCGAACGCAGATATCCGGGGACGGTCCGGTGCAGGAGCTCGAGGGGACTCGTACCGACGCGCGCCAGGCCGTCGAGCTCGAGTTGCACGAAGATCGCGTTGCTGCGCGTCTCCGTGGTGGTCGTCAATTGCTGACCGACGACGCGCAACGCCCAGCACCCGCCATTGTACTCCAGCCCCACCACCGCCTCGAGGGTCTTGCGGTCGGCGAACGAGTAATTCCAGGCCCCCACGAAGGTCCAGTTCGCCGACAATGGCCACTGTCCCGACAGGTACGTTTGCTTGAGCTCGGATTGACCGCTCACCTGGTCGACGAGTTCCCGGGAATAGCGGTAGACGAGGCTCACCACCCGGCCGGGCGCGGGGTTATACCGGGTCCCGAGATTGAAGCGCTGGAGTTGCGAGGTTCCGAAGTCGTACTGCATGAGGCCGATGAGCGACCAGGCATCGGAGAGCCGCCCCTCGGCGCCGGCCAGGAAGTCCGACGACCCCGACTTCTGCGGCGTGGTTCCCGGCAGGTACACGCGCTGATCCTCGAAGTAGAACCGCTGCCCGATCGCCAGGCGCAGGCGCTCGGCGCCGGTCGCGGGATCGAGCAGCCGCGAGGTCACCGCCAGGGCGATCTGGCTCGTATCGCCGACGCGATCACCGCCGATGAAGCGATTCTCGCTGAAGAGCTGCGTGAAGTTGAAATCGTCCTGCACGGTGTCGAACACCGGGAACTGGTTCTGGTTGCGATACGGGATGTACGTGTACATCGCGCGCGGCTCGAGCGTCTGCACGAAGTCGCGCTCGAAGAGCTGCAGGTCGCGCTCGAAGATCAGCCCGGCGTCGACGCTCGTCACCGGAACCGCCACGTCGGCACGCGCGCTCGGCAGGCCGGGGGTGGGGGCGTCGAGGTCGTAGCGCCATGCCGCCACCCCGGCGTGCGCGGTGACGAACCACGCATTGCCCTGCGCATTCCAGCGCACCGACGGGTACAGTGCAGCGCGATCACCGGTCGGCACCAGCGCGCTCTGCGCGAAGCGCGCGTACTCCGCCGTGCCGCTCCATGCGAGACCGAGCCAGTCGGTGTCGGCCAGCGCCGCCTTCACCTGCGGCAGCATGTTGTACGGGGGAACCACCGCGGCTGCCGGATTGGGATCCTGCAGGGTCTGGAACGACAGCGTACGCACCAACATCGACCACGGCCCGGAGGACGCATTGAGGCCGGCTTCGCCGGGCAGCGTCCGCTGCGACGTCACGGCGACGCGATCGGCGAAATCGGTGAGGTACGTCGAATCCGAGACGCGGTTGAAGTTGACGTAGCCGGTGAGCCACGGTGCGAAGCTCTGGTTGTGCTTCCAGGCGATCGCCCAGCGCGTCTCTTCCGCGATGCGATCGTAGGGCACGACCTCGCCCACGATCTCGCCGGCCGCCGGCGCGAAGAGATAGCGGCCCTCGGCGCCCACCAGCAGACCGCGGCGCGTCATCAGGCGCGGAGTGAGCGTCAGATCGTAATTGGGCGCGAGGTTGAAATAATAGGGTGCCGCCACCTCGAAGCCGCGGACCTGCGTCGAGCCGATGGTCGGCGTGAGGAACCCCGACTTGCGCTCGTTGGACAACGGAAACTCGAGCCACGGCGTGTAGAGCACCGGGGCGCCGAGGAAATGCACGCTCGCCCCGTGCGCGGTACCGACCTTGCGCAGCTTGTCGACCTCGATCTCGTCGGCGCGCAGATACCAGTCGTTGTTGGGCGCCACGCAGGTCGTGTATTCGACGCGTGACGCCTCGTACGTGTCCGGACCGGTGAAGCGGATCTCCTTCGCCTCGCCGCGCGATTCGTTGGCCGAAATGAAGAAGCGCGGCTCGTCGAAGAAGCCGATCTCGCGGCTGAACTGGAACTTGGCCTCCGGGCCGCTGATCCAGTCGCGCCCGCTGCGCAACGTCACGTTGCCCTTGGCCCAGACCTCGTCGTTCGGGACGTTGAATTGCAGCCAATCGGCCAGGACCGTCTCTTGCCGCGTGCGCAGCTCGACGTTGCCCGCCGCCTCGACGAGCTTGTCGGCATTACCGATGACCCGATCGGCGCGCAGGAAGACCGCGCCGCGCGGTGCGGCGACCGTGGGCGCCGCGGTGGTGGAGGTCGCCGGCGCGGCGAGCGCCGGCAGTGCCGCGCCCATTGCGTCGCTCACGCTCGGTTGCATGACCGGCGCAGGCGGCGGCGCAGGGGCCCCCACGACGCCGCTCGCTTGCGGCTGCGCGATCTCGCGCGACATCTTGAGCCGCGCCTCCTGCGCGAGTGCGCCGGTCGCGAGCCATGCCGACACGACGATGGCCGCCAGTAGCGGCGACGCGGAGCGAAGACGGAGAATGCGCACTGGCGACGGCAAGCGGTTTGCTAGAATCACGACCTTCCGAGTAGCGCGCATTCTATAGTGCGCGCGGCCCTTGACCACCCGCGACCCTTCCGCCGACCCGCGGCGAGCCGAGCTTGCCGCGTGGCTGTCCACGCTGCCCGACGTGCCGCCGTTCACGCTCGCGCCGGCGTCGGCCGATGCGAGCTTCCGCCGCTACTTTCGCCTGACGCTCGCTGCCCCCGATGCGCAAGGCAGAACGACGCTCGTCGCCATGGATGCGCCGCCGCCGATGGAGGATTGCCGTCCGTTCGTCCGCGTCGCCGGGCTGTTGCACGCCGCGCGGGTCCACGCCCCGGCAGTCCACGCGCAGGATCCCGAGCGCGGCTTCCTGCTGCTCGAGGACCTCGGCAGCATCACGTACCTCGCGGCACTGCGCGAGGACAATGCGCAGGCGCTCTATCTCGATGCCATCGACACGCTCGTCCGCTTCCAGGCGGGCGCGCGCGACGACGCGCTCCCGCGCTACGACGAGGTGCTCTTGCGGCGCGAGCTCGAGCTCTTTCCCGAGTGGTACGCCGGCCAGCACCTGGGCCACACCCTGACGACCGCGCAGCGCGGCGCGCTCGACGCGGTATTCGCGCAGATCATCGCCAACAACCTCGCGCAGCCGCGGGTCTTCGTGCACCGCGACTACCACTCGCGCAACCTCATGGTCGTGCCCGAGCGCAATCCCGGCGTGATCGACTTCCAGGATGCGGTATCCGGCCCGGTGACCTACGACCTGGTCTCGCTCCTGCGCGATGCCTACGTCGCGTGGGACGAGGCGCGCCAGATCGACTGGGCGGTGCGCTATTGGGAGCGGGCGCGCGCCGCGGGAATCCCCGTCGACCCCGATTTCGGGGTGTTCTGGCGCGACTTCGAGTGGATGGGCGTGCAACGCCAGGTCAAGGTGCTCGGCATCTTCGCGCGCCTCGCCCACCGCGACGGCAAGACCGGTTATCTCAACGACCTGCCCCGCGTGCTCGCGTATCTGCGTGCCGCCTGCGCGCGCTATCGCGAGCTCGTGCCGCTCCTCGTCCTGCTCGATGCACTCGAGGGGCGCACCCCCACCGTCGGCTACACGTTCTGATGGGTACCGCGATGATCCTCGCCGCCGGACGCGGTGAGCGCCTGCGCCCGCAGACCGACGCGACGCCCAAGCCGCTGTTGCCCGTCGGCGGGAAACCGCTCATCGTGTGGCAGATCGAGGCGCTGGCGCGCGCCGGCTACCGGACCCTGGTCATCAACGTCGCGTACCTTGCCGACCGGCTGATCACATCGCTCGGCGACGGCAGTGCACACGGGGTGCGCATCGCGTGGTCGCGCGAAGCCGAACCGCTGGAGACCGCCGGCGGCATCATCACCGCATTGCCGCTGCTGCCCGAAGGGCCGGTGCCGATCGTGTCGGGTGACCTATGGACCGACTTCGACTATGCGCGCCTGCGCCCCGTCGCCGATACGATGGCACTCGACGGCGCCGCACCGCGCGTCCATCTCGTGCTGGTGCCGAACCCGCCGTATCATCCCGCCGGCGACTTCGCGCTCGAAGGCACGCGCATCCACCGTGACGGCCCGGTGAAGCTCACCTACGGCAACATCGGAGTCTTCGATACCACGCTGTTCCGCGACGCTCCCCGCGGCGTGAAGCAGAAGCTCGCACCGTTCCTGCACGAGTGGATGCAACGCGGCCTCGTCGCCGGCGAACGCTACGACGGCGCGTGGGCAAACGTGGGAACGGCCGGCGACCTCGCCGCCCTCGACGCCGTGCTCGACCGCCGCGCGCACACCGGAGCCGCCGCGGATACTCCATCAGGACGCACCCCATGACGCCACCCAATCCGCTGCTCGATTTCTCCGACCTCCCCCATTTTCAGGCGATCGAAGCACGCCACGTGGAGCCCGCGGTCGACACGTTGCTCGCTGCCGCGCGCGCGACGATCGAGCGCGCCGCCGCCGATACCGCCGCACCGACCTGGCGCACGCTCGTCGAGCCCATCGCCGACGTCCTCGATCCGCTCGATCGCGCCTGGGCCGTGGTGGGGCACCTGCACGCCGTCACCGATACCCCGGAGCTGCGCGCGGCATATCGAGCGAGCCAGCCGAAGGTCGTCGCCTTCCATGCCGAACTGGCGCAGGACCCGCGCCTTTTCGCGCGCTACCGGGCCCTGCGCGACGGCCCAGCCTATCCGATGCTCGACGCCGCACAGCGCAAGCTCGTCGACAACGAGCTGCGCGACTTCCGCCTGGGCGGCGCCGAACTCGGCGCCGACGAGCAGGCGCGCTTCAAGGCGGTGCAGGAGGAGCTCGCCGCCCTCGCCACCCGCTTCCAGGAGAACCTCCTCGACGCCACCAATGCATGGGCGTACCGCGTCACCGATGCGAACGAACTCGCCGGCATCCCCACCGATATCGTCGCCGCGGCGCGTGAGGCGGCACAGCGCGACGGCGACGACGGCTGGAAGCTCACGCTGCACATGCCGTGCTATCGGCCGGTCATGCAGTACGCGGACAACCGCGCGTTGCGCCGGCGTCTGCACGAGGCGTACGCGACGCGTGCGTCGGACCTGGGCGCGAAGCCCGAGTGGGACAACACGGCACTCATCCGGCGCATCCTCGCGCTGCGCCACGAAGCGGCGCTTCTCCTCGGTTACGCCAACTACGCAGAAGTCTCGCTCGTACCCAAGATGGCGAACGATCCCGCCGAGGTCGAAGCGTTTTTGCGCGACCTCGCGCGGCGCGCGCAGCCCTTCGCGAGGCGTGATTTCGCCGAATTGACAACCTTCGCCCACGACCGCCTCGGACTGTCGGTGCTCGAGCCCTGGGACGTCGCGTATGCCGCGGAGAAGCTCAAGCTCGACCGCTACGCGTACAGCGAGCAGGAGGTGCGCCAGTACTTCCCGGAAGAGCGTGTCCTGGCCGGGCTGTTCGCGGTGGTCGAGACGATCTACGGCCTCGCCATCGCCGAGTCGAAGGCCGAGACCTGGCACCCGACGGTGCGCGTCTTCACGATCCGCGACCGCAGCGGCGCGCGCGTCGGCGAGTTCTATCTCGACCTGTACGCACGACCCGGCAAGCGCGGCGGGGCATGGATGCACGACGCGATCACGCGCCGGCGAAGCGACCGCGGGCTCCAGGATCCGGTCGCGTATCTCGTGTGCAACCTGTCCGCGCCGGTGGGCGACAAGCCGGCCACGTTCACCCACGACGAGATCACCACGATCTTCCACGAGTTCGGCCACGGCCTGCACCACCTGCTGACCCGCGTCGACGTCGCCGGGGTCTCCGGAATCCGGGGAGTCGAGTGGGACGCGGTGGAGCTGCCGTCGCAGTTCATGGAGAATTTCTGCTGGGAGTGGAGCGTCGTCGAGAGCATGTCGCGCCACGTCGGCACCGGCGCTTTGCTGCCGCGCGCGCTCTTCGATCGGATGCTCGCCGCGAAGAACTACCACAGCGGCCTCGCCACCGTCCGCCAACTCGAGATGGCGCTCTTCGACATGCTGCTGCACGCGCAGGCCGCGCCACCGGACACGCCGCAGTGGCGCTCGCCGCAGACGATCCTCGCCGCGGTGCGAAGCGAGGTCGCGGTCGTGCCCTTTGCCGCGTACGACCGCCTGGCACAGTCGTTCGCGCACGTGTTCGCCGGCGGCTACGCCGCCGGCTACTACAGCTACAAATGGGCCGAGGTGCTCGCCGCCGACGCCTTCAGCCTCTTCGAGGAGGAAGGCCTCGTGTCGCCGACGATCGGGGCGCGCTTTCTCGACGAGCTCCTGTCGCGTGGTGGAAGCCGGCCCGCGCTCGAATCGTTCGTCGCCTTTCGGGGACGGCCACCCCAACTCGATGCGCTCCTGCGGCATAATGGAATGGTCACTCCCGCTTGAGCGGAGGGTTCCATGCGTTATCGTGCGCGTCGTTCCGTCGTTGTCGCCGCCGCGCTGACTGTCGCCGTCACCGCCTTTGCGGTATCGGCGCAGTCGGTTTTTCGTTATGTCGATCCGGATGGCCGCGTCGTCTATTCCGACCGGCCGCCGCCGCCGGACGTGAAGAACGTGCAGACCAAGCGCCTCGGCGCCAATTACGTCGAGACGAGCGAGCCCAGTCTCACCGCGCAGATGGCCGCGGAACGCTTCCCGGCGACGCTGTACACCTTCGACTGCGGCGAGGTCTGTCAGAACGCCGAAGGGCTCCTCAACCGGCGCGGCGTTCCCTTCGCGACCGTCGACGTGCAGAAGGACGAGCAGGGTCTCGCCCGCCTGCGCACGCTCACCGGCGAGGAGAGCGCGCCGGTGCTCACGCTGGGCGACAAGATCGTCGTGAAAGGCTACAGCGAGAGCCGCTGGCAGGCGGCGCTCGACGAAGCAGGGTACCCCAAGGCGCAAGCGCAGCGCCGTGGACCCGCGGTCGGGCGCAGCGAACCGGGCACCACCGCGGCGACGCAGGGCTCGCGCGCGGTGGCGCCGACCGCGAAAGGTGGCGACTATCCGAAGTAGCAGGGCGTGGTGAATATGGCCGGTCTCGTGCACATCAGCGAACCCATACGCGGTACCCGTGGCGCGCCGCAGTGGCGCGTCTTCCTCGAACTCGGCTTTCGCCCCTTGTATCTGGGCGGATGCCTGTGGGCCGCGGTCGCGATCGCGCTGTGGATCTTCGCGCCGCAATGGGTCGCGGGCACGCTCGCCGGGGTGATCTGGCACGCGCACGAGATGTTGTGGGGATTCGTCGCGACGATCGCGGTCGGCTTCCTGCTCACCGCGGGGGTCAACTGGACCGGGGCGATGACCGTGAAGGGCGCCGCACTCGGCGTCCTCGTTGCCTGCTGGGTAGGCGCGCGCGCCTGCTTCCTGATCCCGGGCGAGGTCACGTTCATCGCCGGATCCGCACTCGAACTCGTCTTCTTCTTCGGCGCGGCGGGCGCGCTCGGGCGCGCGATCTATCGCACGCACAACCGGCGCAACTACGGCATCCCGGTGGTCGTCCTCGCGCTCGGCATCGCCGACGCGCTCTTCCTGTGGACCGCAAACGGCGGCGATTATGGGCTGCTCATGCAGCGCTTCACCGCGGGGCTGCTCGCCATGGCGGCGCTCGCCCTCCTGGTGGCGCGGCGGGTCATACCGTTCTTCGCGATGCGCGCGGTACCGGGGCTCACCCTTGCGATGCACACGCGCAGCGGGCACTGGCAGGTCGCCGCGTGCGTGCTCGCGGCGATCGCCGCGCTCGGCGGTCTGCACACGCCGGGTGCGGCCAGCGTAACCGCGGTGGCGCTCGCCGTCGCCGGCGGCATCGCGCTCGTGCAACTCGTCGCCTGGAAGCCGTGGGCCGTCTGGCGCGTTCCGCTGCTGTGGGTCCTGTACGCCGGCTACGCCGGTCTCGGCATCGGATTGCTCGTCGGTGCGCTGCACGCGGCGGGGATCGCCGAGCGTGCCGCGTGGCCGGTACACGTGATCGGGATCGCCGGCTTCTCGGTGCTGATCATCGGCATGGTGACGCGCACCGCGCTCGGACATCTCGGCCGGCCATTGCGTGCCGATCGGGGCATGGTCACTTCCTACGTTCTCGTGCTCGCGGCCGCCGTGCTGCGCTTCGTCGCACTCGTCCCGACCACCGCCACGCTGGCCGCGCTCCATGCCTCCGCGCTCGCCTGGATCGCCGCCTTCGCGATCTACCTCTGGCGCTTCGCCCCCATGCTCATCCGTCCGCGCGTGGATGCCAATCCGCTGCCGCCGGCGACGCCAGGGCGCAAGTAGACGGCGCGTCACTGCGCGAGCGCGGCGATCGAACCTGCCCCGGTAGTGCCGATGCCGCTCGCCGAGCTGTACCCGTCCGTCAAGGCGATGCACGTCGGCCTCGTCGTCACCAGTGGAACGCTCTTCCTCGTCCGCGGGATCGGCGTGCTCTTCGGGTCGGCGTTGCCCACGTCGCGTCCGATGCGTCGCCTGCAGCAGGTGGTCGACACGGTGCTCCTGCTCGCGGCGCTCCTCCTGCTCGCGATCCTCGGCCTCAACCCGGTCACCACGCCATGGCTCGCCACGAAGCTCACGCTGCTCGTCGCCTACATCGTGCTCGGGATCGTCGCGCTGCACGGTCCGCCCAGCCGAGCCGCGCGCGCGCTCGCCTTCGTCGGGGCGCTGGCGTGCTTCGCGCTGATGTACGTGATCGCGCGCACCCACGATCCGCTCGGTCCGCTGCGTCTGCTCGGTTTCACCTGAGCATGACGGGGCAGCGGCCGCTGGCCGTGCCGCGACGCATACGCCGCGCCTCGCCCTGGCGGCGCATCGCGTAAACTGCGCGACGCCGCGACCCGACCGCGGCGATCGTCCCCGCCCCATGCTCATCGCCGCCTGGAACGTCAATTCGATCACCGTCCGGCTGCCTCGGCTCATCGCCTGGCTCGATGCCGTACGTCCCGACGTGCTGTGCCTGCAGGAGACCAAGATCGACGACGCGCGCTTTCCCGCGCTCGATCTCGCCGCCGCCGGCTACGCGGCGCACTACGCCGGACAGAAGACCTACAACGGCGTCGCGCTGCTGGTGCGCGAAGGGCTCGCCGTCACCGACGTCTACGTCGGCATGCCGGGCTACGCCGACGAGCAGAAGCGCGTCATCGCCGCGACCGTCGCCGGCATCCGAGTGGTCGGCGTGTACGTGCCCAACGGCCAGGCGGTGGGTTCCGACAAGTACGCGTACAAGCTCGAGTGGCTGGCGGCGCTGGCCGGCATGCTGCGCGACGAGCGTGCACGCCATCCGCAACTCGCGGTCGGCGGCGACTTCAACATCGCGCCCGACGATCGCGACGTGCACGACCCCGCCGCGTGGGCGGGACAGGTGCTGGTGTCGGATCCCGAACGCGCCGCCTTCCGTGCGCTCCTCGCCACCGGCCTCGTCGACAGCTTCCGCCTCTTCGACCAGCCGCCCGCGACGTATTCGTGGTGGGACTATCGGATGCTCGCCTTTCCCAAGAACCGGGGGCTGCGCATCGATCACATCCTGCTCTCGCCGCCG
The DNA here is from genome assembly GCA_020852555.1 of Burkholderiales bacterium. Taxonomy (GTDB): domain Bacteria; phylum Pseudomonadota; class Gammaproteobacteria; order Burkholderiales; family Casimicrobiaceae; genus VBCG01. Next base: position 22,883 of record JADZAQ010000018.1, read on the forward strand.
CTCGCGCAGCGCTGCGTGGCGAGCCGCATCGACCGCAACGCGCGCAAGGGCTCGAAGCCCTCCGACCACGCGCCCGTCTTCGTCGAGCTGCGAGAGGCCGCGCCGGAGTCCTGACCCGCGCCTCCCTCGCCACCGCCGCCCCTGCCGGATCCGCGCACGACGCGCGCACGACGCCCCGTGGTCTTCGCCTCGCCGATCTTCCTGTTCTTCTTCCTGCCGCTCACGCTGGCGGCGTATTTCAGCGTGCCGCGCGGCGCCCGCAACGCGGTGCTGCTGGTGGCGAGCCTCGTGTTCTACGCATGGGGTGAGATCCCCTACGTCGCGCTCGTCCTGGGCTCGGTCGCCTTCAACTATGCGTTCGGAGCCGCCATCGGCCGCGCGCCGGCCGGTGCCGCACGCAAGCGCCGGCTCGCCGTCGCGATCGCCGGCAACCTGGCGCTCCTCGCCGTCTTCAAGTACACGAACTTCGCGGTCGCCAACCTCAACGTGCTGGCGCCGATCCTCGCCGTCACTCCCCTGGCCGTCGCCGCGATCCCGCTTCCCCTCGGCATCTCGTTCTTCACCTTCCACGCGATCTCGTACGTCGTCGACGTCTACAAGGGCAACGCGCACGCGGAGCGCAACCTGCCGCGCTTCGCACTGTACATCCTGCTCTTCCCGCAGCTCATCGCCGGCCCCATCATCCGCTGGCGCGACATCGCCGCGCAGCTTCCGGCGCGGGAGGCGCGCTACGCCGACTTCGCCTACGGCGTGCGCCGCTTCGTCCTCGGCCTGGGCAAGAAGGTGCTCATCGCCAACACGCTCGGGCACACCGCCGACCAGATCTTCGCGCTGCCCACCGCCGAGCTCACCACGCCGCTCGCCTGGCTCGGCCTCGTCTGCTACACGCTGCAGATCTACTTCGATTTCTCGGGCTATTCCGACATGGCGATCGGCCTCATGCGCATGTTCGGCTTTCGCATCCTCGAGAACTTCAACTACCCGTACATCTCGCGCAGCATCCGCGAATTCTGGAGACGCTGGCACATCTCGCTGTCGAATTGGTTTCGCGACTACCTCTACATTCCCCTCGGCGGCAACCGTCGCGGCGAGCGGCGCGCGTACGCCAACCTCGTCATCGTGTTCCTGCTGTGCGGACTGTGGCACGGCGCAAGCTGGCCGTTCGTCCTGTGGGGCGTGTGGCACGGCGCCTTCCTCGTCGTCGAGCGCGCCGGCCTCGATCGTGTCCTCGGCCGCGGCGGCCGCGCCGCCCACGCGTATGCGCTCGCCGCGATCATGGGCGGGTGGGTCCTGTTTCGCTGCGAGACGCTCGCGCAGGCGCTCGACTGGTACGCGGCACTCGCGGGTTTCGCCACCGGCAGCCCCGCGCGCCACCCGATCGACGAATTCCTGAACCTGCACGTGCTGGCCACGATCGCCGTCGGAATCGTGTTCGCGACGCCCTTGGCACGATGCATCGGCGCCTGGCGCGATCGGGTGGCGAGCGGCGCCG
>JADZAQ010000019.1 GCA_020852555.1 Burkholderiales bacterium
AGCTGCGCGCGGTTGAGCGGGGTGAGCCCCGGATCGGTGACCACGAACGCCTCGAAGTACAGGACGCGCTCGATGTCGCGCAGCGTCATGTCGAGCACCATCCCCATGCGCGACGGCAGGCTCTTCAGGAACCAGATGTGCGCCACCGGGCTCGCGAGCTCGATGTGGCCCATCCGCTCACGGCGGACCTTGGCGAGCGTGACTTCGACACCGCACTTCTCGCAGATGACACCGCGGTGCTTCAGGCGCTTGTACTTGCCGCACAGGCACTCGTAGTCCTTGACGGGCCCGAAGATCTTCGCGCAGAAGAGGCCGTCGCGCTCGGGCTTGAACGTGCGGTAGTTGATCGTCTCCGGCTTCTTGACCTCGCCGTACGACCACGAGCGGATCTTCTCCGGCGACGCGAGCCCGATGCGGATGGCGTCGAACTCTTCTTCCTGCGTGACTTGCTTGAATAGATCGAGCAGTGCTTTCATGCGTGCTCCTGAAGTAGCATTTCCAATTCATTCACAAAGAGACGCCGAGAACTGCCTTTCTCTGTGTCTCTGCGCCTCTTTGTGGATTCAGCGTTTCCTAGTCGCGCTCCATGTCGACGTCGATGGCCAGCGAGCGAATCTCCTTCACCAGCACGTTGAACGACTCCGGCATGCCGGCCTCGATCTTGTGCTCGCCCTTGACGATGTTCTCGTAGACCTTGGTGCGGCCGTTGACGTCGTCGGACTTGACCGTGAGCATCTCCTGCAGCGTGTACGCCGCGCCGTACGCCTCGAGCGCCCAAACCTCCATTTCGCCGAAGCGCTGGCCGCCGAACTGCGCCTTGCCGCCCAACGGCTGCTGCGTCACCAGGCTGTAGGGGCCGGTCGAGCGCGCGTGCATCTTATCGTCGACCAGGTGATGGAGCTTCAGCATGTGCATGTAGCCCACGGTCACCGCGCGGTCGAAGGCCTCGCCGGTGCGTCCGTCGTAGAGGGTGATCTGGCCGGACGGCGGCAGGCCCGCCATCGTCAGCATCGCCTTGATTTCCTCCTCGGTCGCGCCGTCGAATACCGGTGTCGCGAAGGGGACGCCGCCGCGCAGGTTGCGCGCGAGGCCGACGATCTCGTCATCGCTGAATTGCGCGAGCCCCTCGGGCCGGCCGTGCGTGTTGTAGATTCGCTCGAGCGCTTTGCGCAACTCGGCGACGTGGGCCTGTGCCTTCAGCATCGCGTCGATCTGCTGGCCGAGTCCCTTGGCCGCCCAACCGAGGTGGACCTCGAGGATCTGGCCCACGTTCATCCGCGACGGCACGCCGAGCGGATTGAGCACGATGTCCACCGGCGTGCCGTCGGCCATGTACGGCATGTCCTCGACCGGCACGATCTTCGACACCACCCCCTTGTTGCCGTGGCGGCCGGCCATCTTGTCGCCCGGCTGCAGACGGCGCTTGACCGCGACGTACACCTTGACCATCTTCTGCACGCCGGGCGGCAGCTCGTCGCCCTGCGTGAGCTTCTTCTTCTTCTGCTCGAACTGCGCATCGAAGTCGACGCGCAGTTGGGCGAGCGCGTCCTTCGAAGCTTCGAGTTGCTGCGCGGTGCCCTCGTCGGCGAGGCGGATGTCGAACCAGTCGTGGCGGGCGACGGTGTCGAGGTACTCCTTGCCGATCTTGGTGCCCTTGGCGAGCTTCTTCGGCCCGCCGTTGGCGACCTTGTGGAGGAGGAGCTTCTCGATGCGGGCGTAGGCGTCGTTCTCGACGATGCGCAGCTGGTCGTTCAGGTCCTTGCGGTAGCCCTTCAACTCGTCGTCGATGATCTGCGCGGCGCGCTTGTCGCGCTCGATCCCCTCGCGCGTGAACACCTGGACGTCGATCACCGTGCCGCTGATGCCCGACGGCACGCGCAGGCTCGTGTCCTTCACGTCGGAAGCCTTCTCGCCGAAGATCGCGCGCAGCAGCTTCTCCTCGGGTGTCAGCTGCGTCTCGCCCTTGGGCGTGACCTTGCCGACGAGCACGTCGCCGGCCTCGACCTCGGCGCCGATGTAGACGATGCCGGAGTCGTCGAGGCGCCCGAGCTGCGCCTCGCCCAGGCTCGAGATGTCGCGCGTGATCTCCTCGGGCCCCAGCTTCGTGTCACGGGCGACGACCGAGAGCTCCTCGATGAGGATCGACGTGTAGCGGTCGTCACCGACCACGCGCTCGCTGATGAGGATCGAGTCCTCGTAGTTGTAACCGTTCCACGGCATGAAGGCGACCAGCATGTTCTGGCCAAGGGCGAGCTCGCCCATGTCGGTCGACGCGCCGTCGGCGATCACGTCGCCGCGGGCAATCACGTCGCCCACCTTCACGAGCGGCCGCTGGTTGATGTTGGTGCTCTGATTCGAGCGCTTGTACTTCGTCAGGTTGTAGATGTCGACGCCGACCTCACCGGCCGCCGTCTCGGCGTCGTGGACCCGCACGACGATGCGCGAGGCGTCGATGTAGTCGACCTTGCCGCCACGGCGCGCCATCACCGCGGTGCCCGAATCGAGCGCCGCGGTGCGCTCGACCCCGGTGCCGACGAGCGGCTTCTCGGGGCGCAGGCAGGGCACCGCCTGCCGTTGCATGTTCGAGCCCATCAGCGCGCGGTTGGCGTCGTCGTGCTCGAGGAACGGAATCAGCGACGCCGCCACCGACACGATCTGCGCGGGCGCCACGTCCATGTACTGCACCCGATCCGCCGTCGACAGCATGAATTCGTTCTTGCTGCGGCACGACACGAGCTCGTCGGTGAGCCGGCCGTCGGCGTCGACCTTTGCGTTCGCCTGCGCGATGACGTACTGCCCTTCCTCGATCGCCGACAGGAAGTCGATCTGGTCGGTCGTCCGGCCGGCGACGACGCGCCGGTACGGGGTCTCGAGGAATCCGTATTCGTTGGTACGCGCGTACAGGGCGAGCGAATTGATGAGACCGATGTTCGGTCCTTCCGGCGTTTCGATCGGACACACGCGGCCATAGTGCGTCGGGTGCACGTCGCGCACCTCGAAGCCGGCGCGCTCGCGCGTCAAGCCGCCCGGACCGAGCGCCGAGACGCGGCGCTTGTGCGTGATCTCGGACAACGGATTGGTCTGGTCCATGAACTGCGACAACTGCGACGAGCCGAAGAATTCCTTGATCGCGGCGCTGATCGGCTTGGCGTTGATGAGGTCGTGCGGCAACAGGTTGTCGCTCTCCGCCTGCCCGAGGCGCTCCTTGACGGCGCGCTCGACGCGTACCAGGCCGCTGCGGAACTGGTTCTCGGCGAGCTCACCGACCGAACGGACCCGGCGGTTGCCGAGATGGTCGATGTCGTCGATCTCGCCGCGCCCGTTGCGCAAGTCGACGAGGATCTTGATCACCGCGATGATGTCCTCGTTGGTGAGCGTCGACGGCCCCTTGAGCTCGGGGCGCCCCATGCGGCGGTTGAACTTCATCCGGCCCACCGCGGAGAGGTCGTAGCGCTCGTCCGAGAAGAAGAGCCCGTGGAACAGCGCCTCGACGGCATCCTCGGTCGGCGGCTCGCCGGGACGCATCATCCGGTAGATCGCGACCTTGGCGGCGTACTGGTCGGGCGTGTCGTCGGTGCGCAACGTCTGCGAGATGAACGGACCCTGGTCGAGGTCGTTGGTGTAGATCGTGCTGATCTCCGTCACGCCGGCTTCCTGCAGCTTGGCCAGCGTCGCCTCGGTGAGCTCGTCGTTGGCCTTGGCGAGCACCTCGCCGGTCGTCTGGTCGACGACGTTGGACGCGAGTGTGCGGCCGGTGATGTAGTCGCCGGGAACCGCGATCCGCCGCGTGCCGGCGTCGACCAGTTCACGCACGTGCCGCGCGGTGATCCGCTTGTCCTTGGCGACGATGACCTTGCCGTCCTTGCCGGCGATATCGAAGCGCGCCAATTCACCGCGCAGCCGCTCCGGGACGAAATCGAGCGCGAAACCGTCCTTGCCGAGGAAGAACGCGTCGAACTGGAAGAACTGCTTGAGGATATCCTCGTTGGTGAGGCCGATCGCCTTCAGGAGGGTGGTCACCGGCATCTTGCGACGCCGGTCGACGCGGAAGAAGAGGAAATCCTTGGGGTCGAACTCGAAGTCGAGCCACGAGCCGCGATACGGAATCACGCGCGCCGAGAAGAGCAGCTTGCCCGACGAGTGCGTCTTGCCGCGGTCGTGCTCGAAGAACACGCCGGGCGAGCGGTGCAACTGCGAGACGATGACGCGCTCGGTGCCGTTGATGACGAACGAGCCGTTGTCGGTCATGAGCGGGATCTCGCCCATGTAGACCTCCTGCTCCTTCACTTCCTTGACGGTATCCTTCGGCGCCTCCCGATCCATGATGATGAGGCGCACCTTGGCGCGCAGCGCCGAGCAGTAGGTCAGCCCGCGCTGCTGGCATTCGACCACGTCGAACGCGGGGGCGAGCAGCGAATAGCTCACGAACTCGAGGCGGGCGTTGCCCGAATGGCTGCTGATCGGGAAGATCGAGGTGAACGCGGCCTGCAGGCCTTCGTCCTTGCGCGCCTCGAGGGTGACGCCTTCTTGCAGGAAGGCACGGTAGGAAGCGAGTTGCGTCTCGAGAAGGAAGGGCACCTTGAGGACGTGCGCGCGCTTGGCGAAGCTCTTGCGGATGCGCTTCTTCTCGGTGAAGGTATAGGGCGTGGTCGTGGTCGCCATGGCTCTCGGTAGGTCTCCGGTTCGTGCGAAAGCGCGCGGAGGCTGCTGCCCGCGCGTGCCTGCTGGAACATCGCCGCCGGCAGGGTGCCGACGCTGCGTTGACTTGCTGCCTCGACTGTCCGGGAACGTTGCATTCCCAGGCGTGGTGGCTGGCCTCTACCAGCCGCTGGCGGACAACGTCGTCATTGCAGCGACGTCCGACCAAACCTGCCTTCCGCAGTCGACTCGGAAAGCGAAGCGAAACGCGCTCGAGGTCAGGCCCGACTCACGCTTCGCTTCGACCTCCGCAGCGCTTCGAAGCGGGGTGGCAGCAACGCTGCCGGCCCGAATCACCGAAAAACCACCGACCCCGCCATTGGCCACAAAGCCGATCCAACCTACAGGAATCGTCGGGCTCCGCCCGCGATTCCTGCCACTTCAGCTTCTACGTCAGGCAATCGGCGGCGTCGATTGTTCCAGGGGTCGCGGCCGTCAGGCCTCGCGACCCCTCTGACCTATCTACTACTTGATCTCCACCTTAGCGCCGGCTTCTTCCAGCTTCTTCTTGGCGGCTTCGGAGTCGGCCTTGTTGACGCCTTCCTTCACCGGCTTCGGCGCGCCATCGACGAGATCCTTGGCTTCCTTGAGGCCAAGGCCGGTCAATTCGCGGACCGCCTTGATGACGTTCACCTTGTTGTCGCCGAAGGCGGTGAGCATCACGGTGAACTCGGTCTGCTCTTCGGCAGCTGCCGCCGGGGCGCCGCCGGCGGCCGGGGCCGCGACGGCGACCGCAGCCGCGGCGGAGACGCCGAACTTGTCTTCCATCGCCTTGATGAGCTCGGAGAGCTCGAGGACGGTCATCGACGAGATCTTGTCGAGGATTTCGGTTTGCACTGCGGACATGTCGTGCTCCTGGGAACGAATGGTTATGGGGATTGTGTAACGGATATCAAGCGGCTTGCCGGGCGTCGCGAACGGCGGCGACGGTGCGCACGAACTTGCCGGGCACCTCGTTCATCGTCCGGACCAGCTTGGTGATCGGCGCTTGCATGGTGCCGAGCAGCTTGGCGAGCAACTCCTCCCGCGACGGCAGCGACGCGAGCGCGCTGATGTCGGTTGCCGACATCACCTGGCCCGGCATGGCGCCGCCGGCGATGACGAACTTCTCGTTGGCCTTGGCGAAGTCGGACAGCACCTTCGCCACCGCCACGGGGTCGGTACCGATCCCGTAGGCGAGCGGACCGACCATCTTGTCGGCCAGCGACGCGAACGGCGTATCGGCAACGGCCCGGCGTACCAGGGTGTTCTTGACCACCCGGAAGTAGACGCCAGAAGCGCGAGCCTTGGCTCGAAGCTGCGTCATCGCTGCGACGGGCATCCCGCGGTTCTCGGCCATCACGATGGCCTGAGCACCCGCGACCTGCTTCGCCACTTCGGCGACAACCGCTTGCTTCTCCTGCAGATTGAGACTCATGTTCACCTCATCTCATGCCCCCGCAACCGCCGGAGGCTACCTCGGTGACCATTCGTCCAGGAAATCCTGGTCGAAGGGAGCACCATCTACGCTGCTACAGGAGTCAGAGGTCAGGCAACAGGGAACAGCGAAACCCCCTACCCGACCGCTCCTCCCGAATTAAGTCCTTGTGGACACCAGCGGTCTTTGACGGTCCGCCACGGCATCAGCCACGCAACGAGTCGAGAGATCGCACTGACCTCTGTTCCCTGTTACCTGACCTCTGACGCGCCGTCCCTCCAAAATCGTTACTGTGCCGCCTGCGTGGTCGCGAGCGGTGCGTGATCGACGCGAATGCCCGCACCCATCGTCGACGACACGCTCACCTTGCGCAGGTAAACGCCCTTCACGCCTGCGGGCTTCGCCTTGTTGAGCGCCTCGATCAACGCGACGAGGTTCGTCTTCAGCTGTTCCGGCGTGAACGAGGCACGGCCGATCGTGCACTGGACAATGCCCGCCTTGTCGGTGCGGTACTGCACCTGGCCCGCCTTGGCGTTCTTCACCGCCTGCACGACGTCGGGCGAGACGGTGCCGACCTTCGGATTCGGCATCAAGCCGCGCGGCCCCAGGATCTGGCCCAACTGGCCCACCACGCGCATGGCGTCGGGTGAGGCGATGACCACGTCGAAATCGAGGAAGCCCTCCTTGATCCGCGCCGCGAGATCGTCGAAGCCGACGACATCGGCGCCGGCGTCGGTCGCCTGCGTCGCCTTGTCGCCCTGCGCGAAAACCGCCACCCGCACCTTCTTGCCGATGCCGGCGGGCAACACGACCGAGCCACGCACGGTCTGGTCGGATTTCTTCGCGTCGACACCGAGGTTGACCGCAACGTCGACCGACTCGTCGAACTTGGCGACCGCGTTCTCCTTGACGAGCTTCAGCGCGTCGTCGACCGGATACGCCTTGCTGCGATCGACCGTCGCGCGGACCTTCTCCATGCGCTTGCTCAGGCGCGGATTCGCCTTCTTCTCGGCCATGATCACTTCACTCCTTCGACGGTGATGCCCATGCTGCGGGCGCTGCCGGCGATGACGCGCACCGCGGCATCCATGTCGGCCGCCGTGAGGTCGGGCATCTTCATCGTGGCGATCTCTTCGGCTTGCGCGCGGGTGAGCTTGCCGACCTTGTCGGTGTGCGGCTTGGCGCTGCCCTTGTCGACCTTGGCTGCCTTCTTGATCAGCACCGTCGCCGGCGGCGTCTTCATCACGAACGTGAAGCTCTTGTCCGCGAACGCGGTGATCACCACCGGAATCGGCAGGCCCGGCTCCACCTTCTGCGTCTGCGCGTTGAACGCCTTGCAGAACTCCATGATGTTGAGGCCGCGCTGGCCGAGCGCGGGGCCGATCGGCGGACTCGGATTGGCCTTGCCCGCGGGGACCTGCAACTTGATGAAACCGACGATCTTCTTCGCCATGACCAAACTCCGTTAGTGGGTGTATGCGGACGTTCCCGTCCTCCCCGTTTGCCAAAATCTCTTTCACAAAGAGACACAGAGACGCAGAGAAATTCTCGTTCCTCTGTGTCTCGGCCTCTCTGTCTGACAAAACCGCTTTCACAAAGAGGCACAGAGGACTTCCTTTCTCTGTGTCTCGGCGTCTCTTTGTGAGAATTACGCCTTTTCCACCTGCGCGAAATCGAGCTCGACGGGCGTCGAGCGCCCGAAGATCGTGACCGACACGCGCAGCTTGCTCTTCTCGTAGTTCACGTCCTCGACGTTGCCGTGGAAATCGGTGAACGGTCCGTCCTTCACGCGCACTGCCTCGCCCGCTTCGAAGAGAACCTTCGGACGCGGCTTCTCGACCCCTTCCTGCACCTGGCGCAGGATGGCGTCCACTTCCTTCTGCGAGATCGGCGTCGGTCGGTTGGCGGTGCCGCCGACGAATCCGGTGACCTTGGGCGTGCTCTTGACGAGATGCCACGAGTCGTCGGTCATCGCCATCTCCACCAGGACGTACCCGGGGAAGAACTTGCGCTCGGAGATGGCCTTGGCGCCGTGCTTCATCTCGACGACCTCTTCCACCGGCACCAGGATCTGGCCGAACTGATCGGCGATCTCGGAGCGCTTGATCCGGTCGATCAGCGCGCGCTGCACGCTCTTCTCGAACCCCGAGTAGGCATGCACGACGAACCACTTCTTGTCGCTCATCCGTCGACCCTGCCTTGCGTCAGCAACTTGATGATCCATGCCAGCGTGGTGTCCACTGCGAACAGGAAGAGCGCCATGATGACGACGAACGCGAATACGATACCCGTGGTCTGCAACGTTTCCTTGCGCGTGGGCCAAGCCACCCGTCCCGCCTCCGCCCACGACTCCTGGGCGAACGCGAAGAACTCCTTGCCCGGCGCCGAGGTCCAGGCGACCACCGTCGCGAGGACGAGACCGGCCAGCACCATGAGAATGCGCAGCACCATGGCGGTCTCGGAGAAGTGGTAGTAGCCGTACAGGCCCGCCACCACGCACAGCACCGCGCCTGCGATCTTTGCTTTATCCATTTCAGGAATCAGGAATCAGGAATCAGGTATCAGATGCGCCGGTGTTCTCGGTGGCGCGACATCGAAGTCGCGCCGTTGCTGCCTGCCGATCCGACGCTGTTGGTCCCGACGCGCTGATACCCCTTGCCTTTCACCGATCCGTTCGACCGGTGCCGCCGCCCAATGCCGCGCCACCGGAAACTCCGCCACTTTCTGATCCCTGATACCCGACCTCTGATACCTGAAAGTGGCAGGCCAGGAGGGAATCGAACCCCCAACCTGCGGTTTTGGAGACCGCCGCTCTGCCAATTGAGCTACTGGCCTACTCGATCACCTTCGACACCACGCCGGCGCCGACCGTGCGGCCACCCTCGCGGATCGCAAAACGCAGCCCCTCTTCCATCGCGATCGGCTGAATCAGCGTCACCGTCATCGCAATGTTGTCACCCG
>JADZAQ010000020.1 GCA_020852555.1 Burkholderiales bacterium
CGTCGTGCGGATAGCGGCGCAGCAGCCAACCGAGCACGTCACCGGTCAGCACGTTACCCGACTGCGGACGGCGGTCTCCGAGCACACCGTTGAACAGCAGGTAGATTGCGCGGCCCTCGTGGACGCCAAGCAGCGGCGAGCGGGATTCCTCGCTGCGCGCCTGGCTGGTCTCCTGCATCCAGATGTAGCTGGCGAGCGTCGGGAAGCGGACTTCGCGGCTGATCGCGCCATCCGCCTCGAACATCGGCGCGCCGAGGCGCATGAAGCGAAACCCGCCACCGCCCTTCCAGCCGACGGATTCGGAAATACCGCCCTGCTCGCCGGCGATGACCTTTTCGAGTCGTGGAAGGCAGCGGGTGACCGCGTGCTCCCCCATCTCGATGCCGATCCAGCGGCGGCCCATTTTGTGGGCGACGGCGGCGGTGGTGCCGGAGCCGAGTGTCGAATCCAGCACAATTTCATCTGCATTGGAAGCGATATGCAAAATGCGCCCCAACAATTCTTCCGGCTTCGGCGTCGCAAAGGGCTCGATTTCCGGCAACAGTTTTCGCAAATGATCGCGCTTCGCCGCTTGGTTGGTTCCGGCTTCTTCTGCAGGCCACCAAGTCCTCGGTGCCACGCCTTCGCGGGCCTCGGACAGATACCGCTTAATTATCGGAAGTCGATCGCCATTCTTGCCGAAGTAGACACGCCCTTCTAACCGCGCACGCTCGAAGGTGTCCTTCGAAAACGCCCAGTAGCGGCCTGGACGTGGAACAACTTCGCGGCCCGACAGCAACCGAATGGGAAAGCGTTGCTTATCGCTTCCGCTTTTTGCGGTTCCATCATCGCCCTGTCGCCACGGCCCTCTCGGGTCATTATCTGGATTACGAAAACGTCCGAGTTGGACTGGCGTTCGGACCAGCAGATTTCTTCTCGCGGCCCATAACTTTCGGTCAATCGAATAGGCCAACACATAATCGTGCGAGAAGGACACGTCCGCATCCCCTCGTCCGCCTTTGTCGTGTTCCCACACGAAGGCCGCGATGAAACGATCTCGACCGAAGACCTCGTCCATCAACACCTTGAGATAATGCCCCTCGTTGTCGTCGATCGTCACCCAGATCGACCCGTCCTCCGACAATAGCTCCCGCAGTAGCACCAGCCGCGGATACATCATCGACAGCCACTGGCTGTGCTCCAGGTTGTCGTCGTAGTGCTCGAACGCGCTCCTGGTGTTGTAGGGCGGATCGATGAAGATGCACTTGACCCGTCCACGGTAGAACGGCAGCAGCGCCTTCAGGGCGTCGAGGTTGTCGCCCTGGATCAGCAGGTTGTCCGCGTTGCCGTTGCCGTGGGCCGAGACAGGCTCCAGCACGCGATCGGCCGACGTCAGCGCCTCGGCGCGATTCAGCCAGTCGAGCGTCGGCATGGCCGCTGCATCACCTGAATCATGGAGTTTCGGTCGAGAAGAAACGGCGATTCGGATCGTTCGGCCCCGATCCCAGCACGCGCACGAGGCCGCGGTCCATCAGTCGCATCAGCCGGGTGCGCGTGGCGCGTGTCGTCAGACCGATCGCTTCGGCGACTTCCCTCGTCGAGCGTCCATCCGGCGCCGCGACGGTATCCAGAATGGCACGATCGGTGTCGTCGACGAGGGTCTCGTGAGTCCGCACGGTGCGAATGGTCACGCGAAAGCGATGGCCGATTTCCTCGAACACCGGCGCATCGAGCCCCGCCGCCCGGCATGCCGACGCCATTCGCTGCACGCCGCTGCCCCATTGCTCGATCAAGCCGAGTTCGTGGAACACGCGGCCGATCACCCGGTTGCGCAGTTTGGAAACTCCACGTTGGAGGTCGTCTATTGTCAGACCGAACGGCAGAAGACCGGGATTCTCGACTTCCAGCCGGTCGTCGAAGATCGAGATGCGTATCGGTGCTCCGCGTTGCGAGTAGTCGGCGTGCACGACGGCATTGACGACCGCCTCGCGCACGGCCACCGGCGGCAGATTCCAGCGGTCCTTGCGACGGCCGGAGCCAATTGCCGCACTCTGAATCGAGTGCTTGCGCACGAAGTCCAAAGCGGCCTCGACGGCCGACGCAAGCGGCAGGCGGATCTCCAAGCGGTCGGCGATGACGCTCTTGTCGACGCCTCCGAATCGGCCGGCCTGAATCCAGGCGTCCGGAAAGTGGCGCCCCATGTCCTTGCCGAATAGCAGCACGCCACCGATCGTTGGCACGAATCGGCGCTGATAACCGGCGACGAGGCGCAGCGTCTCGAGGTCCTTGCGCTGCAGCCGGCGGACAGGCGCGAACGACTCGGAAGCAACTCGGAAGTCGATCGCTTCCGAGTCGAGATCCGGCATCGCCTGCTCGTCGAACGATTCTCCCCGGGCGAACCGCTTGATCTCGCCGACCAGATCGGGATCCGCACGGCGATTGGTGGAACCGACACGGACATACACACCACCGTCGGCGCCCTCGCGCTGCACGTGATGCGGCCGCGCGGAACTGGGATGCACTTCGACGCCGATCACGTTCGTTCGCCGCCAGGGAAGTATCTCGATGTCGGGCATGAGCCGAGGTTGGACACCGTCGGCGATGACATTGACGAGACGCTCTTCGACCTCGAGCGGCGCCGACACGCCGCGTATGTGCCGCGTGCCGTCCTCGACACCGATCAGCAGCACGCCGCCCGAGGTATTGGCAAAGGCTACGATGGTTTTCAGCACGCCGTGGGGCGACGACAGGTCGCGCTTGAACTCCAGCGTCTTTCCTTCCGGCTGCTTAAGGAGGCTGGCGAGATCCACTACTGGGAATTGTACTCGGAAGCATCGGTCGTTACAACGCTTCCCAGTGGCGCCGGTCGCGACGGCACGCACGACGATGCAACGCGGGCGGCTTGCGCTACATCACCGCCCCGAGATACCACGGCACGAACTCGCTCTGTCCGTACCCGTGCACCTCGCTCTTGGTCTTCGTGCCCGAGCAGGTCTCGAGCATCAGCCGGAACAGCGCCTCGCCGACCTCGTCGACGCTCGCCGTGCCGTCGACGATGGTGCCGGCGTTGAGGTCGATGTCCTCCTCCTGCTTGACCCACAACGGCGTGTTCGTCGACAGCTTGAGCGAAGGCGCCGGCGCGCAGCCGTACGCCGATCCGCGGCCGGTCGTGAAGACGATGAGGTTCGCGCCGCCCGCCACCTGGCCGGTCGCCGACACCGGGTCGTAGCCCGGCGTGTCCATGTAGACGAAGCCCTTCGTGGTGACGGGCTCGGCGTATTCGTAGACGTCGACGAGATTGGTCGTGCCGCCCTTGGCAACGGCGCCAAGCGACTTCTCGAGGATCGTGGTGAGCCCGCCGGCCTTGTTGCCGGGCGACGGGTTGTTGTTCATCTCGCCCTTCTCGCGCGAGGTGTAGTCCTCCCACCACTGGATGCGGCGGACGAGCTTCTCGCCCACGTCGCGCGACACCGCGCGGCGCGTCAGCAGATGCTCGGCGCCGTAGATCTCCGGCGTCTCCGAGAGAATCGCCGTGCCGCCATGGCGCACGAGGAGATCCACCGCCGCGCCGAGCGCGGGATTGGCAGTGATGCCCGAGTAGCCGTCGCTGCCGCCGCACTGCAGGCCCACGGTGATGTGCGACGCCGGCACCGGCTCGCGCTTCACGTCGTTGGCGTGCGGCAGCATCTCCTCGATCATCCCGACGCCGCGGTGGATGGTCTTCGCCGTGCCGCCGGTGTCCTGGATGCTGAACGTGCGCAGCAACGGACTCTCGGTCAACGATTCCGCACCGAGGAGCGCGCTGATCTGGTTCGCCTCGCAGCCGAGGCCGACGATCAGCACGCCGGCGAAGTTCGGGTGCTTCGCATAGCCGCCGAGCGTGCGGCGCAGGAGCTGCATGCCTTCGCCGTGCGTATCCATTCCGCAGCCCGAGCCGTGCGTCAGCGCGACGACGCCGTCGACGTTCGGATACTGCGCGAGCCGCTCGGGCGTGAACCAGTCGGCGATGCCGCGCGCGACCGTGGCCGAGCAGTTCACCGTCGACAGGATGCCGATGTAGTTGCGCGTGGCGACGCGTCCCGCGTTCGGTCCGTCGCGGCGCACGATGCCCTGGAACGTCGCGGGCGGCGTCACGAACGGCGTCGGCTTCGCGTCGACGCCGAACGCGTAGTCGCGGTCGAACGCGCCCATCGCGAGGTTGTGGAGGTGCACGTGCTCGCCGGGCGCGATGTCGCGCGACGCGAAGCCGATGATCTGGTTGTAGCGGCGCACCGGCGAGCCCTTCGCGATCGCATGCGCGGCGACCTTGTGCCCCGGCGGCACGAGGCCGGAGACGGTGACCTTCTCGTCGAGGAGCTGCGTGCCGCCCACGAGCTGCTGGCGGGCGATGACGACGTCGTCGGCGGCGTGCAGCCGGATCGTCAGCGCGGTCTGGGTGAGCATCGGTGATTCCTTTCCGCCGGCGCCTTGGCGCGACCGGCGAACGTCAGTCGGCCCGCACGTCGCCGCCCGCCACGGCCAGGCGCTCGATCGCGCGGAAGTCCCAGTCTATCCCCAGCCCCGGCGCATCCGGTGCGATCGCGTAGCCGTCGGCGATGGCCATGCGCGAGGTCGTGATGGGGTCGAGCTGAGGGATGTATTCCACCCAGGCGCCGTTGGGGACGGCTGCCGTGAGCGAAACGTGCAACTCCATCAGGAAATGGGGGCAGACCGCCACATTGAAAGCCTCGGCGAGATGCGCCACCTTGAGCCAGGGCGTGATGCCGCCGATCCGCGCGCAGTCCACCTGGACGATCGAGCAGGCGCGCCGCTCGAGGTACTCGCGGAAGTGCGACGGGTGGTAGAGCGACTCGCCCACGGCGATCGGCATCGTCGCGACCGAGGCGAGCTCGGCGTGGCCGGCGAGATCCTCGGCGGGCAGCGGCTCCTCGAGCCACGCGAGCCCGAGGCCGTCGTACGCGTGGGCGCGCCGCCTCGCCTCCGCGACGGTGAACGCCTGGTTCGCGTCCACCATCAGCTCGAAGTCGTTGCCCACCGCCTCGCGCACCGCGGCGAGACGGGCGACGTCCTCGGCGATCGAGGGCTTGCCGACCTTGAGCTTGGCGCCGCGAAAGCCGTTCGCCTTCGCCGCGACCGACTCGTCGATCAGCTGACGGGCCGAATGATGGAGCCAGCCGCCCTCGGTGGTGTAGACCGGCACGCGCGGCTGCGCGCCGCCGGCCGCCTTCCACAGCGGCAGGCCGATGCGGCGGCACTTCAAGTCCCACAGTGCCGTGTCGATGGCGGCGAGCGCGAGGCTCGTGACGGCGCCGACCGCCGTGGCATGCGTGTGGAAGAACAGCGACTTCCACAGCCGCTCGATCTCGAACGCGTCCTCGCCGACGAGGCGCGGCGCGAGATGGTCGAGCAGCAGCGCCACGACGGAGGAACCGCCGGTGCCGATCGTATACGTGTAGCCGACGCCCTGCGCGCCGTCGGCGCAGGTGATGCGCACGATCGGCGTCTCCTGCCGCACGAACGACTGGATCGCGTCGGTGCGGACGACCAGCGGCTCGAGGTTGACCTGGAAGATCTCGATGCGCTCGATGGCGCTCATGTCGTCGGTCATTTTCCGTAGACGAGATTGGGCAGCCACAGCGTGAACTGCGGCCAGTAGCTGATGACGGCCAGCGTGACGAGCAGCGGGCCGAGCCACGGCAGCACGGCCCTCACCGTCGCCTCGAACGAGATGCGCGCGACCTTCTGCAGGATGAACAGCACCATGCCGACCGGCGGCGTCAGGAGGCCGATCATGAGGTTCAAAATCATGACGAGGCCGAAGTGCACCGGGTCGATGCCGAGCTTCGCGATGATCGGCATGAACACCGGCACGAGGATGGTGATGGCCGCGATCGTCTCCATGAAGCAGCCGACGATGAGCAGGAAGACGTTCGCGAGCAGCAGGAACACGAGCGGGTTGTCGGAGATCGACAGCACCCAGTTGCCGATCGCCTCGGTCACCTGCGTGGTCGTGAGCACCCAGGCGAAGATCGATGCCGCAGCGACGATGAACAGCACGACTGCCGTCGTCTCGATCGTATCCATCGAGATCTTGACGACCATGCGCCAGTCGAGCGTGCGATACCAGGCGAGGCCCAGGAACAGCGCCCACGCCACCGCCGCGACCGCCGCTTCGGTGGGCGTGAAGAGCCCCGTCGCCATGCCGCCGATCAGGATCACCGGCGTCAGGAGCGCCATGTACGCCTCGAAGCGGAACAGCTTGTCCGCCGCCATCGTGCCCAGCAGGAGCGCGCCGAAGCGAAGCCAGCCCGGGAGCCCCTCGGTGGACCAGAGGTAGTACAGGACGATGGCGGTGACGACGACGAACACGAGCTCGAACAGCGCTCCGCCCATCCGTGCCCAGGTGAACGCCATGTCGCTGCCGTAGTTCCGCACGTAGGCGTAGTACGCGACCATCGCCATCATGAACAGCGCCATCACCACGCCCGGAACGATGCCGCCGACGAACAGCCTCCCGATCGACACGTTCGCCTGCACGCCGTAGATCACCAGCGGCAGCGAAGGCGGGATGATCGGCCCGAGCGTGGCGGACGCGGCCGTGATGCCGAGCGCGAACTCGGTCGGATAGCCGTGGTCCTTCATCGCCTTGATCTCGATCGTGCCGAGGCCGCCGGCGTCCGCGATCGCCGTCCCCGACATGCCGGCGAAGATGACGCTGCCGACGACGTTGACGTGGCCGAGGCCGCCCTTGAGCCAGCCGACGAGCGCGAGCGCGAAGTTGTAGATGCGGTTGGTGATGCCGGCCGAGTTCATCAGGTTGCCGGCGAGGATGAAGAACGGCACCGCGAGCAGCGGGAAGCTGTCGACGCCGCCGACCATGCGGTGGACGACGGTGAGCGGCGGGATCGAGCCGCTCGTCCAGATGTAGAGGAGCGACGCGAGCACCATGGCGAGCGCGATCGGCAGGCCGGTGAGCATCGCGCCGAGGAAGCCGCCGATCAGAAGGGCGTTCATGGCGTTCGCGTGTCCTGTCGTGTAGGCGTGTCGCTCAGGCTTCGGCCTCGCCCGGCCGCTCGAGCACGCTCCAGCCCTGCCGCCAATGGCGGATCGCGACCTGCACCGCGCGGAAGGTCATCAGCGCGAAGCCGGCGGTGACGAATCCGTAGATGATCGAAACCGGGAAGTCGACGACCGTCATCAGCAGCGTGTGCATGCGCGGCACGAGCTCGGCGCCGAGCCACGTGCAGTAGCCGAGAAGGGCGATCCGCGCGACGTCGACGAACGTGGACA
>JADZAQ010000021.1 GCA_020852555.1 Burkholderiales bacterium
AGCGTGACGTCGCCGCCGTAGTCGATCAGCTGCTCGATGTGCTGCCAGCGAGTTGCGAGGGATTCGTCCGCAATCGTCTTGCTCTTGCGAGAGGACGCTTTCCTGGTCATGGTGTGTTGCCTTCCGTGGCCGCGGCGCGGCCCGACGCCGGTGAGGCTCAGATCTTGAGCTTGATCCGCCCCAGCCGCGCATTGACGCGTTCCAGATCGAAGCGCTCGGGATCGAACTCGCCATCGCACCACTCGAGCATGGCTTCGTTCTCTTCGTGCTTCGGATCGGCGATCGCCTCGAGGAACTCCTCGTAGGCCCAGGGGCCGCCCACGTCCTCGGGTGGGCAGGCTCGCTCACCGGTGAGGCAGTACAGCAGCGGCGCCGTCCCTTCGGTCGGCTCGAGCGCCTCGAGGGTGGCCGCGTGGTGCCAGTTGTCGCCGAAGTCGTAGACGTAGTCGAACGTGCGCACCGTGCTCCCAAGCGCGTCGGCCAGCGTCACCTGCCGTTCGTCGACCACCCGCTCGTCCTCGAAGCCCGCGGGATCGTCGATGCCGTAGCGCACGCCGTTGATGACGAACTCGTGCAGATGGCTGTCGGTCCACCCCATCACGGCCTGGATCGCGTCGTGCAGCTTGTCCAGCGTGATCATCGCGGGAACCCGCACGACACGCCAGACGGTCGGCTGCACGTCGAGCAAGGCGATGAGCAAGCGGGCCATCCACACCGGCTCGTCGCGTGCCTTGCGCCTGCGTTGGGTCGCGGTCGCCATCGTGAGCTCAGGCCGCTTCCGACGCGCTAGGCACCGTGAGCCCCGCCGCCACATTCCACGGCAGCAGCTCGTCGACGCGGTTGATCGGGTGATCGGCGATGCGCTCGAGCACATGCCGCAAGTACAGCTCCGGGTCGACGCCGCTCAGCCTGGCTGAGCCCAGCAGGCTGTAGATCGCCGCCGCCCGCTCGCCCCCGGCGTCCGAGCCCGCAAACAGGTAGTTCTTGCGCCCGAGCGCCACGTCGCGCAGCGCACGCTCCGCGGCGTTGTTGTCGATCTTGATGCGACCGTCGCCGACGTAGCGCGTAAGGGCCGTCCAGCGCGTGAGCGCATAGCGGATGCCCAAGGCCAATGCGCTCTTGGCCGAGGCCTTGCCCAGCGTTGCGGTGAACCACTGCTGCAGATGCGCAAGTTGCGGTCTGGCGCGCGCCTGTCGCGTCCGGCTGCGTTCGTCAGGCGGGCGCCCCCGGATCCCGGCCTCGATCTCGTAGAGCTTTCCGATGCGCGCGAGCGCCTCGGCCGCCGCCGGTGAGGCCGTCGCCTGGTGCAGCTCGTAGAACTTGCGCCGCACGTGTGCCCAGCATGCGGCCTCGACGATCGGTTTGGTCTTGTACAACTGCTCGAAGCCGGCGTAGCCGTCGGCCTGCAGGATTCCGGCGTAGCGGCTCAGGTGCGCCAGTGGGCGCTCGCCCTTGCGATCCGGCGAGTACTGGAACCACACCGCGGGTGGCGTCTGGCTGCCCGCGGGCCGGTCGTCGCGTACGTAGGTCCACAGTCGCCCGGTCTTCGTCGTCTCGCGCCCGGGCTGCAGCACCGGCACCGGCGTGTCGTCGCCGTGCAGCTTCTCGCCTGCGAGCACGTGCGCCTTGATCGCAGCCACCAGCGGATCGAGCAGGCGCGCGGCCGACCCGACCCAGTCAGCGAGCGTCGAGCGATCGAGTTCGACGCCCTCGCGCGCGTAGATGCCTGCCTGCCGATACAGCGGCAGGTGATCGGCGTACTTCGACACCACAACGTGCGCGAGCAGCCCCGGCCCCGGGATGCCGCGATCGATCGGGCGGCTCGGGGCCGGCGCCTGCACGATCCGGTCGCAGCACGCACACGCAAGCCGCGGGCGCACGTGCCGGATCACCTTGAAGCGCGCCGGCACGTACTCGAGCATCTCGGCGACGTCCTCGCCGATGCGCTTCATCGCACCGCCGCAGTCCGGGCAGTTCGATGCCGGCTCGTGCGTCACGGTCTCGCGTGGCAGGTGCTCCGGGAGCGGCTTGCGAACGGGCTGCACCTTGTCCGCGGCGATCGCCTTGACGGGGACCGTCTGCGCCTGGCTCGCCTCCAGGTCCTCGACGATCAGCTCGAGCTGATCGATGCGCTCGGCCAGCCGCTCCGAGGAGCGCCCGAACTGCATGCGCTTCAGGCGCGCAATCTCGAGCTTCAGTTTCTCGATCCAGGCGCGCAGATGCAGCGCCTCGGCATCGCGGCGATCGAGTTCAACGCGCGCGGCCTCGCGAACGCGCTCGAGCTGCTCGTCTCGTTCGAGCACGAGGCGCTTGAGCGTCTCGATGTCGTCGGGCAGGGTCTCGATCGCGGTCCTCACGAGACGCGATCATACGCAGCGCGTCACGCTCTGTGTAGAGGTTTCGTACGCTATACAACCATCTCGGGCTGCCACGTCCTCGAGGGGCGTCGCCAGTCGATGCCTTCGAGCAACATCGAGAGCTGTGCACCCGTCAGGTACACCGCGCCGCTCGCGGCCTGCGGCCACACGAAGCGACCGCGCTCGAGGCGCTTCACATACAGGTTCATGCCGTCGCCGCTGCTCCACAGCAGCTTCACGAGATCGCCTCGGCGACCCCGGAACACGAACACGTGGCCTTCGTACGGATTGCGCGCAAGCGTCGTCTGCACGAGCGCCGCCAGCCCATCCATGCCCTTGCGCATGTCCGTGACACCGGCGGCCAACCACACGCGCGTGCCCGCGGCCGGGCCGATCATCGGATCGACTGCACGACCGCGCGTACGAGCTCCGGCTTCGCGTGCTCGCTCACGAGGATCACCGCCGCGCCGAGCTGTACCTCGATCACGTGGCGCCACACCTCGGCCGCCGGCTCGGCCTGAACCGCGACATCGGTCGGCTCGGCGACGACCGGCAGCAGCTTCACCTCCGCCACAGTCTCACGCTGCTGCGCGCGACGAACCCACTTGCGGACCATGTTCGGGTTCAGACCGCGGTCGATCGCGACCTTCGACAACGACGCCCCCGCGACCAGGCACTGCCCGACCACCTCTCGCTTGAAACTTGCCGTGTACCAGCGCCGACCCGACGCGTCGATCTGGCGCACCCCGTCCTGTGATCCCATCCG
>JADZAQ010000022.1 GCA_020852555.1 Burkholderiales bacterium
GCATCGTTTCGCATCCGACCATGGCCCGCCTTCCCTACGCCGACCTCGACCGGCCCGACCTGAAGCCGCTCGTCGATGACATCGCGGCCCAGCGCGGCAGCGTGCTGCACCTGTACCGGATGCTGCTCCACAGCCCTGCATTGGCCGAAGGGTGGCTCGCCTACCTCACCGCCGTTCGCCAGCGGTCGACGCTCGATGGCGCGCTGCGCGAGCTCGTGATCATGCGCGTGGCCGATCTCAACGGTGCTTCCTACGAGGCGGACCAGCACGCACCGATCGCGCTGCGCGAAGGGGTTGCGCAGGCCAAGCTCGACGCGCTGTCGCGCTGGGACGCCAGCGATCTCTTCGACCCGCGCGAGCGTGCCGTGCTGGCCTGCGCCGACGCGATGACGCGTGACGTGCAGGTGCCCGCCCCGGTGTTCGCGGCACTGCGGGCGCACCTCGACGATCGGCACGTGGTCGAGCTCGTCGCCACGGTGGCCGCCTACAACATGGTGTCGCGCTTCCTCGAAGCGCTCGAGATCCACTCGCATGACGTGCCCTGAACGCGGACGGGCGAGCAGCGGGAAGAGGTCGCGCTCGTCGTTGCAATTTGGCATCGGCGCGCGCTCCACGCCGGGTTGACCACAGCCGTGATCGATATCACGCGCCGCCTCGTTCACACCATCTCGAAAGCGGCGTCGCTTCCGCTGCCTCGCGAAGCCGTCGAGACAGCCAGGGCGTGTCTATTGGACACGCTCGGGGTGGCTGTCCCCGGCAGCGGAGAACCCGCGGTAGGGATTTTGGATGACGTTGTCGGCGGGTTGGCGGGCACCACCCAGTCGACCCTCTGGTTCCGCCGCCGCCGAATCCCCGCTCACGAAGCGGCGTTCATCAATGGCGCGGCCGCTCATGCGCTGGATTTCGACGACATGCACATCGAGTCCGCGATGCACCCCAGCGCTCCGGTGGTGGCCGCCGCCCTCGCTGTCGCCGAGATGTCGGATGCGCCGGGCGCTGCCATCCTGCGTGCCATCACGCTGGGTATCGAGACCGAGATCCGGCTTGGTAAGGCGGTCAATCCGAGCCATTACCAGCGCGGTTGGCATGCCACCGCGACGCTGGGACATTTTGGTTCTGCGGTTGCGGCCGCCGATCTGCTGGGACTTTCCGAAGAGCGAACCGTCGCGGCGCTGGGCATCGCCGGTACGCAATCCGGCGGCTTGAAGGAGACGTTCGGATCGATGACCAAGCCGCTCCACGCAGGCATTGCGGCGCGTAACGGCGTAATGGCCGCGCTGCTCGCCGCGCGCGGCTTCACGAGTGCCGCCGACATTCTGGGCGGCCCGCTCGGGTTCGGTCACGTCATGTGCGACGCACCGGCGTGGGACGTCCTGCTCGACGATTGGGGTACCGATCAACGCCCCTGGGCGATCAGCGAAATACTGTACAAGGCGCATGCATCGTCGTTTTGCACCCAGGCACTCATCGAGGCGGTGCTGGAGTTGAAAACGAGGCACGGCTTGCAATCGCACCAAGTAACCTCGATGCGAGGCGAGGTCAGCCCTCTCTCGGTGCAGAACGCGCCAATCCCGGAACCCGTCACGGGATTGGAGGCGAAGTTCAGCCTGCCCCACGCGATGGCGCAAGCCATTGCCTACGGCCATGCACGCGTCGCGGATTTCAGCGACGAGCGCATCGGTGAGCCGGCGCTGCGGATGTTGCGGCAGGCGACCACGATCACGGAAAGCGCGGCGCTTGCCTGGCCGGAAGCCTTCGCTACGCTGCGCCTGGTGGACGGTCGAGAGATATCGTCCCACATCGACCTGCGCCATCGCACCGCGACCGCCCGCGACAAGTGGGCCGTCGTGGAGGCGAAGTTCATGGACTTGACTGCGGACCTGCTCCCGCCGGATAGCCGGCAAGGGATCGTCCGTGCTGTTCGCGGGCTCGACGCAGCCCCGGATCTGCGTGAATTGCTGGCGCATCTCGGAGGCTGACCGGGCGCCGATCCTTCAGCGGTACGCGCCGGCTACCGTGGCTCCCACCGGGGCTCCCTCTTTTCGAGAAACGCAGCCACGCCTTCACGCGCATCACGGGCGGTGGAGTTGCGAACGGAGAGTTCTTTCGCGTATTCGTAAGCGTGAGGAATCCCCAGTTCGATTTGCTGGTAGAAGGCTCTCTTCCCAAGTGCGACCGTGTACGGCGATTTGCTGGCGATCAGCGAAGCGAGTCGATCAACCGCAGCATCGAGTTCGTGCGGGGCGACCACCTCGTTGACGAGCCCCATTCGTTGCGCTGTCGCTGCATCGTGCAACTCACCGGTCAGCAGAAACTGCATGGCATGTTTCCGGTGTACGACCCTGCTCAACGCCACCATGGGCATCGCGCACCAAGTGCCGATGTTCACTCCGGGCGTTCCGAAGCGCGCGTTCGTCGACGCCACTGCAAGATCGGAAGCGGCGACCAACTGGCACCCGGCCGCGGTCGCAACGCCATCGACCTTGGCAATGATCGGCTGCGGCAGCGCCATCATGGTCTGCGCCAGGCGACTGATCAGGGCGGCACGGCCCTCGACGAACTCCGGATTGCTGCTGTTTTCGCGGGATTCCTGCAGATCATTTCCGGCGCAGAAGATCCTTCCAGTCGCCGCGAGCACGATCACCCGGAGTGTCCTGTCGCGCGCAGCGTCCTCGAACAGGCTCTGCAGCGCCGCGATGAGCGCCACCGACAGCGCATTGCCTCGCTTCGGACGGTTCAGCGTGATGGAAAGGATGCCGTCGGCTCTGGACGTCAGTGCAGGTGCGGCCTCGGGATTTTCGTGGGCAAGAGCCACCATGAACAACTCCTTGGGTATTCGCGGGTAACTTCACTCACCTGAGAAAATCGACGGGTGGGCAAGCCGAGCCATGGCTTCATCGACCACGGCGTCCCTTCTCTTCCTCCGCGCTGTCCTCACCGCTCGCGATCGACCCGTCGCGACCGCCAGCGGCGTCTGGAAGATCCTGAAACCAAGGTGATGGCCGGCCCGCGGGCCGCTTGACCGGGAACCGATTGACCGGGATCTTGACACATTTGATTCAATAGGTGAATATTCTTTTCAGCCTATTGAATTCGCCGATGGCACGCGTCCGCACCGCCGACCGCACACTCGCGATCTTCGAGACCTTCGAAACCGCGTGCCGGCCTATGGTGCTCACCGAGCTCGCGGCCCGGGCGCAGGTACCGGTTAGCAGCTGTCACGGCCTCGTGCGCACGCTCCTCGAGCGCGGCTACCTCTATTCGCTCGGACGTCGTAAGGACATTTATCCGACCCGGCGCCTCCTCGACGTCGCGCAGACGATCGTTCATCACGATCCTCTCCTCGAGCGGATCGGACCCGTGCTGCAGGCGTTGCGCGACAACGTCCGCGAGACGGTCATCCTCGGAAAGCGGCAGGGGGATCTCGTGCTCTACCTCGAGGTCATCCCCGGATTGCACACCGTCCGCTACGCGGCAAATACGGGCGAGTTCAAGCCGCTGCATTCGAGCGCGATTGGCAAGGCGTTGCTGGGGGCGCTTTCCACGGAAGCGCTTGCCGACTGGTTGCGGACGCATCCGCTGCCGGTGATCACGCCCCGGACGCTGGTGGACCCCACCCGCTTGCACGCCGATTTGGCGCGCAGCCGCGCGCGTGGTTACTACATGACCGACGGGGAGAATGTCTCGGATGTGGCGGCGCTCGCCGTCTCGCTCCTGGTGCACGGCGAGGTACTCGGCTTTGCCATTGCTGGCCCGACGCACCGGATGAATGCGCAGATCGATGAAAACGCCGCGCACCTGCTCGACGCGCAACGAGCCATCGCGAAGATCTTCGAGAGATGAGTGCGCCCGAATACCTGCGCGTCGAGGTCGTCGAACGTATTCTGCGGGTGCGCATCGATCGTCCGGAAAAGCGCAATCCGCTCAGCCGGGCGGTCCTGGATGAGCTTCGCCAGGTATTCGCCGAGTACGCGAACGACGCGTCGCTGTGCGCCGCCGTCGTCACCGGAACCGGCGACAAGAGCTTCGCTGCCGGCGGCGATTTGAAGGAATTCGCCGCGTTCCGCAGCGAGGACGACGCCGCAGCACTGTTCCGCGATGCCAATGAAGCGTTGGGCACGATTCGGTGGTTTCCGGTGCCCGTGGTGGCGGCGCTCAATGGGACGGCGATCGGCGGTGGCGCGGAGCTGGCGGTCGCTTGCGATTTCCGCATTGCCGCGGCGCACGCCACCATCGGATTTGTACAGGGGCGGCTCAACATCTCGACCGGGTTCGGCGGTGGCGCCGATCTCGTGCAACTGGTCGGCCCACGCACGGCCCTGTCGCTCCTGATTGGCGCCCAGGTTCTCGAAGCATCCGAAGCGAAGCGGATCGGCCTCGTCGACGAGGTGGCCACCGAGGGCGAAACCCTCGACGCTTGCGTCGAGCGCTTTCTGGGGCGAATCCGCGCGCACGTGCCGCAAGTGCTTCGCGCATTCAAGGCCGTCGCTTCCAGCGGGCGACGGGGATTGCCCCGCGCTGCACGCGAAGACGCGGAGCGCACGAGCTTCGTTTGCACTTGGACGCACCCCGATCATTGGCAAGCCGCCGAGCGCTTGCTGGACCGCATGGGACGAGGTATTGCATGAGCACTCCCACAGGAAATGGCGCCGCCGCTGGCGCCAATCCACAGACGCCTTCATCATTTATTCGCTCGGGAATCGAGGCGCCAATCGTCGCAACGTCCGACACGCCGCGGACGCACGATCCCGGCTTGCCTGGCCAATACCCGTTCACCCGGGGAATTTTTGCCGACGGCTTTCGGGGCCGCATGTGGACGATGCGCCAGTACTCCGGCTTCGGCACGCCGGAGGAATCGAACGCACGCTATCGCTTCTTGCTCGATCGCGGCCAGACCGGCTTGTCGATCGCGCTGGATCTGCCGACGCAGTGCGGGCTCGATCCATCCGATCCGATGGCGCGGCCGGAAATCGGCAAGGTCGGCGTCTCCCTCTCGAATCTCTCGGAGATGGAACTCCTGTTCCAGGGCATCGATCTGTCGCGGATCTCGACCTCGTTCACCATCAACGGAACCGCAGCGATCATCTACGCGATGTACATCGCCTGCGCCGATCGAAACGGGGTGCCGCGCGAGAAGCTCACCGGCACCATTCAGAACGACATCTTGAAGGAGTACGTCGCACGCGGCACCTGGATCTTTCCGGTGCAGCCCTCGATGCGACTGATCTCGGACACGATCTTGTTCGGCAATCGCGAGACGCCGCGCTTCAACACCATCTCCATCGCCGGTGCGCACATGCGCGACGCCGGGTGTACCGCGGCGGAGGAAATGGCGTTCACCCTGTCCAACGGGCTCGCCTACGTCGATGAGCTGTTGCGTCGCGGGGGCGAGGTCGATACGTTTGCCAAGCGCTTGTCGTTCTTCTTCTACGTGCACATGGACCTCTTCGAGGAGGTCGCGAAATTCCGGGCCGGCCGGCGCGTGTGGGCTCGCTTGCTTCGCGACCGCTACGCGGTCAGCGATCCGAAAGCGCAGATGTTCCGCTTCGGGGTGGTGTGCGGCGGCTCGTCTCTGGTGGCGCCGCAGCCCTACAACAACGTGGTCCGGGTATCGATTGAAACGATGGCTGCGGTGCTCGGTGGGGCACAGTCGATCTTTACCTGCGCGTACGACGAGCCGTTCCAGATTCCCACCGAGTTTTCCGCCGAACTCGCCCTGCGCACCCAGCAGATCGTCGCACACGAGAGCGGCATTGCGCGCACCGTCGATCCACTGGGTGGCAGCTATTACACCGAATATCTCACCGACGAGATGGAGCGGCAAATCGATGCGCTGATGAAGGAAGTCGATGACTACGGTGGAACGGTCAGAACGATCGAGGACGGCTGGATGCAGCAGCGCGTCGCGCGGCGTGCCCACGAGAGAAAACAGCAGATCGACAGCGGCACGTTGCCCGTGGTCGGTCTGAACTGCTTCCGTCGCGATGACCAGTCTGCCGACTCCGGCGAAGTTTTCCATCTGGACCCCGAGGTCAGTCGCCGGGTCCTCGAGAAGCTCGCGGGAATCCGCGAGCGGCGGAACGCGAGCGAGGTTGCACGCACGCTCGATCGTTTCCAGCAAGCCGCCGCCAACGATGGCGAGAACCTCATGCCGTACCTTATCGATTGCTGTCACGCGTACGCCACGGTGGGCGAAATGGTGTCTCGCCTGAAAAGCCAGTGGGGCGAATTTCTGGAGCCCGTGCAGCTATGAGCCCGACACCCGACGAGGCGCCGTCGCTGCTCGGCAAACGCATTCTGATCGCCAAGCCCGGTCTCGACGGTCATGACGTGGGCGCCAAGGTCGTGGCGCTCGCCCTTCGCGACGCCGGTGCCGACGTCATCTATACCGGGCTGCGCAAGGCGCCGGGCTTCATAGCCCGTGTGGCGGTTGACGAGGACGTCGATGCGGTCGGCCTGTCCATTCTCTCGGGAAGCCATAACGAGCTCGTCACCCAGACTCTCGAACAGTTGCACGCCCTCGGTGCTGGCGACATCCCCGTATTCGTGGGCGGAACGATTCCGGCGGATGACCAGCGCGCGCTGCGTGCGCAAGGCGTACGCGGTGTCTACACCAGTGACATCCCGCTCGACGACGTCATCGCGAGCCTCTCCAGCCTGCTCTCATGAGCCTTCCCCTCTCCGGCAAGCGGATCATCGAAGTAGGCCACATGCTGATGGGGCCGTACTGCGGGATGCTCCTTGCGGATCTTGGAGCCGAGGTCATCAAGGTCGAGCCTCGAGACGGGGACATCGCCCGGTCGATCAGCCCGCATCGTGTCGGCGGCCACAATGCCTACTTCGCGAGCCTCAACCGCAACAAGAAGAGCGTTGTTCTGGATCTGGCGTCCGAATCCGGGCGGGCTGATCTCGTCGCTCTCGTACGCACCGCCGCCGGCTTGATCACCAATCTTCGCCCCAGCGCCATTCGCAAGCTTGGTCTCACCTACGATGCGCTCAAGTCCGCGAACCCGGCGCTCGTCTGTGTGGCCCTCACTGGCTACGGTTTGGAAAGCCCTTTTGCCGAGCGGCCGGCGTACGACTACGTGATCCAGGCGCTGACCGGAGTGATGGCCCTGACCGGGGACCCCGACGACCCGCCCACGAAGACAGGTTACTCGGCCGTGGACAATTCGGCGGGGATCATGGGCGCGGTAGGCCTCCTCGCAAAGCTGGTGGAAGGAAAGGGGGGACAGGTCGACATCGCGATGTACGACGTGATGCTTTCCCAGTTGAACTACCTGGCCGGAGCATGGCTGAATGCGGCCGAGCGGCCCGAGCGGCATCCGCATTCCGCGCACCCCTATATCGTTCCTGCGCAGATCTTCCGGACCGCGGACGGCTGGCTCACTCTGTTCATTACCCACGACCGCTTCTGGCACCTCTTCTGCGACGAAATCAGGCATCCGGAATGGATCGTCGATCCACGCCTGGCCACGATGTCAGCGCGACGGGCGAATCGCGAGTTCGCGTTGGATTCCATCGCCGAAGTCATTGCCGCCGACACGACCGAACACTGGGTCTCCAGGCTCGCACCGCTGGGCATCGTCGCCGCAGGTGTCGAGAGCCTCGAGGTGGCGCTGGCGAGTGAGCACGCGCGAGCGCGGCAGATGGTTGCCACCATTCCAGCCGCGGAAGGACAGATCCGGGTCGTCGGTAACCCGATCAAGCTTTTCGGGGTGAGCGACGAATATCGTGCCCCTCCGATGCTGGGCGAACACAACCGCAGCCTGCTGAATCACACAAAGTGAGCGGAGCGACACCCACACCCGTGAGCATCGACCGTCGCGGCCTGGCGCGCGCGCTGAGCCGTGCGGTGCGCGCGAGCGTCGATGAGACGCTGCACAGCGCGGGAAGCACCGGATCGGCAGCGCCGCGGATCGGCGTCACGGGATCGCCCGGCGTTGGCAAGAGCTCGCTCGTCGCGCGGCTCGCGCGCCTTCGCGTGGAGCGCACAGCTCCCTTGGCCGTGATCGCCATCGATCCCACCAGTCCGAATACCGGCGGATCGCTGCTTGGGGATCGCATTCGTATGGACTCGGTTGCTGACGATCCGCGGATCTATATTCGTTCGCTGGCCAGTGGTCAGACCCAGGATGGCCTGAGCGACAACCTGCCCGAGGTCATTGCGGCGATCGACGACTTCGGCTTCGCGGAAATCATCGTCGAGACCGTCGGGGTCGGTCAATCCGAATACGCGATTCGGCAGTTGGCCGACGTCGAATTGCTCGTCCTGATGCCGGGCTCGGGTGACGCAGTACAGGCGATGAAGGCCGGCATTCTCGAGACGGCCGACATCATCGTCGTCAACAAGGCGGACCTTGCCGGTGCGCAGGCGACGGCACACGACCTCCGTTCGGTCCTCGGTCGACGGCGCAAGACCCCCGCACCGCCGATCGTCCTCGTTCGCCACGACGAGGACGCGGGCCTGCATGAATTGAGCCGGCTGATCGATGAGGCGCTGGTGCGGTGTGCCCGGCCGGGTGCCGAGGTCGCTCGGCGGCGCCGGCTCAACCGATACCGGGTACATATGCTCGCGGTGCGTCGCCTCAACGAGGTGCTGGAGCGGCTGCCCGCGTCCCGTTTCGACGAGCACGCGGCAGACGTCTACCGCGATCTGCTTGCACGGCTGATCGAGCCGCCAAGGAACCACGACTAGCGCTCGCAGTTCCAACCACAACGTGAAGGAGGCATATATGTACGCAACATTCGGAATGATGTTCCGGGCGCTTCTGGTGACGGGAGTCCTCATGGCGTATGGAGTCGGTACTGCTCAAGTCCTGAATCTGAAGCTCGCGCATCAGTGGCCGCAGGACGAATCCGACTATGTCATCGCGACCGCGGCCAAGTTCGTGCAGGAGGTCGAGAAGCGCTCCAATGGGCAGATCAAGATCACGGTGTTCCCGGCGGAATCCCTCGTCAAGGCGGGAGCGACCCACACCGCCCTCAAGAACGGGACGGTCGATCTCGCGGTATATCCGTACATCTATGCGGCCGGCGCCATTCCGGAGATGAACCTGGTCCTGCTGCCGGGACTGTGGAAGACCCATGACGACGTATTCGCGTTTCGTACTTCGGAAGCGTGGAAGCGCCTCGAGCAGAAGGCCGAGGCTTTCGGGTTCAAGACGCTGTCGTGGATCCAGATTTCCGGGGGTGTGGCATCGACGAAGAAGGCGATTCACAAACCGGAAGACGTCTCGGGGTTGAAGCTTCGAGCGGCGGGCAAATTCATGGAGTACGCGTTGCAGCAGGCGGGGGCGAGTACCGTCTCGATGCCCTCGTCGGAGAATTACAGCGCGATGCAACTCGGGCTGCTCGATGGCATGTGGACGTCGTCGGGTTCGTTCGGAGCGTATCGCATCTACGAGGTGGCCAAGTATTACGTCTCACCCGTGGATTTCAGCGTCTACTTCACGATCGAGCCCATCGCGATCAGCATGAAGACCTGGAACAAGCTTAGTCCCGAGCAACAGAAGATCATGATGGAGGTCGGCGCGAGCCTCGAGCAACCCGCGCTCGAGGGTGCGAAGAAGGAGGATTCGCGCGTCGCGAAGCTGTTCGCCGACAAGGGCGTCAAGGTCGAGAAGATGAGTGAGCCCGACTGGAAGACTTGGCAAGCCTGGTTCGCGCAGCACAGCTTCACGAAATTCGCCAAGGACATTCCGGGTGGTGAGGAACTGATCCGCGACAGCAGCCGTTTCACGAAGTGAGGGAAGAAGTCGGACCTGGTTGGCGGCACACTCCCCCGGGCGATGGTGATCGCCGGGGGTGGTTCGCCGGTGCGACCCGATGGTCGGGAATCGCGGTCGGTGCGGCCGCGTTCCTGATTGCGATATTTGTCACCATCGAAGTCATCGGCCGTGCCGCTCTGGGGATAACCACCGCTTGGGTCAATGACCTTTCGATGTATCTGACGGCGTTCATCACTTTCATCGGAGCGGCATACGCGCTCGCCGAGGGGGCGCACGTCAATGTCGATGTCGTGCTGACGCGTGTGAAGCCTGGCACAAGGCGCGTGCTGGTGCGCGTGGCTGACGCCGTCGTCATCGCGATATTGGCGATCCTCACCTGGCTCAGTGCGGCGTTCTGGTGGGACGCCTTTACCAGCGGCGAGCAATCGTGGGGCCTGGTTGCCATCCGCTTGTGGATCCCATACTCGTTCCTTGCAATCGGCATGGCCTGGATGCTTGCCATGCAAATCGTCTTGATCATCGCCCGCGAGCGGGACACTGCGAGCTGAGCAAGCCGACCGTCGGTCGACTCGCTGGGAAGGAACAATGGAAATCTGGGTCGGGTTGGCGATGTTCGCCGCGCTCATCACCCTTCTCGCCATCGGGGTCCCCGTCGCGTTCGGGCTGTTTGGCGTCGGAATCGGCGCGCTGTACCTTCAGGGTGGTGACCTCGACGCCTTGGGTCTGGTGGCGCCCACTCTTTGGGGCTCGATCACGAGTTTCACGCTGACGGCCGTACCCCTGTTCATCCTCATGGGGGCGATCATCTCCGTATCGGGCATGGGTTCACGACTCTACACGTCGCTGGCCACGCTGATGCACGGAGTGCCTGGCGGCCTCATCGTCGCCACCACGCTTGCCTGCACCATCATGGCCGCCGTCTCCGGGTCGAGCGTCGCAACCGCCGGAGCGATCGGCCGTTTCTCGGTCAATGAGATGCGCCGCTTCGGCTATCGCGACAGCACGTCGTGCGGCGCCGTTGCCGCGGGCGGCACGTTGGGAATCTTGATTCCGCCCAGCATTCCGATGATTGTCTATGGCATCGTCGCCGAGCAATCGATCGGCAAGCTGTTCATCGCCGGGATCGTCCCCGGTCTTGTGATGGCTGGAGCGTTCATCACCTATCAAGTCATCAGCGCGCTCCGCGAGCAGACCCGGATCAAGCGACCCGCGGCCGCTCTCAACATCAGCTGGCGCGACCGGCTGCTCGCGCTGCGGCATATTGGTCCGATCGCCATTCTCATCTGGATCATATTGGGTTCCATCTACCAGGGGATCGCGACCCCGACCGAAGCGGCGGCCCTTGGCGCACTCGCGAGCCTGGCGCTCTCGGCAGCAATCTATCGTGAGCTCGACTCGCGAAAGCTGCGGGTCATCCTGCAAGAGACCGCGCGAGGGAGCGTGATGGTGCTGATGATCATCGCGGGTGCGATGGTCTTCGGTTATGCGATGACGGCAACGCAGGTTGCGCCCGTGATTTCCCGTACGGTTGCGCAACTCGACGTGTCGCCGTGGCTCGTCTTCATTGCGATCAACCTGCTCTTGATCTTTCTCGGTTGCTTCATGGAGACGCTGTCGATCATCGTCATCACGACCCCCATTCTTGTTCCGATCATCACGATGTTCGGCTGGGATCTGATCTGGTTTGGGATCATCCTCATCATCAACATGGAGATGGCCCTCATTACGCCGCCGGTTGGTCTCAATCTATTCGTCGTGCAAGGCGTCGTACGCGACGTCAGCCTCGAGCGGATCATCATGGGGACGCTCCCCTATGTTGTGATCATGCTGATCGTCCTGGCGCTCGTCGCAGTATTTCCGGGGCTTGCCACCGCCTTAATCGGCGACGTCCGATAGGTGGCCAGGAGGGGTTCTTACCGCGGCACGCCGATCGCCCGGGAGAACGGGCTCCAAAGGTTACCGCAGGCCTCCGCGCTGTCCCGAGGGCGGCGGTGCGAGCGACGCCGCGGCAACGTACTCCGCCTCGAGCATGACGCGCCTCGGCCTTGTCGCGGGCTCGCGGATGCGCAGCAGAATGCGTTGCCAAGTCTCGCGTGCGATGCGCTGCGTTGGGTGGCGAACGACGGCGAGCGGCGGTGAGAGGATCGGCGCCCACACCGGCTCGTCGAAGGCGAGCAACGATACGTCCGCGGGCCAGCGCTTGCCCATTGCCATGAGATTGTGAACCAGCGTCAGCGCGATCGCGCTGTTGCTGGCGATGATGGCGGTCGGCCTCGTCTCGCGAAAGACTTGCCGCAACTGCTGCGCGAACGCATCATCCGCAGGTTTGCGCTGCAGCACGGCAGCTCGCGCCGCACGCACGTTGCGTACCGCCTCTTCGAAACCCTCGATGCGCTGGTGCGTTGTCGGTAGGCGCGGATCGTTCACGATGAAGAGCAGCCGGCGGTGGCCCAACGTGAGCACCTCGCGCGTGGCTTTGCGCATCGCCCTGCGATCGTCGATCGCGACGTAGTCGAAGCGACGGTCGACCCCGATACGGTCGACGATGACCGTCGGCGTCGCGCGCTCTGCCACAAGATCCAAGGTGGCGCGTGCGTCGTAAGTGGGAATCAGGATGAGCGCATCGACGTTGCGGCCAACCAGCGCCTGTACGCGGCGAAGCTCGAGTGCCGGGTCACCGCGGCTCAACACCTGCATGATCTCGTAACCGTCGGCGGCGGCAAGCTGCTCGAACACCTCGAGGAGTGCGGCGAAGTACGCACTCGAGGTGAGGGGGGCACATAGCCCGATGACGCGCGATTCGCTGCGTCGCAGCGTCTGCGCAGCGGCGTTGGGCACGTAACCCAGCGCGACCATGGCCGCTTCCACGCGCGCGCGACGCGTGTCGCCGACGTGAGCGCGGCCGTTGATGACGTTGGACACGGTGCCGAGCGACACGCGGGCGCGCTCGGCAACGTCGACCATGGTGGGCTTGCGCGGCATCGCGGTAACCTCCGTTCATCTCACGTCCGCCTGTCTCCCTCCCCCCCTTGCGCGGCGCGCGGATCGAGCGTAGGGTAGCACTCTTTGAAACGTTTCAAGTCCGATGAGAATCGTCCGCGTCGACACCTTCAAGTATTGGGTCGACTGGTGCAACTGGATGTTCGTGCGGGTGAGCACGGACGAGGGCCTCGTCGGCTGGGGCGAGGCGTCGCTGCACGGGGCCATCGAAGCCGTCGAGGCGGCAGTACACGAGTATGCGCGGCACCTCGTCGGTGAGGATCCAGCCGGGCCGGAGCGGCACTGGCACCGCCTTTATCACGCATGGCGCTGGCGTGGCGGTGCGGTGTTCCAGACAGCGTTGTCGGCGCTCGACGTTGCGCTGTGGGATCTCGAGGGCAAGCGACTTGGCGTGCCGGTCGCGCGTTTGCTGGGCGGGGTGTTCCGCACCTCGTTGCGTGGCTATGCGAGCCACTGGCTGCAGGGGGTGACGACTCCCGAGCAGGCATTCGACGGTGCCCGGGAGGCGGTGCGCCGTGGCTTTCGCGCGTTCAAGTGTCGCCCTTTCTCGTACGAAGGGCTGCGCGATGACGAGGCTGGCGAGATCCGCCGCGCCGCAGCACTGGTCGAGGCCGCGCGCGACGGCTTGGGTCCTGACGGCGAGATCTATATCGAGTGCAGCGAGTTCCTTTCACCGCGCACCGCGGTGCTGCTCGATGATGCGCTGCGTCCGTACCGCCCCGGCTGGTTCGAGGAGCCGATTCCATTCGAGAACGCGAAGGCGATGGCGCAGCTTCAGCGCGATCTACGTACGCCGATCGCCACCGGCGAGCGCTTGCTCTCGCGACAGGAGTACCGCGAGATCATCGAGAATGCGGGCTGCCGCATCATCCAGCCGGACCTCATGCACGCCGGCGGCTTCACCGAGGTGCGGCGGATCGCGATGCTCGCCGACATGTACGACATTCCGGTCGCGCCACACAATCCCGGGGGGCCGATCTGCACTGCCGCGGCGATGCATCTCGCCGCGTCGATCCCGAATTTCCTCGTCCTCGAGCAGATGGAACCGCAGCGCGCGCAGCGCGATCGGGCATCGAGCGTGCCCATCCGCTTCGACGCCGGTCACTTCCTGCTGCCGGACGGACCGGGGCTGGGCATCGAACCGAATCTCGAGGCGCTCGCGGAACACGCCTCTCGCCCCCAGCCGCGCACCGAGCGCGCGGGCTCGCTCTATCGATAGGAGGACCGATGCGCACCATTTCCCGCCTGGCCGCGGCGCTCGCGGCCGCATTCGCGTGGACAGCCGCAGCGGCGCAGCAGCCGACCGTGTTGCAGTGGCAGACCGCCAATCTCACCGAGTCCCAGTACGAGCCGGTCTGGAAAGCGACCATTGCCGAGTTCGAGAAGGACAACCCCGGCATCCGGATCGAGCCTGTGCTGGTTGCGCGCAAGGATCACTGGACGAAGTTCGTCGCCGCCGCGCAGGCGAAGAAGGCACCCTGCATCGTCAGCGTCGACCTCACCACCGCTGCGTACAACGGCTACCTCATGCCGCTCGACAAGTATTGGGATGCGGAGCCGGCGGAGTTCCGCCGCGCGTGGAGCCCCGACATGCTCTCGGCTTCGAAATGGAAGGGTCATTTGTACGGATTGCCGATCTGGGGCGGCACCTACGCCGAGATCTACAACCGGGATCTCGTCACGCGTGCGGGACTCGATCCCGCCAAGCCTCCGAAAACCTGGACCGAGTACCTGACGTGGGCGCGGAAGCTCACTGGTACCGACCATTGGGCGACCGCGGTACTTGGTGGGAAGACCGATACGACGACACGCATCCTCCTCATGTGGATCTGGTCGAACGGCGGCGAGGCATTCAACGCCGACATGACGGAGGCGACCTTCGCGAAGAACCCGAAGAGCCTCGAGGCCATCAAGTTCTACTTGGGCCTCGTGAAGGAGGGCGTGGCGGCACCGGCGCCGACGACCACCAACTATCTGGAGCAGACGAATCTCTTCGCGCAGCAGAAGATCGCCACCATGCGCAATGCGTACTGGGCGATCGCCAAGGTGAACGGCGACAATCCGGCGCTGAAGGGGAAGGTGTTCGTTGCGGCGCCGCCGGCGAACGTTCCGGATGCGCCGACGCTCACCAGTGTCGCCGCCTCGTCCATCTCGGCGAGCTGCCCCCACCCCGATGCCGCGTGGAAGTTCATCAAGTTCGATGCGGGAAAGAAGTGGACCGTGGAGCGTGCCAAGGTGGCGAACTGGATGCCTACCCGCAACGACATGGCTGACGATCCGGCGATCCAGGCCGATCCGCTCCTCGCGCAGTTCGTGCGGATCGGCAACCACGCGCGCAGCTACCCGCTGCCGTCGCCGATCTGGGCCGAGATCTCGGCCAACGATATCGTCGACGCCGTGCAGCGGGCGCTGCTCGCGCCGGAGAAGACGGATGAGATCTTCCGCGACCTCGACGCGAAGGTCACCAAGAAACTGAAGGACCTGTAGCCGCCCGAGGATGACTGCCTGGTCGCGACGCCGGCGCGTCGGCTATGCTTTCGTCGCGCCGGCGTTCCTCTTTCTGTGCGTGGTAGTGCTGTTTCCGCTCGGCCACGCGTTCTACACCAGCCTCACGCGCGTGCGAGGGTTGGCATCCAGCTTCGTCGGCCTGCAGAACTACCAGCGAGTCCTCGCGGACGACGTATTCTGGCATTCGCTCGGCGTGTCGCTCGCGTTCACGGTCTCGGCGGTCGCCCTGCATATCGCAATTGGCCTCGCGCTCGCGCTGCTGGTCGATGGTCTGCGCTTCGCGCGTACCGCGCTGCGCATCGCCTTCCTCACCCCGTGGATGGTCGCCCCGGCGGTCGGCGCCACCATCTGGCTGTGGCTGCTCGAGCCGCAGTTCGGCGTCGTCAACTACCTCCTGCAGGCCGCGCACCTCGTCAAGGCGCCGCTCGCCTGGCTCGGCGAGCCGGCGCTTGCGTTCGCTTCGATCGTCACGGTCGATACCTGGCGCGGCGTGCCATTTGTCATGCTGCTGATGATCGCCGGCTTGCAAACGATTCCTCGCGAGCAGTACGAGGCGGCCGCGATCGACGGTGCCGGCGCCTGGCAGCGCTTCCGCTACGTCACGTTGCCGAACCTGCGCTATCTGCTCGTGGTCGCCTCGACGCTGGACGTCATCAACACCATCCGTCATTACGACATCATCGGGGTCATGACCGCGGGCGGCCCGGCGCAGGCGACCGAGGTGCTGCCGGTTCTTCTCTACAACACGGCGTTCCGCGGCAACCGCTTCGGCGAGGCGGCGGCGATCGGCGTCCTGCTGCTCCTCATCGTGCTCGCCTTCTCGATCGTGCACATTCGCGTGACGAGACCCGAGCGATGACGTGGCTGCGCTGGGTTGCCGCGCTTACGGCGCTGGCCGTGGTCGTGTTTCCGTTCTACTGGATGGTGAATACGTCGCTCAAGCCGGCATCGGAGATCTTCCTGTCGCCGCCATCGTTCGCCTCGGCGAACTGGTCGCTCGACGCCTATCGCACCGTGCTCACCGAGCGCCCGGTGGGACGGTATTTCGTCAACAGTCTTGTCGTCGCGCTCGGTACCACGGCGCTATCGGTAGTCCTCGCCGCGCTGGCGGCCTACGGGTTCACCCGCTTCTTCCCGCGCGGCGCGACGCCCTTCATCGTACTGCTGCTGTTCACCAAGATGCTGCCGGAGACGCTGCTCATCATTCCGTATTTCCGGTTGATGTCCGATCTTGGCCTGCTCAACACGTATCTCGCGTTGGTACTCGCCTACTCGTCGTTCGCGCTGCCGTTCTCGGTGTGGATGCTCATCGGGTTCTTCCGCTCGATTCCGCGCGACATCGATGAGGCGGCAATGATCGACGGCGCATCGCATCTGACCGCATTCTGGCGCGTCATCCTGCCGCTAGCGCGACCCGGGATCGTCGCGGTGGCGCTGTTCACCTTCCTCATCGCCTGGAACTCCTACGTGTGGGCGCTGGTGCTGACGACCGATGCGTCGATGTACGTGCTGTCGGTGGGGATTGCCAACATGGTTGGCGAGTATCGGGTGCAGTGGAACGAACTGATGGCGGCCGCGGTGATTGCGGCGGTGCCGGTGATGGTCCTCTACGCACTCCTCGAGCGGCACCTGGTCAATGCCATTACCGCAGGCGCGGTGAAGGGTTGAGTGGCTGTTGCGCGGTGGCGATGCGGATGCCTGTGCGGTGTCGAACTCGAAGGGAGATGATCACGACCCCGACACCGGCGCCCGCATCGGTGAAGGCGCCGCCGCCACCGGTGCCGCCAGCAGCACGTCGAGCACCAGTTGGACGGGGCGCTCGATCGCCGTGGCGCGATGCGCAATGCCAAGCGGCCGCCAGAGAGGAGGCGTCAGCGGCAGGATGGTGATGCGTGGGTCGACCAGCGCCGGCGTGGCTTCGTACGACAGCAGCGTTGCGCCATAGCCGGCGGCCACCAGGCTCTTGATCGCCTCGTTGTAGTTGTGCTCGATCCTCGGTTTCGGGTGGAAGCCGGCGGCGGCGAACCATTCGGTCGTCAACCGCCACAGGCGGGTGCGGTTGTCGTTGAGGATGAGCGGCCGGCCGGCGAGCCAGACCGGCGTGGCGCGCCGCGGATGCGTCCAGTTC
This sequence comes from Burkholderiales bacterium, assembly GCA_020852555.1. Taxonomy (GTDB): domain Bacteria; phylum Pseudomonadota; class Gammaproteobacteria; order Burkholderiales; family Casimicrobiaceae; genus VBCG01. The sequence continues at coordinate 17,368 of JADZAQ010000022.1, forward strand.
GAAGGGACGAGCGCCACCACCGGATCGCGGCGCCAGGGGACGATGCGCAGCGCGGGTGTTTTCGGTTGCGGCAGGGCCACGATGCCGATGTCGATCGAGCCCTCACCGACCCGGGCGAGGGCTTCCTCCGACGTGCAGACCGACAGTTCGACCTCGATACCGGGGTGGTCCCGCGCGAGGCGGCCGAGGACGCCGGGCAGCAGGTTGGCGATGACCGGGGTCGACGAGCTGATGCGGACGCGGCCGCGCTTGCCCTGTATCTGCAGGCGAACGTCCTCCACCATCGCATCGGCCTGATTGAGCAGCAGCCGCGCGCGCTCGACCAGCGTCTGGCCGACGCCGGTCGGCGTCACGCGCGTGCGGTCGCGGAACAGCAGCGACGCCCCGAGCCGCGCCTCGAGCTCGGAGACGTGGAGGCTCACCGTGGGCGGCGCGAGATGCAGGGCGCGGGCGGCAGCGGCAAACGAGCCGAGATCGACGATGCAGACGAGCGTACGGAGGCGATCGGGATTCAAGGCGCGCATGATATTCAGAAATACTGAATGAATGGATTGCAAGATTCAACTTTACGGATGTTACCCCAGCACCGAAGATCGCAAGTTGCACCCACAGGAGGCAGGCCACGTGACCACCGCGATCCCCGTCAGTCATTCCGCCTATGATCGGTTCGGCACGTTGGGGAGTGCGGAAGTCAAGGCCGCCGCGAGCGCGTTGGTGGGCCTCGTCGGCGCCGAACACGTGCTCACCGGCGCCGACGCCGGTCGACGCTACCCCGGCGACCAGAGTTGGCTGACGGCGATCCACGCCCATTTTGGCCAGCCGCTCAACCAGCCCGACGTTGCCGTCGCTGCCGGTTCGACGAGCGAAGTGAGCGGGATCATGGCGCTCGCCAGTCGGATGCGCATCCCCGTCACCCCGCTGGGCGGTGCTTCCGGCGTGCAAGGCGCGGCCAACGCCAATTGCGGCGGCATCCTGCTCGATCTCACGCGGATGAACCGGATCCGCGAGATCGATACGGCTTCGCTGACCTGCACGGTCGAGGCCGGCATGAACGTGAAGGCGTTCGAGGCGGAGTTGAACCGGCAGGGCCTGAGCTTCACCCACTATCCGGCGTCTGCCGAATGGGCGAGCGTCGGGGGCTCGGTGGCGGCGCGCGGCTCGGGCGTGCTGTCCACGAAATACGGCAACATCCAGGATCACGTGCTGTCGCTCGAGGTCGTGTTGCCCGACGGCGGCGTGGTGGCGCTCCCGCCGGTGCCAAAGCATGGCGTGGGTCCGGAGATGACCCAACTCTTCGTCGGCGCCGAGGGTACGCTCGGCGTGATCACGGCGGTGCGGGTCAAGTTGCGGCGGTTGCCGGTGACGCGCATCTTCAGCGCCTTTCGCTTTCCCACTCTCGCCGATGGCATCGCGGCCGGCCGCGAGATCATGACCAGCGGCCTGCGCCCGGCGGTGATGCGGCTGTATGACAAGTACGCGGCCACGCAGAGTCTCGAGAAGGCGGTCGCCGCCGGCCTCGACGGCGAAACGATGATCCTGATGGTCGATGGCGATCACGAACGGCTGATCGCGCAGGAGGCGGCGCTGTGCGACGAGATCTGCGCGACGCATGGCGCGCGTGCGCTGTCGCCGGCGATCGGCTCGACCTGGTGGGAGCGGCGCTACGACTTCTACCATCCGCCCCATGCACCGCAACTGCCGCAGATCTGGTGCACGATGGATGCGGTGTCGGATTTCACGCGCATCGAGGCGCTGTACGAGGAAGTCACGCGGTCGATGCGCGAAGCGGCGGATGCCCGATGGGGCATGACGCTGAAGACGCACCTGTCGCACTGGTACGACTGGGGTGCGATGATCTATCCGCGCTTCATCGTGCCCCGCGGCCCGGACGATCTCGACGAGGCGCTGGCGCTGCACGATCGGATCATCACCGCGGCCGCCGAGGCGGCGCTGCGGGCAGGTGGCGTCATCAACGATCATCACGGCGTCGGCATGCGGCTCGCACCGCACTTGCAGGCGCAGTTCGGCGACGAGGGGATGAAGCTCATGCGAGGCATCAAGAACGGCATCGATCCCGCGCACATCCTCTGCCCGGGCAAGCTCGCGATGCGCTGAACGGAGGTGGGCGCCGACCTCTCCGGGGCGTCGGCGGGAGTCGGGGTGAAGCTGACGGTGACGGGAGGCAGTGCAGAGCATGGATCTCGGACTGACAGGGCGGATCGCGATCATCACCGGTGCTGCGCGTGGCATCGGCCGCGCGCACGCCCACATGCTCGGCACCGAGGGCGCGACCGTCGTGCTGAACGATCTCGATGCGACGGCGCTTGCCGCCACGGCGCAGTCGCTCGCGGACGAAGGCATCGCGGTGACGATGCTGGCGGGCGACGCCGCCGACGAGACGTTCGTACGCTCGGCGGTGGCCGGGCTCCACGAACGCCTCGGCAGGATCGACATCCTGGTGAACAACGCCGGCATTGGGGTCAAGCCCGCAGCAGCGGTGGCCGACCTGTCGCTTGCGGACTGGCAGCGGATGCTGCGTGCGCATCTCGACAGCACCTTCCTGTGGTCGCGCGAGGTCGTCGGTCCGATGCGCGCCGGCGGCTTCGGGCGCATCGTCAACACCTCGTCGATGAACTTCACCGGCGGCGGACGGCCGGGTGTCGCGCACTATTCGGCCGCCAAGGCCGGGATCGTCGGTCTGACGCAAACGATGGCGAAGGAGGTCGGGGCGTACGGCATCACCGTGAATGCGATCGCCCCCGGTTATGTCGCCACCGAGCTCATCAGCACGTTCTCCGCCGACATGATGGAACGCCTCGCGATCCAGAATCCAATCGGCCGCCTCTGTCAGCCCACCGAGGTCGCGGCCCTCGTGGCCTGGCTGTGTTCGTCGCACGCCGGCTTCGTGAACGGCGAATGCATCTGCATGGATGGCGGCAGGCGTGATTTCTTCTGGGGGTAGCGAAAGCGCTGCGATGGACGGCCACCCGATGGACACTCAGTACCTCATGGGCATCGACATCGGTGCCGGCAGCCTGAAGACGATGATCGTGGCCGACGGCGGCCGCGTCGCCGGCGCAGCCAGCGTCGACCTCGTGACGCGCACGCCGCATCCGGGCTGGAGCGAGCAGGATCCGCAGGATTGGTGGCAGGCGGTTTGCGCGACGGTACCGCGCGCGCTGGCCGAGGCCGGGATCGCGGCCGATCGCATCGCGGCCGTGGCGTTCAGCGCCGGCGCGCATACGCCGGTCCTCGAGGATCGCGACGGGCGCGTGATCCGGCCGGCCATCCTCTGGAGCGACAGCCGCAGCGCGGTCGAGGCGAGCGAATTGCAGCAGCGCTACGGCGACGAGATTCTCGCCATCGCCTGCAACCGCGCCGCGCCCACGTGGACGCAGCCGCAACTGCTGTGGCTCGCCCGCCACGAGCCCGAAGCTTTCGGTCGGATCCATCGGCTGTACGTGGCCAAGGACTGGCTGCGCAGCCGCTTGACCGGCACCTGGGAGACGGATCCCACGGAAGCGGTCGGCACCTTGCTCTACGACGGCCGAGCCGATGCGTGGTCCGAGCGGCTCTGCGCGATGATCGGACTCGATCCGCGCACGCTTCCGCCGATCGTGAAGCCGACCGACGTCGTCGGCCGCGTCACGGCACGGGCGGCGGCGGTCTGCGGGCTCGCAGCCGGCACGCCGGTGGTCTGCGGCAGTTCCGACACGTCGGTCGAGGCCTTCGGCGCCGGCGCGAGCGACGTGGGTCTCGGTACGGTGAAGCTCGCCACCGCGGCAGCGATCAGCATCGTCGCGACCGCACCACGTCCCTCGGCCACCGTCATCAACTATCCGTTCTGTGTGCCCGGGCTCTGGTACACGATCGGCGCGACCAATTCGTGCGCATCGGCGCATCGCTGGCTGCGCGACACCTTCTTCACGCCCGATGCGGCCGGCGCCGGCAGCGCAGGGCCGGCGGCGATCGATGGCGCGGCGCTCTTCGGGCGCATGGATGCCGCGGCTGCCGGTGCCGAGGCCGGCGCGCGCGGCCTCATCTTCCACCCCTATCTGCAGGGTGAGCGCACGCCGTACTGGGATCCGAAATTGCGTGCGAGCTTCATCGGCCTCACCTTCGCGCATCAGCCGGCGCATGTCGTGCGCGCGCTCTACGAAGGCATCGCCTGCTCGCTGCGCGACGTGCTGGAGGCGCTGCGCGCGCAGGGCCTCGACATGCGCGAGGCCCGGATCATCGGTGGCGGCGCGCGCAGTGCAACGTGGCGGCAGATCGTTGCCGACGTGCTCGACATCGGGATCCTGATGCCGGAGGTCACCGATGCCTCGTTCGGGGCGGCGCTGATCGCCGGCGTGGGCGCCGGCGTGTTCGCCGACGAGCGCAGCGCCGCGCAGCAAACCGTCCGCATCGTTGCTCGCCACGAGCCCGAGGCGACCCGGCGCGCCCTCTACGCGGATCTGTACGGCATCTATCGCGACGCCGCGCGGCAGTTGGTCGACGTGCACCACCGTCTCGGTGCGCTGGCTGCTGCCGGCACTTCGTCGGCGCCGCCGCCCGCCAACCCTTCCTGCGCGCCCGAAGCGGCACGCTGAGCGTACGGAACCGAAAGGGCGCCGAATGACCATGAGTCCGATCGAGTCGACTTCGGCGCATGATTCGCGCCGGACGAACGTGCCGGCGGCAACGCGCGAGCAGCCAGCGAGCCTGCGCGCCTTCGGTTCGCCCCAGCGCTACCTGCAAGGGCCGGGGGCCTTGCGCGAACTGGGCGGCATCGTCGCGACGTTCGGTACCACCCGTCCCTTCGTCGTGGCCGATGCGGTGGTGCAGGCACTGCTGCGCGCGGATCTCGAGGCGGCGCTGGGCCCGGGTGCCTGCTTCGCGGCATTCGGCGGCGAGTGTTCTGCCGCCGAGATCGATCGGCTCGCGGCGCAGGCGCGCACCGCCGGCGCCGATATCATCCTCGGGGTCGGCGGCGGCAAGGCGATCGATGCCGCCAAGGGCGTGCGCATCCAGCAGCCGATGCCACTCGTCGTGGTGCCGAGCATTGCGTCCAACGATTCGCCGACGAGCCGGATCGTGGTCGTCTACACCGACGATCACCGCTTGCTCGAAGTGCGGCGGATGCCCACCAACCCCGATGTCGTGCTGGTCGATACGGCGGTCATCGCTGCCGCGCCGCCGCGCTTCTTCGTCTCCGGCATCGGCGATGCGCTGTCCAAGAAATTCGAGGTCGCGCAGTGCGCCGGCAGCGGCGGCCAGAACTTCTACGGTGCCCGGCCACCGGCGATCGCGCAGGCGATTGCCGATGCCTGCTACGAGGTGATCCGCGAGCACGCGGAGCCTGCGCTCATGGCGGTGCGCCGCCGGCAGCCCGACGCGCACGTCGAGGAGACGGTCGAGGCCACCATCCTGCTGTCGGGCCTCGCCTTCGAGAATGGCGGCCTGTCGATCGCCCATTCGCTGACCCGCGGCCTGTCGATCGTGCCCGGCGTGGCTGATGCCCTGCACGGCGAACAGGTCGCCTGGGGGCTGCTCGTGCAGTGGGTGCTCGAGGGTCGATCCGATGCCTTCATGGCCGACCAACTCGCCTTCTATGGCCGAATCGGTCTGCCGCGGACGTTGCAGGAACTGGGGCTTACCGGTGATCCCGCGCAGGCCGCGACCACCATCGCCCGCGACACCTGGGCTCGCGCACCGTACGTGAAGGCACTGACCGCGCCGATCGATCCGGAGCGGCTCGAGGCCGCAATCAACGCGACCCGTGAATTTGCCACGACCGAGCGCAGCCCGCCATGATTTGCCAGACCCTGAAGTAACGTTCCAGCCGCAGTCCACCACGGAGGCCACCATGAAGACGAAGTTGATCACCTGGATCGCCGGATTGACGCTCGCGATCGCAGCCGGTTCGGGATTCGCCCAGACGCAAGTCCGGATCGGCAGCATCCAATCCGAATCCTTCTACATGAACAAGTACTTCGAGAAGTTCCAGGAGCTGGTGAATCAGAAGACCAACAACGCCTATCGCTTCAAGGTCTTCTACAACAGCACGCTGGGCAACGAATCGGAGATGTTCGAGCAGATGCAGGCGGGCTTGCTGGAGATGCAGTTCGGCTACTCGGCGATCCTGCCGAACTATGTCCGCGAGACCGAGGTGATCGGCCTGCCCGGGCTGCTGTCGAACTTCGACGAGGTCCACAAGATCATGAATGGGCCGATCGGCGACGATCTCGCGCAGAAGGTGCTCGACAAGACCGGCGTCCGCGTCCTGTGGTGGGTCGACCAGGCGCACCGCAACGTGTGGCTGAAGGACAAGGAGGTCAAGACGCTGGCCGACTTCAAGGGCATCAAGCTGCGCTCGCCGAACTCGCCGCTCTACCTGCGCGTGCTGAAGACGATGGGGCTCAATCCGACGCCGATGGGCTTCAACGAGATCTATACCGCCGTCAAGACCGGCGTGGTCGATGGTCACGAGCAGGAAGATCCCGGCGTGATCGCGATGAAGTTCTACGAGGTCGAGAACCGCGGTGTCGTGACCCGGCACATGTACCAGTCGGCCGTTTTCGAGATCAGCGAGAAATTCTTCCAGAAGCTCCCCAAGGAGCACCAGCAGATCTTCAAGGATGCGGCCCGGGAAGCCGGCATCTGGTTCCGTCCGCACACCGGCCTGGAGGCTGAACTGGCGGCCCGCAAGCAGCTCCAGGACAAGTACGGCATGAAGATCACCGAGATCGATCCCAAGGAGCTCGCGGCAGTCTTTGCGCCGATGGTCGACGAGTACTCGAAGGAGCGGGGCATCTACGATTACGTGCAGAAGGTCCGCAAGGAACTCGGCAAGTAAGTCGCTCGATGCGCACTGCCCCGCACGTCCGGCTTGCCGAATGGATCGTGATCGTCACCTTCATGGTGATGGTCGTCGTCACGATCGCCCAGGTGGCCGGACGTTACGCGCTGTCGTATTCGCTGCCTTGGGCCGATGAACTCGCCCGCTACTGCCTCGTGTGGATGGTCTTCATCGGCATGGTGGTCGCCTTTGCCCGCGGCGCGCACATCACCGCCGACCTGCTGCGTGAACGCTATCGCGGCCGGGTCGGCCTCGTGATGCTGACCCTCATCGACATTGCGAACGCCGTCCTGTTCGTCGCGCTGCTCTATGGCGGCTTGCGGTTGATGCAGATGGCAGCGACCCAGATGACACCTGGACTCGGCATCTCGAAATCGTGGATCTACGCGGCGCTGCCGCTGGGATCGGTGCTCATGCTGTGGGAACTGGTCCGGCAAAGTATCGTGCGCTTTCGCCATCCGGGTGCGACCGGCCGATCCGATGCGCCGCCCGTGCTTTGAACGTCCGGGCCAGGCGCTGGTCGATGGCATGACCAGCGGGGGACCATGGAAGCGGTAGTGATGGTGGGCCTGCTGTTCGTGCTGCTGACGATCGGCATCCCGATCGCCTTCAGCATCGGCCTTGCCGTCCTCAGTGTGGTGGCGATCAGCGACGTGCCGCTGACCATCTTCACGCAGCGCGTCGCCAATGCTGCCGACAGCTTCGCTCTGCTGGCGATCCCGTTCTTCGTACTTGCCGGCGAATTGATGAACCGCGGCGGGATGACGCAACGCCTGGTCGGCTTCGCGCAATCGTTGATCGGCCACTTCCGCGGTGGCCTTGGCCAGTCGAGCGTGCTGTCGAGCTTGATCTTCGCCAATGTGTCCGGATCGGCGATCGCCGATACCACCGCCATCGGCTCGGTGCTGATTCCCGCCATGAAGCGCAAGGGCTACCGGCCGACCTTCGTGGCGTCGCTCCAGGCGAGCGCCGGCATCCTCGCGCCGATCGTGCCGCCGAGCATCCTGCTCATCCTGTACGGCTCGATGGTCAACGTCTCGATCGGCGCGCTGTTTCTGGGTGCGATGGTGCCCGGCTATCTCATGGCGGCAGCGATGATGGTCATCGTCTATATCCTGACCAGTCCGCGGCGCCAGCCCGGGATCCACCGGGAGCGCTTCACCGGCTTCAAGGTGGTCCGGAGTGCGACGTGGGAGGCGCTGCCCGCCCTCGGCATGCCGATACTGATCATTGCCGGCATCGCCGGAGGCATCTTCACCGCGACGGAGGCCGGTGCCGTTGCCGTGGCCTATGCGTTCGTGATCGGGAAATTCCTGTACCGCCAGTTCACCTGGCGGGAGATACCCGAAATCCTGCTGCAATCGGCCACGGTCACGGTGATGGTGATGGCCATCATCGTCTTTGCCGCGGTGTTCGGCTGGTTGCTCGCCTGGCACGGCGTTCCCGACGTGATCGCCGGCTGGATCACCCATTTCACCAAGAACGCCTACGTCTTCCTGGCGATCGTCATCGTCTTCATCCTGGTGCTCGGCACGGTGATGGAGACCCTTGCCATGGCGACGATTTTCGGCCCGCTGCTGCACACGCTCGCCGGTGGATTCGGCCTCGATCCGATCTTCTTCGGGGTCATCCTGGCGATCATGATGCAGCTCGGCAGCATCACGCCGCCGGTCGGCATCCTCCTCAGCATCACCTGCGGGATGGCAGGCGTGAAAATGGGCGAGTGCGTGGGCTACGTCTCGCTGTTCATCGTCGCGGTCCTTGCCGTCGTACTGGTCGCGATCCTGTTTCCGCCGCTGATCACCTTCCTGCCCAGCCGGTTGCTGTAGCGAGGCTCACTCGCGGAACTCCGGCGACCAGTGGAGCAGGCGTCGCTCCAGGAACGTCACTCCGTAGACGAGGACGATGCCGACGATCGACAGCAAGGTCACCGCCGCGAACATGTCAGTCGCATTGAGCGTGGCCAGGGCCGTGATCATCAGGTAGCCCATGCCGGTGGTGGAGCCGACGAACTCGGCCAGCACGACGCCGATGAGCGCGAAGCTGATCGCATTCGGAAGCGCGGCGAAGGTCCAGGCGGCGGCGGTCGGGATGCTCACCCGCCACAGGATCTGTCGCGGCGACGCACCCAGCGTCTCGCAGAACTGGATCAACTCGCGCTCGACGCTGCGCCCGCCCTTGTAGGTGTTGAAGAAGACGAGGAAGAATACGACGAACCACGAGGTCACGATCTTCGAGGCCATGCCGAGACCGAAGAACATCGTGATCAGGGGAACGAAGGCGATGCGCGGCATCGAATTGAAGGCGACGATGAATGGATTGATGACGTCGGCCAGCATCCGATTGCGGCTCAGCGCCATGCCGATCGCGAAGCCGCTGCCTACGCCGACGAGCAGCCCGAACAGGGTGGCCTCGAGCGTCAGCCACAGGTGCGGCCAGACCGACGCCGGCCCCGGTTGCAGCCACTGCCACAGGCGCACCGCGACCCGCGACGGCTGGCTGATGAAGAACGGATCGAAGGCCGTATTGGCGACGAACCACGGGATTCGCGTCAGGAGTTCCCAGCTGCCCAGCAGGAAGGCGAGGATACCGACTTGCCAGAGGGTGATGCGCAGGCGGCGCTGGCGGGCCTCGCGGCGCTCGGCAGCCAGGAACTCCGCGTGATCCTGCGGCGGCGCCGGGGGCGGGTCGAAGGCGGGCGACATCACGAGGCGCCGGCGCGGAACTGCTCGCCGAGCACGCTCCAGATGCGTTGGAAGTGAGCAAGGAAACGGTCGCTCTCGCGCAGCGTGAACACATCGCGCGGATGCTCGATATCGATGCGCTCGTCGAGCAACACCCGGCTGGGCGGCAGCGACAATACGACGACGCGGTCCGACAGCGTGATCGCCTCGTCGAGATCGTGCGTGACCATCACGACCGTCTGGCGCAGCTTGCGCCAGATCTCCATCAACTCGCGATGCAGGTGCGTCTTCGTGTGGGTGTCCAGCGCCCCGAAGGGCTCGTCGAGCAGCAGGATGCGCGGCTCGACTGCCAGGCTCATCAGCAGCGCTACCCGGCGGCGCATCCCGCCGGAGAGTTGGTGCGGATACGCGTCCCCGAAGCCGCTGAGATGGCCGAGTTCGAGAAGCGCGTCGACACGCTCGCGTGTCTGCGCTTCGCTCCAACCCCGGAAGCGCAGGCCGAGCGCGATATTGCGGCGCACCTTGTACCAGGGCAGCAGCGTATCGCGCTGGAAGATGTAGCCGAGGTGGGGCGGCACCTTGCCGACGACCGCCTGGCCGGCGACCTCGATGCGGCCCGTGCTGGGGGGGAGGAAGCCGGCGATCATGTTGAGCAGCGTGCTCTTGCCGCAGCCCGACGGGCCGACGATGGAGACGAACTCGCCTTCGGCGATGGCGAGCGACACGTCGCCGACGGCGGCGACGCTGCCGGCGCGCGTCTGATACGTCTTGCCGACCCCCTCCAGAACGATCATCAGCCCAGGCCGCGCGCCTTACGTACGAAGCGCATGTCCACGCAGCGCGCGTAGGGCACCTCGGCCATCTGCTCGTTGGAGAACTGGCGGCCGTCACCCATGATGCGGGCCATGCGCGCATAGGCGTCCTCGGTGACCACGTTGTCGCGCAGCCAGACACTGCGCTTGTACAGCGTGATCGCCTTCAGCACGGAAGCCTTGGAGAGCGCATTCATGAAATCGGCATGCACGAGGTCGGTGATCTCCTCGGGCGTGCTGCGATTGATGAGGTCCTGCGCCTTCACGAGGCCGTTGACGAAGGCCTGTACGACCTCGGGTCGCTTGTCGATCGTCTCGCGCAGCGTGTAGGCCGCGATGCCGGGCACGTCGCCGCCGATGAATTCGTTCCAGACGGCATCGGTGGTGCCGTCGAAGATCGCCACGCCCCAACCTTCCTGGACCGCCTGCTCCATCATCGACGCGGTGGCCATCGTGGCGGCCACCGAGCCGGTCTTCAGCGCGGCAAGCATGGTGGCGAGATCGCCCAGCGGCCGGATGTCGACCCGATCGGCGATTCCCGCCTGCTGCATCAGATAGACGGCCATCAAGGCCGTCACCGACCCTGGCTGCGTGGCGCCGACGCGCTGACCGGCAAGATCCTTGAGCGAGCGAAATTTTCCGCTATCGAAATCGACCTTGCGCACCAGTACGTTGGCGTAGGTCATGCGCCGATCGAATCCGAAGATGATCGCGGCTGGCTTACCGGCAAGGGTGAGTGCGGGTGCGGCGGTGCCGGCGGTCGCGCCGAACATGATCTGTCCGGCCGCGAGCATCTGATTCGTACGCGGACCGCTCTGCGAGTTCAGGTACTCGACGTCTAGGCCGGCCTGCGTGAAGTAGCCGCTCTTCAGGGCGACGTACCCCGCCGTGAAGATGGGATCGATGCTGCCCTGACCGTACACTGCCTTGCCCAAACGGGCCTGCGCACGAACGGGTGCGCTGCCCACTGCGCCCATCGCACCGAGTGCAATCGCTGCGCCGAGCACTCGGCGCCGACCGCCATTGAGCAGTCCGGTATCCGTATCCATCGTGGTGCGTCGATCTCGCGAATTCATCTTGCGCTCACTCCCTGCCATCGGATCGTGGAATGCGCCGGTTCCGTGCCGAGACGGCGGCGCGCGGGAATCGATTCTACAGAAACGATAATCAGGGCGTGATTGGTCACCTGTACTGCCGCTTTACCCTGATTCGCTGCAGATTCAGGTCGTAGGCATCCACGGTGCGGCCGGCCGACTCCGCGAAGTACAGCGTAGCGCCGTCAGGTGCGAATCCGATCCTGTTCGCGACGGCGAAACCGCTGTCGATGCGCTCCCACGCGCCGTCGGGATCGACACGCAGTAGGCTACCCGTCCGGGTTGCCCGGCGGGATCGAACGTGCCGATTCACAGGCCTCCGCGCGCGCCGCACTTGCCGTCGTTGTAGCGATTGCGCGGACGCGCCGACTCGGGATGCACAAATGCGTCGTCCTGTCCACGCTCGGGATCGACGAGGCGCAGACCCGACGGTTGGGCGTGAAGAAATCCTCCGCCCCGGCGCGGCACCGCGAGGCTCGTGAGACGCGGCATGGGCCCCACATCGACCCGCGGCACCTCGCGCATGTCGGGTGCGAAGGTCGCGCGAGAGACCGAGGGTCCGAGCATGTCCACCCAGGTCAGGGTGTGATCGCGGTGGGACCAATACGGCGCTTCGCCAAGCAGTGCCTTCGTCTCGATGGCACAGCGAACACCGGGCGTGGCGCTTCCGTCGGCTCGGGCCGCGGACAGCGACATCACGGTGCCACCGGCGTCGTGCGAGAGGCGTCGTGCCGCTTCCATGAGTAGTGGCGCCAACCCATGCAGGCGCTCTTCCGCAAGGCGAAACGCGAGTCCCATGATCGCCATGGCGCCCACGGCGATACCTCGGTAGTCGAGGATTGGGGCCGCCACCGCGCTGGTGCCGGCGGTGTCACCGCTGTGCACGTAGTGGCCACGACCACGTGCTGAGAATAGTCATGTCACGCTTCGAGGCTGTTCTGGCCCCGCGCTCGCGACACCACCGGTACGTGTGAGCAGTATCCCAGGAGCGCGCTGGCGAACTCCGTGACGCACCATGACGCCGTGACGAGTTCGCGCTTCGTGCCGGCGTACCAGGCGGCCACGGCCGCGCTGGCCGCCTCGTTGACGATCAGCGCGACGACCGCGCTGGTTCCCACGTAGACCATCGATCAGGTCAGTATCGCGCGTCGCTGCGCAGTTCGTCGATCGCGGACCCACTCATCGGCAGCGCGTCGCGCGCCTGGGCCAGTTCGGCGGCAAACGCCGAGCGGCTCCATCCCGCCGGACGGATCGCCAGCGCTCCGTCGGGCGTGGCGACCTGCAATCGTCAATCCCCCGCGCTGCGGTGCCGATCGGACGCGCGCATCGGCGCTTTGCGCGAGAATCGACCTGGCGCTGCCGCACCGCGGTGCGGTCATCGGTGGCACGATGCCGTTTGCGCGGTCCGACTGCCTTTGCAATGTCCAAGGAGGCAATGATGGGTGAGCCCGTGGTGCTCTGCAGTACCGATCGGCGTGGCGTGGCGACCGTCACGCTCAACCGGCCCGAGGTCAACAATGCGTACAACGCGGAAGTCGTTCAGGCGCTGCTCGATACCTTCGCGGCGCTCGCCGTCGATCGTGCGGTGCGCGTCATCGTGATCCGTGGCAATGGGCGGCACTTCCAGGCTGGCGCGGACCTGAAGTGGCTGCAGGAGATCGGGCGGATGGATGCGGCGGCCAACCTCGAGACGTCGCGGAAGACCGCCACCGCGATGCGCGGCTTGAACGAGATGACCAAGCCGACCATCGCGCTCGTGCATGGCGCGTGTGTCGGCGGTGGCACCGGCATCGTCGCCTCGTGCGATGTGGTCATTGCGGAGAGTACGGCGACCTTCGCCATCACCGAGGCGCGCTGGGGTGTGGCGGCGACGGTGATCTTTCCGCAGTTGAACACGACGATCGGGCTGCGCCAGGTGCGCCGCTACGCGCTCACCTGCGAGCGCTTCGATGCGCAGCGCGCGCAGGCGCTCGGGCTGGTGCACGAAGTCTGCGCACCGGGCGCACTCGATGCGACGGCCGAACCCATCATCGATGGCCTGCTCAAGGCGGCGCCGGAGGCCGTCGCGCTCAGCAAGCGCAGCGCCATGCTGGCGGCGGGCGCGATCGTGAGCGACGCGGAGTTCACGCGCATCATCGCGGAGCACGCCGCGAAGCGCGCGAGCGCGGAGGCCGCCGAGGGCCTGCAGAGTTTCGTCGAGAAGCGCGATCCCAACTGGTATCCGGGCTCCGCGCCTGCTGTGTGAAGCGAAACGTGTGCTTCGTCTCGGGAAGCGTCCCGTCCACCCGCGCCGCCGGCACCGACGGGGTGATTCGTCGAGGCGCCGGACGGCGGCATTTACCATCGTTTACATCTCGCAAGCTTGATTCCCGATCGTTTGCATCCAATTGGCAAAGGATGCGACCGAACATGAAATTTCGACCAAGGCAGGTGCAATGACTGGCGGGCAGCCGATGCCGGCAGCCACCAGGACCGGCCAGGGATGAGCGCCGGGCGTCGTTACCGGGGATCGCACACCGCGCTGCTCGCGCTGGTCCTGCCGCTGATCCTCGCCTCCTGCGCGCTGCGCCTGCCCGCGGACGACACCGCCGACGCGGTGGCCGTCCCCGCGCGCTGGAGCGAAGGCGCGGCACCCCGAGCCGAGTCCGCCACCTCGCTCGTCGGCTGGTGGTGGCGCTTCGGCGATGCCGAATTGAGCGCGCTCATCGACGACGCGCTGCGGGCGAACCCCGACGTGCAATCGGCGATGGCGGCGCTGCGCCAGTCGCGGGCGCTGGTCGACGTGGCCGCTGCCGGTCTGCTGCCCAGCCTCGATGCCTCCACCTCTGCGCAGCGCAGCCGGGCGGGGCAGGCGACGTCGAACCGCTACGGCGTCGGGCTCGATGCGCGCTGGGAGCTCGATCTGTCGGGCGTCACGCGTGCCGGCGTGGCGGCGGCGCAGTCCGATGCGCAAGCCGCGCAGATGCGGCTTGGCGACGTGCAGGTTTCGCTGGCCGCCGAGGTGGCGCTGGCCTGGATCGACCTGCGCAACGCGCAGACGCGCCTCGGTATCGCGCAGGTCAACCTTGCGGCGCAGGACGACACGACCCAGATCACGCGCTGGCGCCACCAGGCGGGGCTCGTGTCGACGCTCGACGTCGAACAGGCCACCACGGCCGCCGAGCAGACGCGCGCGCTGGTGCCCCTGCTGGAGACGAGCGTTGCGCAAACACGTCACCGGTTGGCGGTGCTGACCGGGCGCCCGCCCGCGGCGCTGGCCACACCGGTTGCCGCGGCCGTGCCGCTGCCCCCCGACGATCTGGTGCTGGCTTTTCCGGCCGATACGCTGCGCCAGCGCCCCGACGTGCGTGCGGCCGAGGCGCAGGTGCAGGCGGCGCGGGCGCGGGTCGCGCAGGCCGACGCGGCGCACTACCCGAGCTTCAACCTCGCCGGCACGCTCGGCCTGCAAGCGTTGACGCTGGGCGGCCTCACCGGCGGCGGCGCGTCGGTCTATTCGCTGTTGGCTGGGCTGTCGGTGCCGATCTTCGACGGCGGCGCGATCGCCGGCCGCGTGGACGCGCAGCGGGCGGCGCTCGATCAGGCGAATGCCGGCTACCGTTCCACCGTGCTGGCCGCGCTCCGCGAAGTCGAGGATGCCTTGGTCGCCCTGCAGGGTGATCGCACGCGCAGCGGCAGCCTGCAGATCGCGGCGACCGCCGCGGTCGCGGCCGACACGTTGGCGCGCCAGCAGTACCAGGCGGGACTCATCGATTTCAACACGGTGCTTCAATCGCAACGCACCCAGTTGGCGGCGCAGGACTCGGTCGCCAGCGCGCGCGCGAGCCTCGCCGCCAACCACGTGCGCCTGTACAAGGCGCTGGGCGGCGGCTGGTCGCCCGATGCCATCGATGCGGCCACCTCCGCACACGACGCCACCCGCGAACACCACCGGCTGCCTCCATCGACATGAACGACTCCGCCGCCCCCGGAACCACGAAGACGACGTCGCCCGCGGTCGCCGACATCGACGAGCTCCTGGGCGATGGCCGTCGCCCCGTCTGGTGGCGCCGGCCCACGCTGTGGATCGGTATCGCGTTGCTCATCGCACTGGCCGTCGGCCTCGCGTGGTGGCAGGACCGGCAGACCGCGCGTGCCGCACCGGTGTACGTGACGAGTGCCGTCGAGCGCGGCGATATCACGCTGACCGTGACCGCCAACGGCACCTTGAAGCCGACGCGCTCGGTGGCGGTGGGCAGCGAGCTGTCGGGCACCGTGAGTCGCGTGCTGGTGGACGTGAACGATACGGTGAAGAGGGGCCAGGTGCTGGTCGAGCTCGACCGTGCGAAGTTCGAGGACACGGTGAACCGATCGCGCGCCGCGCTCGACGCCGCGCAGGCCGCGCTGGCACAGAACGAGGCCACCGTGCGCGAGGTACGCGCCGCCTTGCAGCGCTTCGAGGAGGTCGCGCGCCTGTCGGACGGACGCGTGCCGTCGGCGGTCGAGATGGACACGGCCCGCGCCACGCTGGCACGGGCGCTTGCCAACACCGACAGCGCCCGGGCGCAGGTGGCGCAGGCACGCGCCACGCTCGCCACCGACGAGACCAACCTGTCCAAAGCGTCGATTCGCTCGCCGATCGACGGCGTGGTGCTCGCACGCTCGGTCGATCCCGGCAACGCGGTGGCGGCGTCACTGCAGGCGGTCACGCTGTTCACGCTGGGCGAGGACCTGCGCCGCCTGACGCTGGAAGCGAGCGTGGACGAAGCCGACGTCGCCGCCGTGCGGCAAGGGCAGACGGCGAGCTTCACGGTCAGCGCCTACCCGACGCGCCACTTCCCGGCGCGCGTCGAGCGTGTGTCCTTCGGCTCCACCACCATCAGCAACGTCGTGACCTACACGACCGATCTCAGCGTGGATAACGCCGACCTCAGCCTGCGTCCCGGCATGACGGCCAC
>JADZAQ010000023.1 GCA_020852555.1 Burkholderiales bacterium
TCGGCCGCCGAATCCGGCAGCTGCCGGACCTCGGGCGGCAAATCGGCCACGTCGATGCGCTGCCCCGGCGCCATCACGGTCAGCCAGTGGCAGATGTTCTCGAGCTGGCGCACGTTGCCGGGAAACGGGAAGCGCGCGAGCAGCGCGAGCGCGGCGTCGGCAAGAAACTTCGGCTCGATCGCGAGTTCGCGGGCGCTCTTGTGCAGGAAGTGCCGGGCGAGCGGGCCGATGTCGTCGGGTCGCTCGCGCAGCGGCGGCAGCCGCAGGCGCACGACGTTGAGACGGTGCAGCAGGTCTTCGCGGAACAGGCCCTGCCGCACCCGCTCCTCGAGATCCTGATGCGTGGCCGCGATGATGCGCACGTTGGCACGCAAGGCGGCGTAGCCGCCGACGCGATAGTACTCACCGTCGGCGAGCACGCGCAGCAGACGGACCTGCAGATTGGCGGGCATGTCGCCGATCTCGTCGAGGAACAGCGTGCCGCCGGCGGCCTGCTCGAAGCGGCCGCGGCGCAGCGCCTGCGCGCCGGTGAAGGCGCCCCGCTCGTGGCCGAAGAGCTCCGACTCGAGCAGGTCGGTGGGGATCGCCGCGGTGTTGATCGCGACGAACGGCATCGCGGCGCGCGGACTGTGCCGGTGCAGCGCACGGGCGACGAGCTCCTTGCCGGTGCCGGACTCGCCGGTGATCATCACCGTCGCATTCGACTGCGCGAGGCGACCGATCGCGCGGAAGACCTCCTGCATCGCCGGCGCCTGGCCGAGAATTTCCGACGTCTCCGCCGCCGGCGACGGCACCGGCTGCGCACTCTGCGCCTCGTGGGTGGCGCGCCGGATCAGTGCCAGCGCGTGGTCGACGTCGAAGGGCTTCGGCAGGTAATCGAAGGCACCGCCCTGGAATGCCGCCACCGCGCTGTCGAGATCGGAATACGCGGTCATGACGATGACCGGGAGCTGCGGATAGCGCGCCTTCACCTTCTCCAGCAGCACGAGTCCCGACTCGCCCGGCATGCGGATGTCGCACACGAGCGCGCGGGGCACCTCGGTCGCGATCGCCTGCAAGACCTCGTAGGCGGTGGCGAACGTCCGGTGCGCGATCCCCTCGCGCGCGAGCGCCTTCTCGAGCACCCAGCGAATCGATCGGTCGTCGTCGACGATCCACACCGCGCCGGTCACGCCATCGTGCATCGGCGGCGAAGCCCCGCCGCGCACGGCATTTTCGGCCGCCACGTCGCCGAGAATCGGCGGCGGCTCGCCGGCGTTCATGGTGCGGGCACCTCGTGCCGCGTGTCGGCAGCCGCGCTCGGCGGCACGCCGAGCGGGAGCATGATGGTGAAGATCGTCTTTCCCGGCTCGCTCGTCCATTCGATCGCTCCGTGGTGTTGGGCGACGAGCGTCTGCGCGATGGTGAGGCCGAGGCCGCTGCCGCCCTCGCGCCCGGACACCAGCGGATAGAAGACCCGCTCGCGAATCGCCTCGGGGATGCCGGGCCCGTTGTCACGCACCGACACGGCAAGTCCGAGCCGGTGCCGCTTGCGCGCCAGCGTCACGCCGCGGACGACGTGCGTGCCGAGCACGATCTGCGGCAGTGGCGTCCCCGTCGCGACCGCCTCGGCGGCATTCTTCACGATGTTGAGGACTGCCTGGGCGAGCTGGTCGGGGTCGGCGTCGAACTCGGGAATGCTGGTGTCGAATTCGAGCTCGAAGCGAATCGCCGGAAACTCGGCCTGCACGACGTTGCGCGCCCGGATGAGGATCTCGTGAACGTTGGTGCGCCGGTGATTGGGCAAGCGGCTCGGCGTCAGCAGGCGGCTCACCAGCGCTTGCAACCGGTCCGCCTCGTCGATGATGACTTGCGTGTATTCGGTCAGCGGCTCCGACAATTGTGCCGCCAGCCGCGGCTGGGCAAGCTCGCGCTCGAGCAGTTGCGCCGCGCCGCGGATGCCGCCGAGTGGATTCTTGATCTCGTGCGCGAGACTGCGGACGAGGTCGCGATTGGCCTGCTGCTGCTCCTGCAATCGCTCTTCGCGCGCGATCCTGAGCTGCCGATCGATGTGGCGGAATTCGACCAGGAACGCGGCACCTCCGAAGTCGATCGGCGACACCGTGCACGCGAGACGCATCCGGGTCTTGCCGACTGCGCCGAGCTCGATGTCCTGCTCGGTGTACGACGTCCGCGAGGCGGTGGCCCGGGCGATCGCCGCGGCGAGCGGCGCCGCATCGCCGAAGAGCTTGGCCGGCGTGTTGCCGAGGAGCTTGTTCCGCGACAGCTCGAACAGGTTCTCGGCGGCAGGATTCGCGTAGAGCACGCGCTCGTCGGCGCCCAGCATGAGCACGCCGGTCGCGAGCAACTCGAGCCCAGGGAAACCGGCGGCGGCGGGCATCGCCGCGGCGAGCGGTACGGGCTTCACGGCGACGACCCCGATGCCCGCCTCCAAGACGCTGCGCGCACGGCGCGCCGCTGCCCGCATGATGCAGGCGGCGCACGACTACCTGGCGTTGCCCAGTTCCTTGCGCAGTGCCTCGACGTTGCGCTCGTGGAGGACGACCGCCTGGCGCAGGCGCGCGATGCGCTCCTGGTAGACGGCGGCGTTCGCCGTCTCCTCCGGCAGCGGCTTGGGCGCGCCGTTGGCGTAGAGCACCCGCGCCTCGGCGAGGAGCTTCTCCTCGGCGATGAGCTCGTCGCCGAGCACCTTGCGGCGCAGATCGTCGCGCGTGCGCTGCGTATCGGCATCGACCTTCGGGAAGTTGGCGGGCGCCGGCACGCCCTTGCCGCTCCCGCCCGTGCGCGGTGCGCCACCATCGGCGCCCGGCACGTTGAAGTACGCGGGCACGCCCGACGCGGTCTTGCAGCGATACAGCGCGCCTCCGGCAGACTCCGGCCGATCCACGCAGCCGGCCTCCTTCGCGCGCGAGGCGAGCGATTGGCCGAGCGCCGGCAGCGCGCCGGTGACGGCAAGGCACCCGCACAGGATCGCCAGGTACCGCTGGCCCGCGATGAAGACACGCCGCTGCATGGCGGTCGAGTGTAGCGTACCGGTCCGCGCCGGCGCAAAGCCGTACCGCGCAGGTCGTTCACCTGCACGTTCTCCGGCCGCGATGCGTGCGCCACCGCCGATCCGTCGCTACAGGCTGTAGTACATGTCGTACTCGACCGGGTGCGTCGTCATCCGGAAGCGCGTCACTTCCTCCATCTTGAGCGCGATGAAAGCATCGAGCATGTCGTTGCTGAAGACGCCGCCGCGGGTGAGGAACTCGCGATCGCGATCGAGGTGGTCGAGCGCCTCGTCGAGCGACGCGCACGGATGCGGCACCTTGGCGGCTTCCTCGGGCGGCAGGTCGTACAGGTTCTTGTCCATCGGATCGCCCGGATGGATCTTGTTCTGCACGCCGTCGAGCCCCGCCATCAGCATCGCCGCGAAGGCGAGGTAGGGATTGGCGGTCGGATCCGGAAAGCGCACCTCGATGCGGCGACCTTTGGGATTGCTGACGTACGGAATGCGGATCGCCGCCGAGCGATTGCGCGCCGAATAGGCGAGGTTGATCGGCGCCTCGAAACCCGGCACGAGCCGCTTGTACGAGTTCGTCCCCGGGTTGGTGATCGCGTTGAGCGCCTTCGCGTGCTTGATGATGCCGCCGATGTAGTAGAGGGCGAATTCGCTCATACCGGCGTAGCCATCGCCCGCGAAGAGGTTCTTGCCGTCCTTCCACACCGACTGATGGACGTGCATGCCCGAGCCGTTGTCGCCGACGATCGGCTTCGGCATGAAGGTCGCCGTCTTGCCGTACGCGGCCGCCGTGTTGTGGACGCAGTACTTGAGGATCTGCAGCCCGTCGGCGCGCCTGACGAGCGTGTCGAACTTGGTGCCGATCTCGCACTGACCCGCGGTGGCGACCTCGTGATGGTGCACTTCCACCTCGACGCCCATCTCCTCCATGGCGAGGCACATCGCGGAGCGGAGGTCGTGCAGCGCATCGACCGGCGGCACCGGGAAATAGCCGCCCTTGACCGCGGGCCGATGGCCCATGTTGCCGCCTTCGACCTTGTCCGCCGACGACCACGCCGCCTCCGACGAGAACACCTTGCAATAGCTCCCCGACATGTCCACCGACCATTCGACAGCGTCGAAGACGAAGAACTCGGGCTCGGGTCCGAAGTAGGCGAGATCGCCGATCCCCGATGATTTCAGGTACGCCTCGGCGCGCCGCGCGAGCGAGCGCGGGTCGCGGTCGTAGCCCCGACCATCCGACGGCTCGACGACGTCGCAGGTGAGCAGCAGCGTCGTTTCGTCCATGAACGGATCGATGTTCGCCGTGGCGGGGTCCGGCATCAGCAGCATGTCGGAAGCCTCGATGCCCTTCCAGCCGGCGATCGACGAGCCGTCGAAGGCGTGCCCCGAGTCGAACTTGTCCTGCGTGAACTGCTTCGCGGGCATCGACACGTGCTGCTCCTTGCCGCGGGTGTCGGTGAAGCGAAGGTCGACGAACTTGACCTCCTTTTCGGTGATCAGTTTCAGGACGGCGGCGGGCGATGTCATGCGGATCTCCTGGCGAAACGAGGAATGGGATGCGGGTCGAGGGTGCGAACGCGGCAGGCGGATATCACGGACATCGGCGCTCACCGGCGCGCACCCCGCGCGCACTTTGTGACGGATTCCGAGCGAAAAGCGTGCCCAGCGCAATTCCTTTACGAATCAATATCTTATAGCGGTAGATCGGCGACCTCGAGAGCGCGCCGACGATCTTGCCCCAAACCGGGGCGTCGAGATAAGCATTTTGCGCCGAATCGGTGCGACGGGTCGGTACCCGCGTGTCGGCGAAGGGTGCTGCGCTCGGCGGTGGTCCGCGCCGCCGCCATCGCACCGCGGCGGCCGGCCGCTGGACGCCACCCGCCTACGGGAAGAAGAGGTAGATGCGATAGCCGGCTTGCGTCGTCGCGCTGGCGTCGATGAACAGCCGTACCGGAACTTCGCCGTGGGCGGCGATGCCGGCGCTGGTATCGACGGTGCCGCTCACGTAGTCGGCGGGGGCCAGCGCGCGCCGCACGACGACCTGATCGGAGGCATCGGTCAGCGTGAGTTCGAGGTGCGGATAGCCGATCGGTACGGCGGCCCGATTGCGAATCGTCGCCGACAGGATGAGCAACCCCTTGTGCGCCGGATCCTCACGCAGATCGGAGGCTTCGATCGACAGTTCGCCGGCATTGCGCAAGGCCTGCACCTTGCAACCCAGTACGCTGCACAAGGCGGCCAGCGTCGGCTTGGTGCGCGGGAAATGCGCGGCGAGTGCATCGCGGTAGTGAACGATCGCCTGGACCACGAGCGCGGCGACCAGGATCGGGATGGCGATCGCGCCCAAGACCTTCCACAGGCGAGACGCCGGCTTGCGCGCCGCCCAGGCGAAGCGATTCTCGTAGTCCTGGACGTCGACCGATGCCTCGTCGGCGCGGCTCGCCGAGGACCCCGGCACCGGTGACGCCGCGTTCGAAGGCGGCGGATCGAGCGCGTGCGCGCTGCGCAGCGTCACCGTCGGCGGCCCGGCGGCGAGCTCGTCGAGCGGGGCGTCCGGATCGTCCTGCGCGGGCGGATCGAGCGCGATCAACTCGTCGCGTCCGTTGAAGATGGTCCGACAGTGCCCGCACCGCACCTGGCCCTGCCGCAAGGCGAGTTGCGGCTCGGTGACCCGGAAGACCGTCTTGCACTCGGGGCAGCGGGTGAACAGTTCGTCGGCCATGCGCTATGCCGTTCGGGTCGCCGTGAGCAACACCCACCCTTCGCTCGCGCGGCTCGCCACGAGTGTAAACCAGGGCGCATACGCCGCTGCAACCTCGGGTGCTTGCCCTTCGAGGATGCCGGAGAGCGCGATGCGTCCCGCCGGCGCCACCCGCGCCGCCAGCGCAGGCGCCAGCAACCGCAGCGGATTGGCGAGGATGTTGGCCACCACGACGTCGAACGAGCCCCGGGCAAACGTGTCCGGTTCGCTGAACGTCGCCACGACACCGTTGCGTGCGGCATTGGCGCGGCTCGCGGCGATCGCCTGCGCATCGAGATCGACGCCGACCACGCGGCTGGCGCCGAGCTTCGCGGCGGCGATCGCGAGGATCCCCGAGCCGCAGCCGTAATCGAGCACCGATTCGCCGCCGCGCAGTCCCTCGCGCAGCCATTCGAGGCACAGCCGCGTCGTCGGATGCGATCCGGTGCCGAAGGCAAGGCCGGGATCGAGGCGCAGGTTGAGCGCCGTCGGATCCGGCGGTTCGGTCCACGACGGCACCACGAAGAAGCCGGGCGCGATTGCGATCGCGCCGAACTGCGCCTGCGTGCTGCGTACCCAATCCTCCTCGGCCACCGGCAGCGTCTCGTACGGTGGGACGGCGAGGTCGTGGTCGCGCGCGACGCGGGCGACGATCGCCTCCAGGTCGCTACCGGCGGCGAAGAGCGCAGACACTCGCGACAGCGTCCACGCCGCTTCGCTCGCCATCCCCGGCTCGCCGAAGAGCGGGGATTCGTCGGCGGTCCCGGCGAAGGGGTCGGCGAGGTCCACCGAAAGCGCACCGGCGGCGAGGAGCGCATCCGACCATTGGAGTGCCGCGGCGCCCGCGGCATCGAAGCGCAGCGCGAGGTAGCTCATCGGACCGACCTCGGGACGTCCATGGCCGCGCTCCCGTGCACGTCACGCCTTGCGGTTGGCCATGCGCTCCTCGAGGAAGTGGATCGAGGTGCCGCCGCGCAGGAACTTGTCGTCCAGCAGCAGTTCCTGATGGAGCGGGATGTTGGTCTTGATGCCCTCGACGATCATCTCCGACAGCGCGATGCGCATGCGGGCGATCGCCTGCTCGCGGGTATCCGCGTAGGCGATCACCTTGCCGATCATCGAATCGTAGTACGGGGGGACGTAGTAGTTCTGGTAGGCGTGCGAGTCGACGCGGATCCCGGGTCCGCCCGGCGGATGCCACGAGGTGATGCGCCCCGGCGAGGGCACGAACGAATACGGATCCTCGGCATTGATGCGACACTCGATCGCATGCCCGCGCCGCACGATGTCGCGCTGGCGAAAAGCGAGCTTGCGCCCGGCCGCGATCAGGATCTGCTGCTGGACGATGTCGATGCCGGTGACGAGCTCGGTCACCGGATGCTCGACCTGCACGCGCGTGTTCATCTCGATGAAGAAGAATTGCCCATCCTCGTAGAGGAACTCGAACGTTCCGGCCCCGCGGTACGCGATGCGCTTGCAGGCGTCCACGCAGCGCTCGCCGATGCGCGTCAAGAGCCGCTGATTGATTCCCGGCGCGGGCGCCTCCTCGATGATCTTCTGGTGGCGGCGCTGCATCGAGCAGTCGCGCTCGAACAGGTACACCGCATTCTTCTGCTCGTCGGCGAGCACCTGGATCTCGATGTGCCGCGGATGGGTGAGGAACTTCTCCATGTACACCACGGCGTTGCCGAAGGCCGCCTGCGCCTCGCCGCGCGTCAAGGTGACCGCCGGCACCAGTGCCGCCTCGGTGTGCACCACGCGCATGCCGCGCCCGCCGCCGCCGCCCGCCGCCTTGATGATGACGGGATAGCCGATGGTGCGGGCGATGCGCACGATCTCCTTGGGATCTTCCGGCAACGCGCCCTCCGATCCGGGCACGCAGGGCACGCCGGCCTTGGTCATCGCGGTCTTGGCGCTGACCTTGTCCCCCATCAAGCGGATCGTCTCGGCGCGCGGTCCGATGAAGACAAAGCCCGATTTCTCCACCTTGTCGGCGAAATCGGCATTCTCGGAGAGAAACCCGTAGCCAGGATGGATCGCCTGCGCGTCGGTCACTTCGGCTGCCGCGATGATCGCCGGCACGTGCAAGTAGCTCTGCGCGGACGGTGGCGGGCCGATGCACACCGACTCATCGGCGAGGCGGACGTACTTGGCGTCGCGGTCCGCCTCGGAATGGACGACGACCGTCTTGATCCCCAATTCGCGGCAGGCACGCTGCACGCGCAGCGCGATCTCGCCGCGGTTGGCGATCAGGATCTTGTCGAACAGCTTGCCGGTCCCGCCCGGCCGAGCGATCGCCACGCGCGGACGCTCAGGCGATGACGAAGAGCGGTTGGCCGAATTCCACCGGCTGCCCGTTCTCGGCGAGAATCGCCTTGATGGTGCCCGCCTGGTCAGCCTCGATCTCGTTCATGAGCTTCATCGCCTCGATGATGCACAACGCCATGCCTTCGGTGACGGTATCACCGACCTCGACGAACGGCTTGGCGCCCGGGGTCGCGGCGCGGTAGAACGTCCCGACCATCGGGCTCTTCACCACATGGCCATCGGCGATCGCCGGAGCGGCGGGAGGCGCGGCCGGACCGGCAACCGCCGCGGCAACCGCCGGCGCCGGAACCGTGACCACCTGCGCCGGCGCCGCGATCGGGGGGGCGCTGGTCGGCGTACGGGTGATGCGCACGCGCTCCTCGCCCTCCTGGATCTCGAGTTCCGCGATGCCGGAAGTCTCGACGAGCTCGATCAGCGTCTTCAGCTTGCGCAGATCCATCGTTCGTCACCCCGCTTGGCGACGTGCGCCCAAAACCCGGCGTACGTCTGTTGTTATGAAGATCACTCGCGCCGCGGCAGGCGTCCGCGATGCGTTCGCGCGCGTTGCCGACCGGCCAGCGAGGGCGGAGTTTGCCGCCAATTGCGCTCAATTGTCCAGCGATTGTCGGATTTTCCCGGACAAATCTGAATGCAATCAGAGCAGCGACTTGATCAGCGACGCGAGCTTGTCGGGCTTCAGGATACCCAACTGGGTGTGTGCGACGCTCCCGCTGCGATCGAGCACGACCGTGAACGGCAGCGCCATGAGGTCGTTGCCGAGCGATTTCGACAGCTCCATCGCGCTCATCCCGGCCACCAGCGCGGGGTAATTGAGGCCGATCTCGGCGACATATTGCTGAACTTTGTCGGCCTGATCGACGGCGATGCCAATGAATTGCACGCCTTTGTCGCCGTACTCCTTCTGCGCCCGGATGAATTCCGGCATCTCTTCGCGGCAGGGCGCGCACCACGTCGCCCAAAAATTCACCACGACGACCTTCCCGCGCCACTGATCGAGGCGCTGTTCCTTGCCGGAGGCGTCGGGCAGGCTCAGATTCATGAGCGCGGCAACCGCGGCGGGGGCGACCGCCGCCTTCGGGGTCGCCGAGCGCTGCAGCGCGACGTAGGCGCCGGCGCCGAGCGCGACCGCGGCGACGATCGCGACCAGGAGCCGGCGCTGGAGGGAAGTCGTCATGAGGAGTGGAATGGTGCGTCGGCAGGCGCTTGCGTCGACAGCGGCCGCTGTCAGTTGAACCAGTTCTTCTTGGCCGGAACCGCCTCGACCATCGCGCCGGGGCCTTGCCCCGCCATCGGCACGGCCAGCGTGATCTTCTGCCGCTGCGCGGGATAACACACGCCGGCATCGGCGCAGCCCTGCGAGTCGGCGACGAGCACGATCGAGCGCCCGGCCAGCGAGGCCCCGAGCGGCAACCGCACCACCACCTCGCCCCGATAGGTCTCGACCCGACCAAAGAAGGGGTCGTCCTTGACCTTGCCCGGCGGCAGCGCGGTTGCACCGAGGGTGGCCGCGGCGGGATCGAGGAAGAACGCCATCTTGTCGCGGTACAGATAATAGCCGTCGGTCACGGCAAACCGGGCCTCGAGCGTCGTATCGTCGAGGGCTCGCGCCGAGAAGCGGAACGCCTGCTCCGGCGGGAGCAGCTTGGGGTCGGCGCCCACCGCGCCGCTCGCCGCCGCCAGCGCGATCGCCACGATCGCCAGCGCGGCACTACGCCGCGCCGGTTTCCGCGGCGATCCAGTCGAGGTAGCGATCGAGGCCATGCGTGACGGGAACGGCGACGACTTCCGGAAGTTGGTAAGGATGCGCGGCGACGATCGCCGCCTGCACCGCGTCGTACAACGCCGCACGGGTCTTGATCGACAGCGGAATCTCGCGCGTGGTTTCGAGTTGGCCCTGCCAGTGATACATTGAGTCGACGGGCGCGCCGACGTTCACGCATGCGGCCAAGCGTCCGGTCACCAGCGCGCGGGCCAGCGTGGACGCCGCGGCGTGATCGGGCAGAGAAGTCAGCACGAGGATCGCAGCGTCCGACAAGGAGACTCCATGCGTTTCGTCGTGCTTGTCATTGTACTTTCTTTGCCCGCCCTCGACCTCGTCGTGACCGCGCACCTCGCGCGCGTCACCGGGCTGCCGCTATGGCTGTGGCTGGCCGGCTCGCTCCTCGCCGGCTTGCTCGTCCTGCGCAGTGAACGTGTCGAGTTCCGCACGCGCACGGTGGCAGCGCTGCACGGCGAGCAGCCGCTGCTGCGCGACATGCTCGACAGCGGGCGCAAGGTCCTCGCTGCGTTCCTCCTCATCCTCCCCGGCGTGGTGTCCGATCTCATCGCCGTGTTGTTGCTGGCGCTCCCGCTCAACGTGGGTCCGGCGTACGCGCGGGCGGGGTCGCGCCGGTAGTAGGGGTCGCCCTCCGTGCTCGCTTGTCCCGCGCGCGACCATGACTCGCCGCGTCAATGCTCGCGATCAGCGGATGTGAGCACTTCCTTACCGGCACGCCGATAGGCCCACGCGATGATGCCGATGCCGAGCACGATCATCGGCAGCGAGAGGAGCTGTCCCATCGTGAGGCCGCCGGCAAGATAGCCCAGGAAGGCATCCGGCTCGCGGGCGTACTCGGCAACGAAGCGGAAGAAGCCGTAGCCCGCGAGGAAGAGGCCGGATACCGCACCACGCGGGCGCGGGCGCCGCGCGTAGAGCCACAGGATCACGAACAGCAGCACGCCCTCGCCGGCGAACTGGTAGAGCTGCGACGGGTGTCGCGGCAGCCGGTCGACCTGCGGGAAGATCATCGCCCACGGCACGTCGGTGACCCGCCCGACCAGTTCGCCGTTGATGAAGTTGCCGAGGCGGCCCGCGGCGAGCCCCAGCGGACACAGGGGCGCCACGAAGTCGGTCACCTCGAGCCAGCGCTTGCCGCGGTGACGGGCGAAGAGCCACAGGGCGACGAGCACGCCCAGGAAGCCGCCGTGGAAGCTCATCCCGCCGGTCCATACGGCGAAGATCTCCAGCGGATGCTGGAGGTAATAGGCCGGCTGGTAGAAGAGCACGTAACCGAGCCTCCCGCCCAGGATCACGCCCCAGACGCCGTACCAGAGCATGTCGCCGACGTCGCTCGTGCGCCAGCCGGTGAGCCAGCTGCGCCGCGCCTGCACCCGTCCCAACCCCCAGAAGAGAGCGAAACCGGCGAGGTACATGAGCCCGTACCAGCGCACGGCGAGCGGGCCGATGTGGACGGCGACAGGATCGAAGTCAGGATGGACGAGCATGGGTTCTCGGTGGGAACGCTTCCCGGGCGTGCGCGACGAAGGCGGCGAGTCCTGGTGTGGCGTCGTCGACGCGCCACGCGAGTCCCGTCTCCACCGGCGCGAGGCGGTCGGATAGCGGGCGGTATACCACGCCCGCGCGCCGCACCTGGCGCAGCGAGTCGGGCACCAGCGCCACCCCCATTCCGGCGGCGACCAGGCTCACGATCGTCGACATCTGCACCGCCTCCTGCTCGACCCGCGGCAGGAAGCCGGCACGCTCGCAGGCGTTCACGATGAGATCGTACAGGCTAGCACCCGCCGGCCGCGGAAAGAGGATGAACGGCTCGCCGGCGAGCCGCGCGAGCGCCAGGCGCGGCGGCCAGCGCCGCCCGGCGGGCAGCGCCGCCACGAGCGGCTCGCGAACGAGCGACAGCCAGGCCAGCGCCGGATCGGCAACCGGGGGTAGCAAGACACCGGCATCGAGACTCGCCTCGGCGAGTGCCACCAGCTGGCGGTCGCTGGTCGCTTCGGTCAGGACGAGCCGCACGCCCGGACGCGCCCGGCGGAAGCTGCTGATGAGCCGCGGCAGCATGCTGAACGTCGCCGCCGCGAGGAAGCCGATGCGCAGGAGGCCCACCTCGCCACGCGCGAGCTCCCGCGCCCCGGTGGCGATCGTATCGGCGTCGGCGAGGAGCCGGCGGGCGCGCGGCAGCAGCGCGCTGCCGGACGGGGTGAGCCGCACGCCGCGCGTCGACCTCTCGAAGAGCGCGACGCCGAGCTCGCGTTCGAGCGCGGCGATCTGCCGCGACAGCGGTGGCTGCGAGATCGCGAGGCGGCGCGCGGCGCGGCCGAAGTGCAGCGTGTCGGCCACCGCCACGAAGTAGCGGAGCTGGCGGAGGTCCATGCCGCACCGTATCAGCCCCATTCATTCCAGACAAGTATCAATGAGTGATCCTCTTTGCATTGGACGGTATCGGTGAGCCGGTGGTAAGGTGACGGCCCCCGACGAACATCATCTCCGACCCGCGAAGGAGGAGTCGCAGCCATGGCATCGAATCGCCGCTCCCGGATCATCACCCACGGCATCGCCCGTTCCCCCAACCGTGCCATGTTGCGCGCGGTCGGCTTTGGCGACGACGACTTCGAGAAACCGATCGTGGGTGTGGCCAACGGCCACAGCACGATGAACCCGTGCAACGCCGGCATCCAGCCGCTCGTCGACCGCGCGATGGACGCACTGAAGGCGAGCGGCGCGATGCCGCAGGTCTTCGGCGTGCCCACCGTCACCGACGGCATCGGCATGGGCACCGAAGGCATGAAGTACTCGCTCGTCTCGCGCGAGGTGATCGCCGACGCGATCGAGACGTCGGTGAACGGGCAGTGCATGGACGGCGTGCTGGTAGTCGGCGGCTGCGACAAGAACATGCCGGCCGGCATGATGGCGATGGCGCGCATCAACGTCCCCGGCATCTACGTGTACGCCGGTACCATCAAGCCGGGACACTGGAAGGGCGAGGCGCTGACCATCGTGTCGCCCTTCGAGGCGGTCGGCGCGTACACCGCCGGCAAGATGAGCAAGGAGGACTACGACGGCATCGAGTGCAACGCCTGCCCCACGGTCGGCGCCTGCGGCGGCATGTACACCGCGAACACCATGTCGTCGTCGTTCGAGGCGCTCGGCATGAGCGTCCTGGGCTCGTCGCAGATGGCCTCGCCCGATCCCGAGAAGGCCGACTCCGCGGCGGAATCGGCGCGCGTTCTCGTGAACGCGATCGAGAAGGATTTGAAACCCCGCGACATCATCACGCGGAAGTCGATCGAGAACGCGATCTCGCTCGTGATGGCGACCGGCGGCTCGACCAACGCGGTGCTGCACTACCTCGCGATCGCCTCGGCCGCCGAGGTGCCGTGGACGATCGACGACTTCGAGAGCATCCGCCAGAGGGTTCCCGTGCTGTGCGACTTGAAGCCCTCGGGCAAGTACGTCGCCGTCGATTTCCATCGGGCCGGCGGCGTGCCGCAGGTGCTGAAGATGCTGCTGAAGGCCGGACTCCTGCACGGCGAGTGCATGACGATCACCGGGCGCACGCTCGCCGAGGAGCTCGCGAACGTCCCCGACACCCCGCGCGCCGACCAGGACGTCATCCGTCCTTTCGACCAGCCGCTCTACAAGCAGGGGCACCTCGCGATCCTGCGCGGCAATCTCGCCACCGAAGGCTGTGTGGCGAAAATCACCGGCCTCAAGAACCCGGCAATCACCGGCCCGGCGCGGGTGTTCGACTCCGAGCACGCCGTGATGGAAGCGATCCTGGCGCGCCAGATCAATGCGGGCGACGTCGTGGTGATCCGCTACGAGGGTCCCAAGGGCGGACCGGGGATGCAGGAGATGCTGGCGCCGACCTCGGCACTGGTCGGCCAGGGACTCGGTGAATCGGTGGGGCTGCTCACCGACGGCCGCTTCTCGGGCGGCACCTGGGGCATGGTGGTGGGACACGTGGCGCCGGAGGCATTCGTCGGCGGCACCATCGCGCTGGTGCAGGAGGGCGACTCGATCACCATCGATGCGCACAAGCTCCAGATCCAGCTCAACGTCGACGACGCCGAACTCGCCCGCCGGCGCGCCGCGTGGAAGGCGCCGGCACCGCGCTACACGCGAGGCCTCCTCGCCAAGTACGCAAAGCTCGTCTCCACCGCCAGCAAGGGCGCCATCACCGATGGCGCGTGAGGTGACCGGACGCGCGGGACGCGCCGGGTCGCCGCAACGTGGTGGCCCGGCGCGCGCTCGCGCCGCGAGCGGTGCCGGATGGCGCACGCTGGCTGCCGCGGTGACGGTGGCGCTCGTCGCCGGCTGCGCCGCAGCGCCACCCGCGCCCACCGTCACCCAGGCGAGCGGCGCCGGTCAGCGCAGTGCCGCCGCGGCGGCAACTGCCACGCCGAATGCCGCCGCCGCGGTGCGCCGATGGACTCTCGTCAATCCCGGCTTCGAATCACCCGTGCCGAGTGGTCGGACCGATCCCGCGGGATGGTTCAGCTTCCAGCACGCGGGGGTCAAGTCGTTCGAATTCACGCTCGATGCCGCCGATCCCCACGGCGGTGCGCAGAGCCTGCGCATCGACAACACCGGTCCCGAACCCTACGGCGCCATCGCGCAGGCCGTGGACGTCGGGCCTCACCGCGGGAAAGTCGCGCGCTTCAGCGGCTGGATGCGCACCCGCGACGTCGCGGGTACCGGCGCGGTGCTGCGCATGGCTGCGTTGAGCGGGGGCGCGATCGTCGGGGAAAACTTCATGAAAGGCCGCGAGGTCACCGGCACCACGGGCTGGACGCGGTACACGCTCGCGCTGCCGATGCCCGACGACGCGGGTCGTCTGGAAATCGGCGCCATGCTGCAGGGCAAGGGGACGCTCTGGCTCGACGATGTCGAGCTCGAGTTCGTCGAGCCATGACGCCACGTCGCGCCGCCATCGCGAGGTCGCCATGCTCACGGATCAGCCGATGAATCGAACGCCGCTATCGCCCTCCGCGCAGCGCGTGCAGGAAGCGCTCGCCGCCGCCGGGCTCGATGCGCGCATCGTCGAATACGACGTCCCGGCGCGCACCTCGGTCGAGGCCGCGGCGGTGCTCGGCTGCGCCGTCGGCCAGATCGCGAAATCGCTCGTCTTCAAGACCGCGGGCGGGCTCCCGATACTCGTCATCGCGAGCGGCGCGCAGCGGGTCGACGAGGCGAAGATCGGCGCGCTGGCGGGCGAAGCGATCGGCAAGGCCGACGCCGCCTTCGTGCGCACGGTGACGGGCTACGCCATCGGCGGCATTCCGCCGCTCGCGCATGCCCAGCCGCTGCGCACCTTCATCGATCGGAACCTGCTCCACTACGCCACCGTCTACGCCGCCGGCGGGACGCCGCACGCCATGTTCCCGATCGCGCCGGCCGACCTCGTCCGCGTCGCCGGTGGAGTCGTGGCCGATACCGCCCCCGTCTGACGCGCTCCGCCGGCACGCGACCGCGCGAGACGAGGAAAGCGATGGATCGACGCCACTTCCTGATGACGATGCCGGCGTTGGCGATCGGCGGTTGCGTGTCGGTCGGGGGCGCCGCTGGACCGCCGCTCCCCGCCCCGTCGTGGCGGGTGGGCGATCGCTGGGCGTACCGCTGCAGCGACGGCTTCCGCGTTCCGGTGGTATGGGAGGAAACGCATGAAGTCACGGCCAGCGATGCCGCTGGCATCACCGTGCGCATCGTGGCGCAGGGCGACGTCAATTTCACGCGCACCGAAGTGCTGGCCTCGCCGGGCGTGGTGCGCGTCGGCGCGGCCTACGATCCGGCGGAAACGCGCAATTTCGAAGCCCCGATGGTCCGCTTCCAGTTTCCGCTCACGCCCAATACCGACTGGCGCCAGAACCTGCGCAACCTCGATCCCGCCAACGGCCTCGTGAGCACCATCGGGCGCTTCGTGCAGGTAGGCGGCTACGAGCAGGTGACAGTCGCGGCCGGCAGCTTCAACGCGATCA